>RGPS01000229.1 GCA_010084195.1 Terriglobia bacterium
GCGTAGAAGCGGATCAGCGAACAGGTGCCACTGTGCAGGCCCATCGCTTTGATCGCCTTGATCTTGACCAGCCTGTATTTAAGGAGAGGCCAGAGCCTGAAAACCAGCCAGCCAGGCCATGGCGGCAACAGCCGGCGCTTGTTTCAAAATGTCTCGTCGGGAAAACATGGCATACCCCGGCCAGGCCCTCCGGCACCCGCCACAGCGGTTGCGAAACATCAGGGTGCGAAACAATAGTAGCCGACACGCATGCCCAAACTTCTGTTCCTTACACTGTTCCTCACCTCAGCCCTCGGTCAGGACACCACCTTCGAAGGCCAACCGGCCCTCGAACTCGCAAACAGCAACCTGAAGATGACCCTGTTCCCCCAGGGAGCAATCATGGCGAACCTCGTCATGACGAACGACGCCGCAAAACTGAGCCCCCTCTGGAATCCCGTGAAACTGGCCCGCGATGCCGGTCGCCCGGCCACCTTTGGTGCCTCATTCGGGCATTTCGTCTGCGTGGATGGCTTCGGCCAACCCTCCGCCGAGGAGCGCACTGCCGGCCTCCCCGGGCATGGAGAAGCGCACCTTCTGAACCTGGCCGTCACTCGCGCCAAAGACTCCGTCACCATGAAGGGTACCCTCCCCCTGCTTCAGGAAAATTTCACCCGAACCTTCCGCATAGTGGAAGGCGAAAGCGTGATCTATGTGGATAGCATTCTGGAGAACCTGCTGGCCTTCGACCGTCCGGTCGCCTGGGCGGAACACGCCACCGCAGGTGCCCCCTTCCTCGAAGCTGGCAAAGCCGCCGTCTATCTCTCGGGCACCCGTTCCCAGACCCGGCCGTACGTGATCAACCAACCCGGCCGGGGTCCCGGCCCGGCCAGAACCCAGCGCCGCCTCAAGCCCGGGATCGACTTCACGTGGCCCCTCGCCCCCGGCCTCGATGGCACCACCGTGGACCTGAGCGAGATGCCTGCCAATCCCCACTTTCTGGACCACTCGGCCACCCAGATGGATCCGAACCGCCAACTCGAATGGGCCGTCATTCTGAACACAGACAAGCACCTGATCTACGGCTACGTATTTCGCCGCGACGACTATCCCTGGATGCAGCATTGGGGCAACTACCCTTCTCCGACCGAACTGGTCCGTGGCCTTGAATTCGGCACGCAACCCTATGACGTTCCCCGCCGCGAGGCCATTTCCATGGGTTCGCTGTTTGGAACACCCACCTATCGCTGGCTGCCGGCCAAAGGCAAAATCGAATCCCATTTCCTCATGTTCTACGCAGCGGTGCCTGCCAATCTGCACCGCGTGGACGACGTGAAGCTGGAAGGTGGAAAGATCATCATCAGCGACGCCTCCGGCACCCGACTGGAACTGGCCGCTTCCAAAGGTCTCTGAGGGTGGAGAAACAGTGAAACAGCACGCAGTCATCGTTTTTGATGGAGAATGCAGCGTTTGCAGCCGGTGGATCGATTTTCTGCTGCGTTTTGACAAGCGGGAGGTCTTTCGCTTTACCGCGCGCCAGTCAGTGACAGGTGCGCGGTTTGCAGCACAACACGGAATCCCTCCTGGCGGAGTTGGTTCCATCATCGTGGTGGAAGCCGAAAAGGTGTTGCTCCGCTCCGATGCCGTCCTGCGAATCTTCACCCTGCTCGGCGCGCCGTTCTCCGCACTTGGCCTGTTTCGAATCGTCCCCGCAAGCTGGCGAGACCCCGCCTACGATGCATTCTCCCGCAATCGCCAGCGCTGGTTCAGCAAGCCGATCACCTGTCGACTCCCCACACCGGCCGAACGGCACCGCTTCCTCTGATTTACAGGCGGTTACTGCCCACCATCCAGCTTGCGGTAGTAGATAAAGGGCAGGTCACCCCGCCGGATCAATGGTACCGGGACCAGTTCGTGCCAGCAGGGAGCCGAAGGTGGCGAAAAACCAGAACGGCACACGTCCCCGTTGAATTCGGAGCAGAAAGGCACAACAGGTAATGGTGATCGCAGTGACCAGAATATCGGCCGACGTGAAGATCATGTCATTCAGCCGCAGGCCGACCCAAATCAGGCCACACTAGCCAGCCAGCATAACCAGGCGGGGATGGGTGGCCGGCCCGGCGGCACCTTCCCACTCCGCAAGCAGCCACTCCGCAAGCAGCCACTCCCACGCGACCAGGAGGAACAGGAAACCCGTCAAAGTCGCGATGATTTGACCTGCAGGGCCGGGCTGAACAACACCATAGATGAGCGCCAGAAGCCACGAATAGAGGGGACTCCAGTAGCCATTGAGGGCAAGCCCCCAGTCGCCGCACAGCCAGGCTCTGGCAATGTCAGCGTAGGCAGTGCCGTCAGGATCCATATAAAAGCGGCCATTCGAGGTCTGGACCAAGGCCAACAGGACAGCGATAAACCGTAACACAACCCGCACGGAGTGATGGATAGCAGCCGAACAGGCGGGGAAGAAGCAAATCGAGTGATCCCAAATACGACAGTTGGCCTCCTCCAACCCCGGCAAGCCGGTGATTCGGCAAGACTGTAGTTGCCGGGTTTTTGTTGCGCGCCATGATAGAGCCTTCACGTGCCGCTGGGAGGCACTGCCGACGGACCCGTCCTCTATTGAGCCACAAACCCGGAGGCCTGACTTTTGGAGCCCCGACGGCGCACGTCCCAGCTGAATGTCGGCCTGAATGTCGGCCAGGTATCGCCAAACGGAGCAGTGGGGGCACTGCCATAGTTGGCTCCGTCAGGGATTTATCAAGACGTCACTGACTGCGGTCGATCCGGTGTGCGGCTGCCTGGCCTGAGAGCCAGGCCCCTTCCACCCGGGCCCCTGCGAAGGCGTCTCCGGCGACCGCCACAGGTGCGATGTGATCACTGAACAGGCACATGGAGTAGTTATCCGCGGGAGGCTTTGCATAGAGCCAGCGGTGGAGTTGTGAGGCTGTAACGGCACTGCCGAGAAAGGGCTCGGCGGCAGCCAGCAAAAGGCGAGTCACCTCGTCCCCAGGCGCGTCAAGGTTCGCCCTCGTGAACGCGCCGGTGGCGTGAACCGTGATAGCCGCAGGCCCCTCAGACACACCCTTTTGTGTGTTGTCGGCCAACCACTCGATCATGCCGTCGGCGGGACGAGCGTAACCGGGAGCGGGGATCAGACTGGGGCCTTCGAGGGTCAACAACAGTGCGAAGCAGGGGTCAAAGTTGATCCGGGCGAGAGTGGCGGACACATCGGGAGCGAGGCCGGCCAATAACGATGCGGCCTGGGGCGCGGGTGGTGTCAGGATGAGCGCATCGGCATCAAAGACCTCGCCCGATTCTGTGGTGGCCTGCCAGCGATCGCAGATGGCTGCGAGAGTCTGCACCCTGGTCTCCGTTCGAACCAGAAAGGGGCTGGCCAGGTGCTTTGCCAATGCATTCATCCCGCCGACACCCTTGTAGCGGATGTGGCCTTCGTCGCTGTACCAGGGTTCTACCCAGCCAGCCATTTCCCAGCCAGCCACTGCGCGGATGAATTCCTCGCTCCGGGTCGTGAAGAACTGGGCCCCATGGTCAAGGCGGCTGCTGCCAAGCCGACGAGTGGCCAAGCGGCCCCCGACACTCCGGCCTTTGTCGAGAATGGTGACTTCCCAGCCGCAGGCACTGAGTTCCGCAGCAGCCGTGAGGCCCGCCATCCCGGCACCAACGATAAGACAGGTCTTATTCAGGCTTTTTCGCAAAGTTGCCTGGTGACGTTGTGGCGGTATCGGAACATGTTGCGCAGGCCCAAATTAACAACCCAGCCCAGAAGGACATTGAAAATTGGCCCGCCAGGCAGCCGGTATTCAATTCGGTCCGTCAGGCGGGTACGCCCGCCAACCGACTCAAAATCATGCCGGTGAATCCACTGGTCGAACGGACCCGACTCCTGATGGTCTTCGAAGCGACGGTTGCGGGTGTAGGTGGTATGGAGCGCGACCCAATGGAAAGGGCCAATCCGGAGTTCCACCCGCGAATTGGGCTCCAGACCTTTCCCTGTGCGATGCAACAGGCGGACGGGCGGGAAGGCCGGCGACAGCAGAGTTAGTGCGTCCGGCTGTTCATGGAAGGCGAACACTTCTTCGACCGGGGCATCAATCAAAACGCTGCGTTCGAAAACCGGCATAACTTTAGTCTAGCGGTCCCGCAGCCAGCCGGAGCCGCCGGTGGCAGAAGTGCCGTGAACTGGTGCAACAACGCGGACGATCCTGGCTGACCGGATCGAGTACCACGAGGGTTCGCGGGATTGCGGGTCGGCGATCTGTAAGGTCGCGTTTACCAAATAGTGTCCGGGAAGTGGTCCCGGATTCGGCGGTCCTTTGAAATGAGTTTGCCGCCGGCGACTTTCGCGTTGGCGACGATGAGACGGTCAAAGGGATCTCGTGTCCAGGCTTCGCTGTACGAAGCGCTGATGACCCGATGGAAGGGAATCGTGCAGACAATCACGCCGAAATCACGCTGGAGTATTGCCAGCCAATCTTCCGGACTTGCGTTTAGTCTGCCAGTCTCCTGAAGGAGCTTTAGCTCAAAGAGCACCATGGGAGACAGTCGCAATACGCCCGTGTCTATCTCTTGCAAGGCCCCGGCGGAGAGTTGGACTTCACACGTGCAGAGCCACAGGGCAACGTGAGTGTCGAGGTAGGTCAGAGGTTTTCGTCCGGGTTCCAGGTAGCAGACCAGTCAATTTCAGCCAGGTCTTCCGGATTTCCGTTAATCAGGCCTGGGCGTTTTTTCATGCAGGCGAGGCGGGAAACGTGCGGGGCGTCCGCAACGATTCGAAGCATCCGGCCCTTGCGCTCAATCTCAACAGGCTCCCCCGTTTCCAGGATGCCGTCGAGAATATTGTAGATGTTCTGACGGAGTTTGGACGGGGTCAGGTGCACGTCTTCACCATGACACGTACGACATAGCAAGTCAAAGCGCACGTACTATGTCAGAATGTCAGAATCTTCGTGATTGGCCGCCCAGGATGCAGTCCTCCTCCGGCTAACCAGGCGCTGAAACCGAGGCCGTCGTAATCGCGGCCCCGGGTATTTCGGGGCAGTTTCAGGTCTTTGATGAGGCCGGCGATCCGGACCCCGCCGAATTCTCGTGGAGCAACGTCTGACTGCCTCCGCCAGTCTCGGGATATCGCGCTCCACAATCCCCCGAGTACCGCCGGGTTCACCTGGTCGTAGGCATGTATGAGGAGATTTCGTGGATTGATCAGACTCCGCCAAGGTACTGCCGGATGGGCATTCCGATATTCGGCGTCGAGACGGTTCGCAGCTTCTCCGAGGATCTCAATATTCCGGCAACCCGCATCCACCACCACGGGCGACGTTGGCTAGTCGGCACCCAATTCGGGTGTGTAGGTAAGGATCTTGCTACAGCAGTCCTCTATGTGAATGAGGTACAGTCGCGGGTCTTTCAGGGTCATGCCTACAGGACCAGGGCTTCTCGCAATACGCGCTGCCGGATGTAGGGGTGAATGCATCGTGTCTCCACCACGTCGACATCG
Organism: Terriglobia bacterium; assembly: GCA_010084195.1. Lineage (GTDB taxonomy): Bacteria > Acidobacteriota > Terriglobia > Bryobacterales > Bryobacteraceae > BOG-234. The sequence goes on from RGPS01000229.1 coordinate 5,495, forward strand.
CGCTGCCATTCGTCTTTGAGGTCGGCAAGCAGTCCACCCAGCTCGAACAGGTTGCGCCCCTCGTCCAGGTCGACCAGAAAATCCACATCGCTTGCCTGGCCTTTCTTGCCGGTCGCCAGGGAACCAAAAACCCGGACGTTTCGACAGCCGTGCAAGGTGGCAAGGCGCAGTATCGCGTCCCGCTTTTCAACCCGTAACTGATCGAGGGTAGTCATTCCGACCTTCACGCCAATTCTATCGCTGTGCCGCACCTGCGGGTCGGCGATTTGCCCCGCGGTTCGTAGCACGTCGGGCGGGCTGCGGGTGGCAGGTTAGCTGAGGATCTTCGTGATTGGCCCGCCGCCTTCTTCCACCAAATGGAAGGGGCGACCGTTCAGGACGAAGTCCATTTTCTTGTAGTTCAGGCCCAGTTGGTTGAGGACTGTCGACTGCAGATCGGAGATGTAGTGGGGGCTTTCTACGGCCTTGTAGCCGACCTCGTCGGTGGCGCCTTCGATGACTCCGCCTTTAACTCCTCCTCCGGCTAGCCATGAGGTGAAACCGAGGCCGTTGTGGTCGCGCCCCTTAGTGTTCTGGGACCAGGGAGTTCGCCCGAATTCGCTGGTAAAGACGACCAGGGTGCTGTCGAGCATGCCTCTTTGTTTCAGGTCTTTGATAAGGCCTGCGATAGGTTTGTCTACCGCCCGACAAAGAGGGCCGTGGGTACGCATGTCGTCGTGGGCGTCCCAGGAGCCGTTGCCTCCTCCTGCGTGGCAGATCTGGATGAAGCGAACGTTGTTTTCCACCAGGCGACGGGCGAGGAGAAGCTGGCGACCGAAGTCGTCGGTCTCCTTTTCTCCTATTCCGTACATTTCCTTCACGTGGTCGGGCTCTTTGTCAAAGCTGACGATGGCCGGAGCTTTCAGCATCATGTTGGCCGCGAGTTCGTAGGCCTTCACTCGGGCGGCGATGTCTGATTCGATGGCGTAGTCGTCGCGGAACTGACGGTTTAGTTCGCCGAGCAACTGCATCTGGCGGTCTCGTTCGACTCGACTGGAAGAAGAGGGCGGGAGCAAATCGGGAATAGGAACATCGCCGGACTGAAAGGGCGTGGCCGCGTAACTGGCTCCGAGATAGCCTCCGGTTAGCTGCACGGGGGAGGAGGGGCGTCCCAGGTTGACGAACGCCGGAAGATCTTTGTTGGCGGTACCGAGCGCGTAGTTCACCCAGCTGCCGAGGGCCGGGTGTTCGAACTGGCGCAGGGGTTTTCCTGTCGCGTGCTCCAGAACCGCCGGAAAGTGGTTGGTCTGGTGGCAGAACATGGAGCGGACGACGGCGATATCGTCAATCACTCCTCCGATGTTCGGGAACCAGTCGGAGACGGGGATGCCGGACTGGCCGTATTGTTTGAAAGTCCGGAGGCATGGAATGACGGGACGCTTCATTTCGGCGAGGTTGTCACCGAAGCCGACAGCGTCCATGAGTTTGCCTGCGAGTTTGTTGTCCTTGGGGTCGAAGGTGTCGATGTGGCTGACGCCGCCGCACATGAACAGATAAATGACGGATTTGGCTTTGGGTTCGCCGGGGAGGCGGGCGGACTGGAGTTTGCCGATGGCGTTTCGGCGTCCGGCAAGTATGTCGAAATGCGGGCGGAAGTGCTGCCGCTCATCGAAGCGCGGGTGCCGGATTACCGCAATGCTTTGTCGCGCGCTGGCGCGCACATGGCGGATGCGTCGCAACTACTGGATGATCTGGCGCGCATGGATGGCGCGGGCGCGTTTATGGGCGAATCGTTGTCCGTCGCCGCCTTGCAGCCATTGCCGGCGGCGCGGGCGCGGAATTTGTTGCGCTATTTTCTGGCGTCGCGGGGCGTGGCGATGCCGGACGCACGGCGGCTTGGCGAAGCCTTGCGGCAAATTATCACGGCGCGCAATGATGCACGCGTGTGCGTGGATATCGGCTCCCACGTGTTGCGCCGCTTTGCCGGCGCGATTTACGTGACGCCACGGCAGGCCAGCGGCGTGGGTGATTTAGCCTTCCGCTGGCGCGGGGAACGCCGGCTGGAAATCCCGGCATTACAGGCGGCGCTGGAAATGCGCCGCGCGCGTGGCAGGGGTATTGACCTCGCGCGATTGCTGGCAAAACCCCTGCCACGCGCGCGGCGCATTTCCAGCGCCGCCTGTAATGCCGGGATTTCCAGCCGGCGTTCCCCGC
>RGPS01000230.1 GCA_010084195.1 Terriglobia bacterium
TGCCACCGCTCCGGATCCGCCGGTACAGGTACGCCATGCTTGAGATGACCACGTTGTCCTCCTGAATCCACACCTTTTCATTTATTACATTTCCATGTCACTGTAGTTACGAACCGACCTCGAGCCTCGGCCTGGTGCCCTGGCCCCCAACGGCCCGGGTCGGGGCTGAACGACTGCATCTGCTCGTTTGAGCGCCTTTAGCAACCGACTCCAAACTGTTCCCGGAGGACTCTCCAGTGCCAGCCTCAGTGACGTTTTCATTGCGCTTTAGTTACTATTTCGTGACTAACCCAACATACGCCGTCGCGTGGGTTCTTTTAACTTTACAGACATCCTTTTGTAACATGGGGCCACTAAACTGAGATTTCTCCCCACAGGCTCACATGTATCGAAAACTACTCCTCGTCTCCCTGCTGCTTTGCAGCGCTCTTCAGGCCCAGGTTGCCGTAGTAAACGCTGCCAGCTTCGCCACTAATCAGGGCGTTGCAGCAGGCTCCTGGGCTGCCGCTTTCGTCACCGTCGGAGGACTCACAACCGCGACAGCGACGACGCTCCCCTTCCCGACAACACTCGGGGGCGTCAGGCTGACAGTGAACGGCATTGCCGCTCCGCTGTTTGATGTTCGTCAAATTACCGCGCAGCAAGCCCAGGTCACATTCCTGGTGCCCGCCGGTGTTACAGCAGGATTACAGCCCGTAGCAGTTACTGCGCCGACCACCAGCACCAACGGCACGGTTCGCATTATTTCTGCGGCGCCCGGTATCTTCGAGAAGGAAGGCACCAATCCTCCGAAGGGCGCGATTATCAACCAGAGCGGTATCGAGAATTCCGCGGCCCTGCCCGCGAAGAAGGGCGAAGTTATCTCGATTTACGGCACTGGTCCTGGCGCTTTCAAAACCGCTTACACGGATGGAGTCGCTCCAGGTGCGGCACCTCTTGTCGAGACCAAATCCACCCCGCAGGTCTTCATCAGTGGCGTGGTGGCAGAGGTCAAGTACTCGGGTCTCAACCCATCTTCACCCGGTCTGTGGCAGATCAACGTCGTGGTTCCGAACCTCGCTTTTATAACCGGCAAGGTCCCCGTCAGCATCTTTATTGACGGTGTCGATTCCAATCAGGTGGCCGTGTTTGTCCAGTAGCCTGAAAACGCTCACATTGCTGTTGGTCGGCGCCGTCGCTCTTCTCGCTCAGGGCGGCAAGGGTACCGTTTCCGGCACTATTTTTGACAGCCGCTCGGGGCGGGGGGTTGTCGGGGCATCCATTGCCATCAATGGCCAGTCGGACGGAAAGACACTTACTGACGCGCAGGGTAAGTACGTCATCAGTCTGTCACCCGGCACTTATACTCTGGAGTTTTCGGCGGATAAGTACTCAAAGGTCCAGCTGACCGATGTTGTTGTAAAAGACAACGAGAATTCGGACGCGAGTACCGTGATGTCCGATCTGACTCAGACCAATACCAGCATTGACGTCGTGGAAAAGATCGGCGCGATGGAAGCAACCGCTGAAGCAATGTTGACAGAGCGAAAGTTGTCGGCAACAGTAAGTGACTCGATCAGCCGGTCGGAACTGGCGTCCGGCACTTCCGGCAATGCTGCGGCCGCTCTTGAAAAAGTAACAGGTGTCAGCGTGGTTGGCGATGGCTTCGTCTATGTCCGTGGTTTAGGCGAACGTTATAGCTCCACACAACTCAACGGAGCTGTAGTGCCGACCACTGAGCCCGAGAAGAGGGTTGTATCCCTCGATCTGTTTCCCACGGGAATGATTGAGAACATACAGATCACCAAGACGTACTCTCCGGATCTGCCTCTCGAATTCTCGGGCGGCCTTGTGCAGATGAAAACGGTGGATTTCCCCACCCAGAAGATTCTGAATTTCTCGGTCAAGACAGGGTACAACACGCTCACGACCAACAACCCGTTCCTGACGTCGCCGGCGAGTTCGGGGGACTTCTTCGGCTATGGCTCGGGGGCTCGCGGCCTGCCCGCAGGTATTCCGGCAAACGCCAGGCTCTTCCAGGGCCAGTTTACTCCGGCCGAACTGCAGACCTTTGGGCGGTCCTTCTCAAACAACTGGCAGCCGACAAGCGCTACGGCGAGACCGCAGGTTGATTTCTCGGGCATGGGAGGCGGAACCTATGGTCGCGTGGGTATTGTGGCCGCAGTGAGTTTCTCGAACAAGCCGCAACTGCAGAAGGAACTACAGCGTTACATCCGGCAGGGTGCGGGCTCGCCTTTGATCTTTACTGAGTACAAAGATTTTAAGGAATACACGGAATCGGCCCGCCTGGGCGCGGTGTTCAACGTAGCCATCCGACTCACTCCGGCCAACAAGATCGTATTCCGAAATACTTACACGCACGACTCCGACAAGTCATCCCGGCAATTTTCGGGATACGACGGCGGCGTTGGGGGCGATATCGCAGCGGAGCGACTCCACTACGTCGAGCGCGGGCTGATCTCTTCTTCGGTGGACGGCGAACACTCTGTGGCGAAGTGGCGCAACAGTCTCTTCCGCTGGCAGTTCACCTACTCCCGGTCGAATCGTGACGAACCCGATCTGCGGGAAGTGATTCGCAACCTGTTGCCCGATGGACGTTACATCTTCTCCGCTTCGGGGAGTTCCGGACTGCGGTTCTATTCAAATTTGGCGGACAACATCTACGAACCGCAGGGCGACTACAGCGTGCCGTTCATGAAGGGCAGCGTGAGCGGTCTTTTCAAGATGGGCTTCCGGGGTACGATTCGGCGCCGCGACTTCCAGGCTCGCCGCTTCCTGTATGCGCCGCAGCAGCGCACCACGCTGGACTTGTTCCTGCCGAGCAATCAACTGTTCGGAGAGGCCAATATCCGACCCAATGGTTTCCAGATCATCGAGTTCACCCGCGCTACTGACGCCTACAACGCCGAGATGAATATCATGGCGGGCTATGCGATGGTGGATCTGACACTGGGAGCAAAGTGGAGGCTGGAAGGCGGCATCCGCATCGAGAACTCCGACCAGAAAGTAATCACTTTTGACAACCGTGTTCCCAACGCGAAGCCGGTCAATGCGGGCCTGAATAATACCGACCCGGGACCGGCCGTGAACCTGATCTACTCGGCTACCGCGAAGCAGAATCTGCGGTTCTCGTTCAGCGAAACAGTTTCGCGACCGGACTTTCGGGAACTGTCTCCGTTCGATTTCAATAACACTTTGGGTGGCTTTGTGACGGCTGGAAACCCAAACCTGAAGAGAGCAAAGGTACAAAACTTTGATGCCCGCTGGGAGTGGTTTCCTGGTGGCAACCAGCTGATCGCGGCCAGTGTTTTCGCGAAGAGGTTTGATCAGCCGATTGAGCAAACCATTGTGCCCTCAAACGATCTGCGCCAGACGTACGTGAATGCGAAGTCGGCTCGAAATATCGGCTTCGAACTGGAGTTCCGGCGCTCGCTGGGGACGTTCACCCCGAAGCTGAAAGATTTCGGGGTTTCCTCGAACCTGACGTTCGTCGATTCCTCCATTCAGATCAAGCCCGAAGATGCGACGATCGTGACGTCGCAGACACGGCCTCTGCTGGGGCAGTCGAAGTACATCGTGAACGGCATTGTGGAGTGGAAAAAAGCAAAGCTCCACTCCGACGCCCGCTTTTACGCAAACCGCGTCTCGCGCCGTATCTCAGACGTGGGAACGTTCCGGGTTCCGGACATCTACCAGGAAGGCAACACCCTGCTGGATTTTGTCTACCAGTACACACCGCGTGAGAAGAGCCGCTGGTCCGTACGGTTCGATGCGCAAAATCTGAGTGACAACCCCTACCGCTGGACACAGGGCCCCTTCGTGCAGCGGGAGTACAAGCTTGGCCGTACGTTTTCAATCGGCCTGAACTATTCGATCTTTTAGTTTTCAGAAATAACTTTCAAAAGGAGAAATTATGCGAATCGTATCGCTTACACTGCTGGGACTGGCTGCAATCGCAGCGCCTGCGCAGGACGTAACCCCGGCTGAGGTGACTACCGCGAACCTTGTCACGCCAGGAAGACTTGACCCGAAAGCCGTTGTCTACAACGGCCCCCGTGCCCGGGTCTCTATGTACTCATGGAGCAACAAGTACGTCTACCGCGCGGGCGAGGCTCTGACGCTGAAGTGGACCGTGAAGACGAATGGGGATTTGTATCCTTACACGACGTTTGTGTATCGCCAAAACAACCAGACAGGCGTAAAGACATATCTGCCGGGGAACACAGAAACTCCGACGGATATCAACGGTAACTCACCGGACACCCTGCAGCCGGCAGTTCTGACGGACGCCGCTAAGGCGACGCTGATTGGCACGGGGGGCAAGTTCCCTGCCCTGACGATGCCCGCAGAGTATGGCATGCACACGATTGCAATTCAGCTTCGTGACTATACCGGAACGCGGGTCCTGAAGACCTCCTACATGAAGATCGGCGTCGTCCGGAACGCGACGACCATTACCGGCGATATAACTGCCGACCGGACGCTCACAGCTGATACGCAGTGGGACCTGAAGGGCATTGTCTACGTAAAGAACGGCGCAACGCTGACGGTTGAACCGGGCACCTTCGTGTTCGGGCAGCCGGGCACGTCGCCCCCCTCCGCCCTGATCATTACTCAGTCCGGCAGAATTGTCGCGAATGGAACGCAATCGCGGCCGATCGTGATGACGAGTTCGCAGGCCTTCGGTTCCCGCATCCGCGGCGACTGGGGTGGCCTTGTGATGCTGGGTAAGGCACCCATCAACGTCGGTGGCAATATCTCTTCCGGTGCTACCTGCAGCGGCGATCCGGCAGGCTGCAGGAATGCCCCCGGCACCTTCTACATTGAAGGCCTGGTCGGCAATCCGGACAGCTTGTACGGTGGTACCGACGCGAACCACAGCTGCGGTTCGCTGAAGTATGTTCGCGTGGAGTACGCCGGCACGATCCTCTCCCCGAACAACGAACTGAACTCGTTCACCTGGGGCGGCTGCGGTAAGCAGACTGTTTCTGAACACCTGCAGGCGATTGAAGGCAAGGATGATTGCTTCGAGTGGTTCGGCGGCAATAACGATGCCAAGTGGCTGGTTGGCGGCAACTGCGCCGACGACTACACGGACTACCAGCTTGGCTATACGGGCCGGGTGCAGTACGGCCTGATGTACCAGTCGGCCGACTCTGCCGGTAATCGCGGCGTGGAAGGTGACAACAGCGAATACGACAACGCGGCGCTACCGTTCTCGAACCCCACGTTCTACAACATCACCTACTTTGGCAGCGGTACCCCGGGTTTCGACGAAGCGGCTGCTCCTGGTCTGTTTGTCAGACGAGGGAGTCGAGGGTCATTTAACAACCTTGCATTCCTCAATTACTTCAGCCCCTGTATCAGCGTCTCTGATGCCACCACGCAGGCCCAGGCTGATCTCGGCAACCTGACGATGAACGGCATACTCTGCTACAACAACAACATCGGCGGCCGGGGTGCCAACACGCTCACCGGGCAGATCACGGCAGCTTACGACCAGTTGTACGCACAGGGCCAGAAGGGCAACGGGGCGGGCAAGAACTTCCTGTTCAGCGATCCGTTCATCACCCGTCCCTTCGAGTACAGCGATCCGGACTTTATGGGCCTGTTCGGCAGCCCCCTGTTCCGCGCCGGCTGGATTTCGCCTCCCGATGACGGTTTCTTCGACCAGACGGCGAAGTTTATCGGCGGCATCGGAGATGACAACTGGACCGAAGAATGGACCAGCTTCCTGATCGAAAATGACATCAAACCGTAACAATTACAGTCAGTAACACCCCCACCCGAGGCCGGATCCCCCTGAGGATCCGGCCTTTTTTCACGTTTTTGGACCTGTTTCAGGACAGTAACGCATTAGTGACGCAATCTTAACTGTTGAGTAACCGAATTGTAACGGTTTCTCTTTTAGCCTGAAAGTGTCCAAGATGACATTCACCAAACTGACACTTTCTCTCTCCCTGATCACAGGCCTCGCTTTCACACAGCTCGCTTTCGCGCAGGTGGATCAGGCCCGCCTCACCGGCACCGTTTCTGACGCTTCGGGAGGTATCCTCCCGAACGTCACCGTCAAAATTGTTAACCAGAAGACCGGCGCGGCACGTGAAGCGGTTAGCAACGCTTCCGGCATCTACTTCGCCCCCGGCCTTTCTGCCTCCACCTATTCCGTTACCGCAACCGCCGCCGGGCTGGAACCGGCTGCATACAAAGACATCAACCTGGCGGTCGGCCAGGAAAGAACCCTGAACATCGCCCTGCAGGCTGCGGGCGTCACCACCTCCATCACGATTTCGGGCGGCGATCTGGCCGTGGTGGAAACCAGTTCCGCCACCGTCGGAGCCAACGTAAATGCCCGCGAAGTGGCGGAAATGCCCATCAACGGGCGCCAGATTTCGCAGCTGTACCTCCTGACTCCCGGAGCGCAGTCCTCCGGCGGCGGTTCCTTTGACAACATCCGCTTTAGTGGGCAGTCGAATCAACAGAACGCAGTAAAGTTCGATGGCGTGGAAGGCTCCGCGATTGTGGATGCCTCGCCCGGCAACCTGAACGGCCAGACTTCCTCGGCCTTCCGCCTGCAGGCCAGCCTCGAAACGGTGCAGGAGTTCCGCGTGGAATCCAGCAACTACCCCGCCGAATACGGCACCGGGACCGGCGGCCAGATCAGCATCATTACGAAATCGGGCGGCAACGAACTGCACGGCAGCCTGTTCGAGTACATTCGCAACGACGCGATGGATGCCCGCAATTACTTCGATGGCGTGAACAAGAATCCGCTCCGCCTGAACCAGTTCGGCGGTTCGGTGGGCGGGGCAATCATCAAGGACAAGCTCTTCTTCTTCTCGCATTATGAAGGTCTGCGGCAACATGCAGGTATCGCCCTCGTCGGCCAGACACCGTCAGCCGCCATTCGCAACCTGCCTGTGTGCGGCAGCGGCGTGGCCGGTCGCTGTGTGGACTCCCAGATCAAGCCGCTGTTCGGTGCCTTCCCGCTGGGCAACCGCGGTGCCACCTCGAATCCGGATTTCGATATTGCGCAGCTGGATGGCCGCGCCGTGGTCAACGAAAATTCCGAAAGCGTTCGCCTCGATTACCATCAGAACGACAAGAATACCTTCTACGTCCGCTGGTTCCGCGATGACGGCACCTCCAACGCGCCCTTCGATGTCTCCGGCAGCGCCTTCCAGCAGAAGGCCACCACGCAGAACGGCGTGGCCAGCTTTCAGCGCATTGTTTCGCCCTCCATCGTGAACGAAATCAAGTTCGGTTACAACGGCCCCAAGACGCGCACCAACGGTGTTGCACCCGTCGTCCCGGGCCTGGATCTTTCCGCCACCACTCTAAACATCACTGGTGCCAACGTCCTCGTGGGCATCGGCGGACAGGGCGCAAGTGCCGGTATCTCGATTCCCTCCGGTCTGGTGCGCGCCAGTTCCGCCACCAACGGCCGCGCGCAGCCGTACACCAACTATTCACTCAGCTACTCCGATACTCTGAGCTGGATAAAAGGCAACCACAACTTCAAGTTCGGCGGCGAATTCCGCCAGGTCCGCCTCTACACGGATCGCCTCGGCGGTGTCACCTACGCGTTCGGCAACCTGGATTCGTTCCTCGCCAACACCCCCAGCATCAGTGTTCTGGGCGACCTCAGCGCTCCCAGCCCCTTCAACAACGGTGCCACCG
>RGPS01000024.1 GCA_010084195.1 Terriglobia bacterium
GTCATGGCCCCGGCAGTGGCCAGAAGTGGCTTCAACAATAGAGTTGAGTCGACCAACTCAATTCCTTCATTCAAAAGAACTTGCTGAACTCCACCGATTAGAGAATCGGTGTTTTTCGTAGCCAGTGTGAGCAGGACCTTGGCGAGTCGCCAATCGGGTCGAATATTCGAAAAGATCTTGGCGTGCCTCACCTGACCAGCCATCATGATCTTCGAAATGGCTTCGTTTTTGCAGCCATCAATCAGTTTGCCGAGCTCCCCCAGCGAGATCCAGTAGCACTTAGAAGCCAGGGACTCCACTTCCGGAGACGCCTCCTCGCGGATGGCGAACACGACGACCTCATCCCCCTGCTTGCGCGCCGTTTCCAGCGCCAGCACCGGGAATCTGCCATTTCCGGCGATGATGCCGTATCTCATCCCTTTACAACGCCACGTTCGGAAGTCGCGATAAACTCAAGCAGGGTTTCGACTTCCGGACACGGCGGAACCTCAGCGCGGATACGGTCCACCGCCTGCGAAGTATTCAGCCCGGCACGAGTCAGAAGGCGCAAAGCGGTTTGCAGGGCTTCAATCGACGCCTTATCGATACCTCGACGTCCCAGCCCGATGGAGTTCGCACCGTACACATTCACTTCTGGCTGATAACTCGTTAAAGAATAAGGCATTACGTCCTGCTTGATGACGCTGTACGGCCCGATGAAGGAATGGCGCCCGATGCGGCAGAATTGATGCACACCACTAAAAGGACTGATGTCCGCCCAGTCTTCCACGGTGACGTGCCCGGCGAGACCAACGCTGTTACCCAAGATGACGTGGTCACCAATTCGGCAGTCGTGAGCAACGTGAGCATAAGTCATCAGCAGACAGTCGTCGCCGATGGATGTGATAGAGCCACCGCCCTCGGTACCTCGGTGGATGGTGACGAATTCCCGGATCCGATTCCGACTTCCGATGTGGGTAAACGCCCGCTCGCCCTTGTACTTCAGGTCTTGGGACGCTACACCCACGGAGCAGTAGGGGAAGAAGATATTATCTTCTCCTATAGTTGTCGGACCTTCGACATAGATGTTGGCCATCAGCCGGGTCCGGGCCCCAATTTCCACTTCGGGCCCAATGACGCAGAAAGGCCCGATCTCGGCGGCAGGATCAAGCCGTGCGCCCGGATCGACGATTGCCGTCGGGTGGACCGGCATTATTCCGCCTGAACTGCCGGAGCGGCCTCAACAACGACAGCGGCAGGCGCGGCATTTGGGTCGACCTTATCTTCGAGCTTGCACATCACTTCGGCTTCGGCGACAACTTTGCCGTCGACGTAAGCCTTGCCCGCCATCTTGGCCACCGAGCCTTTGCGCTTGATGACACGCATTTCAAAACGTAGCTGGTCTCCTGGCACAACGGGACGGCGGAACCGCGCCCCATCTACGGAGACGAGAAACACCAGCTTCTTGTCACGGTCCGGGATGCTGCGCAGGACCTGAATGCCTGCAGTCTGGGCCATGGCTTCGATGATCAGGACGCCGGGCATGACGGGAAAATCGGGGAAGTGGCCCTGGAAGAAGGGCTCATTCGCCGTCACATTTTTGATGCCGACGATACTTTCATCGTCAACTTCGAGGATGCGATCAACCAAAAGGAAGGGGTAACGGTGCGGCAGGATCTTACAGATCTCGTTTATATCGAGCGTGGGCATGGAAATAGACAGTATAACGAGGAGGTTACTGAAGGATGGGGAGCGCCAGGTAGTTTCCGGCGATATGGAGGCTTCCCTGGGTGGTGCCGGCCGGAGAAATATCACGAAGTTCAGCACTCAGCTGGATCGGAGTGATCGTCCCGGCCAAAGCCTTCTGCCAGGCCAGTGTTACGGCCCGGACCTCCGCCGCTGACTCATGGGCAAACTCCAGGCGGTAATGCCGGATGCCGGCTTCGAGCCAGAGCTTCAGGTGCGGGCTGGCATCCTGGGCTTCAGCCCCGAACACGGTGTTGCGGCAGCCGACGTCGGCCATTACCGGGTGAGCCCGACCGCTTTGGTCCCGCAGTTCGACCCGGTGTTTCTCACAGGGCCGACCGCAGTCCCGGTAGCTGGTGCCGGAGGAGAGGAATCGACAGAAGACGCAGTGCTCGGTGTGAAACACCGGAAGATGCTGGAAGGCGATGGCCTCGATTTTCCCCGGATCACCGGCCCTTGCGAGGTCGGCAACCTGGGCTGCGTTGAGGTCGTGGGTGGGGGTGAGGCGAGCGAGGCCGAGGTCAAGATACTCGGCGGCAGATAGAGCGTTGGCCGCGTTGAGGCTGAAATCCCCGATGAGAGGGTGGGTGGCCTGTTGCCGCAGGGTGTGCAGGATGCCGCTGGCCCGAACGAGGATCTCGCAGTCAAGACTAGTGAGGAAATTCACAATGCGCGACTCGCCGGGTTTTAGAATCCGCGGGCTGGCGACCCGCACCGCCAGGCCCGCAGCCTTTACACGTTCGACTGAGGGACGGAGGCCGTAGAGGTCCAGGTAGTCGAGTGTGATGCTGGCAGGTGCCAGTTCCACGGCTGCTTCGAGCTGCTCGGGAGTGCGAACCAGCAGATGGAGTTGCGGCTGGAGCGGGGAGGTGCCTGGTTGCGACTGGGGAGTGGCTACACGAACCGGGTGTATCGGACCCGGGTGATGGTGCTGCTGGAGGGCGGCGAGCGCGCTGACGGCGTCTCTGCGCACCTGGTTGAGGACGGAAACCGGAGCGAAGAGCGAACCCTCGATATCCAGTTCCAGACCTTCAAGAATGTAGGGAGTGCCCCCGAGGCGACCAAACTGGTCACGAAGCTGTTCGTCGCCAAGCCCCCGGTTGCGGGCCTCCGTGAGAGGCAGTTCCGAGGTGACATGAACGGTAACTTCCGGTCTGGCAGTCAGCCACCAATCGGTTCGAAGGGGCTGGTTGGGGAGGGCGCAGACGCGCACGGTGACGGCCTGGCGTTGGACGGGTGTCGCCGCTTCGAGGAAGGGGCGGACGACCTGGGCCAGATTCGGATCATCGGTCCGCCACAGGAGATCACCCTGGCGGATGCGGGAGAAATTGACGGCACGGTTGCCGAACTCGAGAGTCAGGAGGCCGTCCCGGGCGGCGGCACTGAAGACCCGCCCACCCTCCTCACGCTCACCTGGACTGCGCCATTCCGCAGCGTCGAAGACGACCCCGTCGCCAGCTTTCAGGGGAGCAACGCGATGAGCCTGCTCGGGCCGAATTCGGACGGAGCTCTCGCCAACCTCGACCACGGTGCCCATGAGGATACCGCGGTGGCGCGGTGCCCTGCCCCGAACCACGGCCTGATGATCGGTGCCGTTGACGAAATGGGCCCCCAAGCCTCGGGAGTAGACCTGTTCCAGGCGCAATTTCTCGGCCGGGTCCACGTTGACAGGCTGACCGGCCCACGCAGCATCCACCGCCCGGCGATACGCATTGGTGGTGAGGGCCACATAATCGGCATCCTTGTAACGGCCCTCAATCTTGAGGGCCCCCACGCCCGCCGCGACGATTTCGGGAGTTTGCTCCAGCGCGTACAGGTCGCCTGGAGAGAGGAGGTAGCGGGCGTCGCCCAGAGGTTCGAGCACCCCGTCCACCAGAAGTTCGTAAGGAAGACGGCAGGCCTGGGCGCACTGGCCCCGGTTGGCGGAGCGTCCGCCCCAGGCTTCCGAGGAGAAACACTGGCCGGAATACGCCACACAAAGTGCACCATGGACGAACATTTCCAGCTCGCAGCCGGTCTGCTCGTGGATGGTCTTGATTTCGGAGATGGAGAGTTCGCGGGCCAGAGTGACGCGACTGACGCCGAGGGACTGGGCGAAGCGGACCCCGGCGGAATCGGTGACAGACATCTGGGTGCTGGCGTGGAGTTCCAGGTTCGGAGCAATCGCCCGGGCCAGTTTGAGAATGGCGATGTCCTGCACGATCAGAGCGTCCACCCCGGCTGCGGCCACTTCGGCGATGACGTCTGCGGCGGCCTGGAGCTCGTGCTCAAAGACCAGAGTGTTGAAAGTGAGGTAGCCACGAACGCCCCGGGCGTGCAGAGTTCGCATCACCTCGGGCAATTCTGCAATTTCGAAACCAACTTTGGCTCGGGCGCTGAAGTGCTTGAGCCCGAAATAGACCGCATCGGCCCCGGCTTCGATGGCAGCGTGGAGTTGCGGCCAGTAACCGGCCGGGCTCATGACTTCGGGTTTCTTCACTCTCTCCAGCGTAACGGGTCGTCCTGGATCGGGTATGTGGGCACCGTAACGATCCTCCGGTCGAGTCGGTGCCTTTCCGTATTCGCAATCGCCCCAATCAGCCAAGACAGGTTTCCACTCCGTGCGCGAGTATAGACGGGAAATGACCCAAACGCGAACGCCGGAACGTCAACCTGCCGTCGAGCGAAAAACCGGTGGATCTGGCTTGCTGGTTTAGTTAGTTAGCGCGCATGGTGTTTTTCCACCGAGCTGGCGGATTTCCTGCTGATGCCAGCCTGATCGGCGTGTTGTGGCCAGCGGGTGATGGCGGCCTGCACTCGGGCGAGAATGTCCGGAGCCGTTTTCAATCCGTGCTTCCTGCCAAGTTCGATCAAGTGGGGGATACCGGGATTACGGCCTTCCCCCAGCAGCATGGTGCTCTGTTCGCCACCCGGACCAGTGGAACAGGTTAAGTCATAGGCTGGGGACAAAACCCATTCGTTGCGCTCTGTCAGCAAGAACGAAAAGTTCTTCGGGTGATCGTCACGGTTATGGGCCAGCACGTTGAAACAGGCCAGCGCGTAGGCTTTTTCCACGTTGATGATGTTCTTCGTCAAAACCAGGGCCACACGCAGCAGAGTGTCGTAGTCGAGGGCCGGCGTGCGGTGATCGGCGTGGAGCAACCCGGAAAGGCTGTGCATATGCACCCGTCGGTCTCCGCACCTGTCAAAGCGTTTGGCCCCGAACCAGGCCTGTTTCCTGGTGCGGAACAAGTGTGTCTCCGGCATTTCCACGCCGGCGTCGCGGGCCATCAGGCTGTAAGCATATTCGATGGCACCGATGTCGCGAGGATCATTCCCGGATTGGAACTTAACTATCCAGTGACTGAAACCTGCCTGCAATTTCAGCTGGCCGTGGAAGATCCTGGCCATGTCGTCGCTCACCTGCGCAACGATCTTGGGCCGCGCACCGGAGGAGGAACCGTTAAGTTGAAGCAACTCTTCAAATACGGTCTCGCTATCTCCCGAGAGCATGATCGCGGCCTCCCCTGCGAGTTTTTCGAGAGACAGCGGGAGCTGGTCGCACTCTCCACCGCCGAGCTCCGGTTCGTAGCTCAGCGCCCCCATGCCCTGACACCCGACCCACGCAAGGCGGTCCAGGGAACTCAGCAGACGCCGATTCATCCCGTCTTTCTCAACCGTGCGATCCAGCAGGAGGCGTCCCCAGCCATCCGGCAGGCTGTCGTTGAACACGCCATGCAGGCCATCGAAGACCTGGTCGGGACAGACGTGGACGCCGGGTTTCAGGGGCAACCTGAAGGGCGAAATTTCGATACCGGAGGCGAGGAACTGCGGGTCGTATTCGAAGAGGATTTGCCGGTTCCGAATCGCCAAACGGCCAACTTTGCGCCGCGAACCAACATCCAGATTCACCGTGAGCAGCTCTACGGGTGGGGGCGTCATTTGAGGCTCCCTTTCCGGCGCAGCCTGGGTTTAGCGAGAAGCTGGTCAAGAGATTTGGTGGACATGCCGGTTTCATCACGGGCACACAGCTTCTCAAAATCTTCGAGGCAAGCCAGCACGAGAGCGAGTTTCAGTAACGAGTCGAGGGCGATCAAACCTGTGCGCTCAAAGCGCTTCAGGGAACTCCAGCTCACTCCGGAACGTGCCGCAAGCCCTTCCTGGGAGAGGTTCAGCAGGAGACGACGAGCCTTGAAACGTTGTGCGAGATCGTGGCGAACGTCCTGGGGTGTGATCAGTGATACAGACATTATATTGCCCACTTGCCGTATTTTCCTAGCTAAACAGACAATATATAGTCTACTACGATGCGAACGCAGCCAGGGTTGCGGCGCGGGATCTGAGGCCATTCAGGTGACCGGTTCCCTGCCCGAGGGTTTCGAGAACCGTGATGGTGTCCAGATTGCCCATGCGCTCATCCTGCGCGAACGGGCAGCCTCCGAAGCCGCCGATTACGGAGTCCAGGCGCCGACATCCGGCGGCAACCGCAGCCCGGACCTTGCCGGCAGTCTGAGCCGGAATACCGTGAAGGTGGGCACCGATTTCCAGCTTCGGAAACTCAGTAGTAACCAGGCCACAAACGCTGGAGATACGAGCGGCATCCGCGATTCCCACCGTATCCGCCAGAGAAATCGAAGTGACGCCCATCGCCTCGATCTGTTTGGCGGCAGCAACCACCTGTTCTGGACTCCACGCGTCACCGTAGGGGTTCCCGAACGCCATGGACAGATAGACCGTTACGTTGAAACCCACAGCCAGGATGCGGCCGAGTTCAGCGAGAGATTCGGCGGGCGTCTGGCGCTGGTTGCGCATCCCGAAGGTGGGAGACAGGGAGTACGGAAACCCGAGAGTGGTGACAGCTTCAGTCGCCTGGGCCCGGAGAGCGCCCTTTTCATTCATCACGATGCCGATAATCTCGACACCAGACGTCGGCCCCAGCAGTTGGAGCACTTCCTCGGAATCGGCCATTTGGGGCACAGCACGCGGCGAGACGAACGACACCGCGTCCAGATGCGAGAATCCCGCCTCGACAAGAAGTCTCAGGTAGAGAGCTTTCTCGGCGGGCGGGATCAGTTTCGAAAAGCCTTGCCAGGCATCACGAGGGCATTCGACAATTTTGATGTCGGACACGGTTGTAGATTAATGCGTGGCGGGCATGGATACCTTGATGGTGTTTGCCGGGTTGGCCATCGCAGGATCCTTGATTTGCGGCAGCGTCGGGAGCACCGAACTATCCCAGCCTCCGCCAAGCGCGAGAATCAGGCTGACGGCGGACTGCATCCGTCGCTGCAACAGAGTCACCGCGTTGCGCTGAGCCTGCAGCAGAATCGTCTGGGTGGTGATGACGTTGAGGTACGAATCCGTGCCTCCCTTATAGCGTTCGGTCTGCAAATTCAGGGACTGTTCGGCTGCAGCCACAGCGCGCGCCTGCTGATCGGTTTCTTCGGCGAGGACACGGAGGTTGGAGAGGTTATCCTCCACCTGCTGAAAGGCATTCAAGATCGTCTGGCGATAGTTGGCAACCTGAGCGTCATATGCGGCCTGGGTCAGTTGCATCTGCGCATCGCGGCGACCGAAATCGAAGAGAACCTGGTTGGCATTGGGGCCTGCAGACCACGTCCGGCTGGCCCACGAAAGAAGACTGAACAGACTGGGACTGGTGACGCCGGTGGAAACGGAAAGGGTAACGGAAGGATAGAAGGCGATTTTCGCGAGTCCAATATTGGCGTTGGCTACCGCGATGGAGCGCTCGGAGCTGGCGATGTCGGGACGACGTTCGAGGAGCTGTGAGGGAATTCCGACGGGAATCGGTGGGGGCGGACCGGCGATTTTGCTGCGGGGAATGGAGAAGCCGGCCGGGGCCTGCCCGGTGAGAACCGCAATCGCATGTTCCAGCTGGTGGCGCTGCACGCCCAGGTCCGTGGCCTGAGCCTCCGTATTGTAGACCTGCGTTTGCGCGAGGGTCACGTCCACCTTAGACGCGATGCCGCCCCGGAACCGGTTTTCGGTGAGGCCGAGCAGCTGTTTATAAGCGTTCAGGGTGGTGGTCAGCAATTCAAACTGCATGTCGTTGGCGAGCAGGTTGAAGTAGCTGAGCGCGAGAGTGGCCTGTAGACTGAGGCGGAGGTTCTCCAGATCGGAGGCCCGAATCTGGGCGGTTGCGGTGCTGCTTTCAATGATGGTGTGCAGCCTGCCCCAAAGGTCCGGTTCCCAGGCGACGTTGAACGGGAGCCCGAAGGAGGAGCCAAAGCCAAGGCGCCCGGAGTTGGAGCCCCGAATGGTCTGGTTGACTGAGGGCGCGGCGCTGATGGACGGATCCAACCCGGCAGAAGTCGCCAGAACCGTCGCGCGAGCCTGACGGAACTGCGCCTCCAGTTGCTTCACGTTGAAGTTATTCACCGCAACCTGTTCTTCCAGCTTGCTGAGCTGTGGGTCGCCGAAAAGTTCCCACCAGTTGCCCTTCATGACTTCGTCACTGGGCGCAGCAGTCTTCCACTGGTCATTGCCGGTCAGTTCCTGGTATTTCGGCGGAGGCGGTACGATCAGCACCGGCTTCTGGTACTTCGGGGCAACCTGCACGCAACCTCCCGAGAAGAAAGAGGCACAGACGACAGAAAGGAGAGGGAGGTATTTGGTTTGGCGCATCGTCAATCGGCACTCTCCGCGATTCCACCGGGAATGAGAATACCGGGGCGGTGAGAATTGGGTTTGTGCGAGCTGGGGTGTTTCCGGGAAAAACGCTGGCGAAGCCGGTCAAAGGATATATAGACGACCGGAGTGGTAAAGAGAGTCAACATCTGGCTGACGATCAGGCCGCCAACGATGGCGATGCCGAGGGGCTTCCGAAGTTCAGAGCCGGTCCCGACGCCCAGCGCCATGGGCAGAGCGCCGAGCAGAGCTGCGGCGGTTGTCATCAAAATGGGGCGGAAGCGAAGGAGGCACGCCTGATAGATAGCGTCGCGGGGACTCATGCCTTCATTACGCTCTGCGGCAAGTGCGAAGTCGATCATGAGAATCGCGTTCTTCTTGACGATGCCGATGAGCAGAATAATCGCGATCATCGCGATAAGAGACAGCTCCGTGCGGAACAGAACGAGGCCGATAAGGGCTCCGACACCGGCAGAGGGCAGTGTGGAGAGAATCGTGAGAGGGTGAATCAGGCTTTCGTACAGAATGCCGAGCACAATGTAAACCGCAAGAAGTGCTGTCAGGATCAGCATCGGCTGGCTGCTGAGAGAGTCCTGATAAGCCTGGGCCGTTCCCGCCATCTTGCTGGTGATGGAGGTAGGCGTGCCCATGTCGATCTCCGCTTTGTGGATGGCATCGACAGCGTCACTGAGCGCGATGCCTTCGGCAAGATTAAAGGAAATGGTGGTGGCCGGGAACTGACCCTGATGAGGCAGGGAGAGGGGTGTCTGGCCTTCGGAGAAGGTGGCAAACGTGGAAAGCGGGATGCTGACACCACGGGGGGTCTGCACATAGATACGCTCCAGAACTTCGGGGCTGGCCCACCAGGATTGCTCGAGTGCGAGGACAACGTGGTATTGGTTAATCGCTTTATACATCGTCGAAACCTGACGTTGTCCGAAGTTGCTGTAGAGCGCACTATCCACGGCCTGCGCAGTCAGCCCCAGCCGGGAGGCGGTATCCCGGTCAATGGTGACGTTCGACGAGAGGCCGGAACTCTGCTGGTCGGAACTCACGTCGGCCAGTTCGGGAAGTTGCATGAGGCGGCGCGTGACGCGGGGGGCCCATTCCTGGAGCAGGGGAAGTTCCTGTGTTTGCAAAGTGTACTGGTATTGAGCGTTGGACTGGCGACCGCCGATGCGGATGTCCTGCGCGGCCTGAAGGAAGAGCTGGGCACCGGGCATTCCGGAAGTCTTGCGCCGGATGCGGGTAATCACTTCATCGACGGTGGCTTTGCGTTCCGACATGGGCTTGAGTTGGAGGAACATCATGGCGCTGTTGCCGCCGCCACCGCCTCGGCCGCCACCACCACCGCCGCCGCCAATGGAAACATCGATAGTATCCACTGCGGGATCGCTGCGGACCTGCTGTTCAAAGTAGCGGGCCTTTTCCGAAAGCGCGGCGAAAGAGATGTGTTGCTGGCCCTGCACCGAACCCTGAAGCCGACCAGTATCCTGCTGCGGGAAGAAGCCTTTGGGGATCTGAATGTAAAGGTAGACGTTGACGCCGATGGTGAGCGCCATCACGACCATCGTCAGCGCCGGGTGTTTGAGGACCACATGCAGCGCGGAGGCGTAGGTGGAAATGATCCACTGATAAAACCGTTCGGTAACCCGGTAAAGCTTGCCGGGGTTGGGGTTCGACTTCAGCATCCGGGAGCACATCATGGGTGTCGCGGTGAGAGACACCACCATAGAGATGAGGATGGCAGTCGCCAGCACAACGGCGAATTCGCGGAATAGGCGACCGACGATGCCGCCCATCATGAGGATGGGGATAAAGACGGCGATCAGGGAAATGCTGATGGAAAGAACAGTAAAGCCAATTTCCTGGGCACCCTTGAGCGACGCAGCCATCGGCGAATAGCCTTTTTCCATGTAGCGGGTAATGTTCTCAATAACCACGATGGCGTCGTCAACCACGAAGCCAGTGGCAATCGTCAGGGCCATCACAGAAAGGTTGTCCAGCGTGTAGCCGCACAGGTACATGACGCCGAAAGTGCCGATGAGCGAGATCGGCACGGAAATGGCGGGAATGAAGGTCGCGCGCCAGTTCCGCAGGAAGACAAAGACCACGATGATGACGAGGCCAATGGAAATGATCATGTTGCGCTCGGCATCGGCAACAGAGGCACGGATCGTATTGGTGCGGTCGTTATCGATATGCAACGTGATGGTGGGTGGCAGAGCGGCCTGGAACTGAGGCAGGATGGCACGCACGCGGTCCACCGTCTCGATGATGTTGGCGTTGGGCTGGCGGCTGATCATTAAAAGAACAGCCGGTTTGCCATTCGCCAGAGCCATGTTGCGGACATCTTCGACGGAATCAATCACATTTCCGAGTTCGGAAAGGCGAATCGGCGCACCGTTGCGGTAGAGGACAACCAGATTCCGATAGTCTTTCGCTTCCATCAGCTGGTCGCTGGTGGAGAGGGGCCAGCGGAACTGCTCATTGGAAAGCTCACCCTTCGGGGCGTTGGCGTTCGCAGAACGCAAGAAGCTGGCTACCTGATCCATGCCGACGTTGTAGCGGGAAACCGGTTGAGGGTTCATTTCCACGCGCACGGCGGGCAAAGAACTTCCACCCACCTGCACCTGGCCGACACCCTCAATCTGGGCCAGCTTTTGCGCGAAGACGGAAGAAGCGATATCGTACATCTGCGGCGAGGGGACCACGTCCGACTGCATGGAGAGGATGATGATGGGCTGATCGGAAGGGTTTACCTTGCGGTAACGAGGATTGGTAGGAAGGTTCGCGGGCAGGAAGGCTTTGGCGGCCTGGACGGAGGCGGCCACATCGCGGGCGGCAGCATTAATGTCGCGGCTGAGATCAAACTGCAGAATCACGCTGGCCGAACCGAGTGAGCTGTTCGACGTCATTTCCGTGACGCCGGAGATGTGAGAAAGCTGTTTTTCCAGAGGGGTAGCCACCGAGGCAGCCATCACTTCAGGACTACCGCCAGGAAGACTCGCGCTGACAAAGATGGTAGGGTAATCTACCTGCGGCAACGGGGAAATGGGCAGCAGGGTATACGACAGACAACCGGCAATCGTGATCCCCACCATCAGCAGCGTGGTGGCAACCGGGCGATTGATAAACGGCGTGGAAACGCTCACATTGCCTCCGGAATCACAGCGAGGTTTTGGTCCACCTGCGGTTTCGAGCGATGGAAGAAGGCGGAGAGCCGACCGAACCACAGGTACACGACCGGCGTTGTGAAGAGGGTCAACACCTGGCTCACAACCAGGCCGCCGATGATGGTGACACCAAGGGGCTGGCGAAGTTCGGAACCGACGCCGGTGCCGAAGGCCAAAGGCACGGCCCCGAGCAGGGCGGCCATGGTGGTCATCATGATGGGTCGGAAACGGAGGAGGCAGGCCTGATAAATGGCTTCGTGTGGCGGTTTGCCTTCGGTGCGCTCCATTTCGAGCGCGAAGTCGATCATCATAATGGCATTCTTCTGCACAATACCAATCAGAAGAATGATGCCTATAAGCGTGATGATGTCGAGATCCTGCTTGAACAGGACACGGGCAAGGAGGGCACCCATGCCGGCAGACGGCAGCGAGGAGAGAATCGTGATGGGGTGGATGTAGCTCTCATAGAGAACCCCGAGCACGATATACACGGTAATGATGGCGGCCAGAATCAGGAAAGGCTGGTTCGCCAGGGAGTTCTGGAACGCGCGGGCCGTGCCCTGAAAGGACGTCTCGACGGAGGCGGGCATGCCAATGTCACCGGTCCCTTTGCGGATTTCCTCCACCGCCTTGCCGAGGGATGAACCCGGAGCCAGGTTGAACGAGATGACCGCAGACGGAAACTGGCTTTGGTGGTTGATGGTGAGAGCAGCAGGAACTTCGCGCACCGTAGTGAACGTTTCGAGGGGCACCTGCGAAAGACGGGCGGCCCCGGTGAGCGCGGTGTTGGTACCGGCAAGCGCGACCGTGGAGGCCAGATTTTGGGAGGCAGAGCCGACCTGGACATAGAGACGTTTCAGCGCTGAAGCGTTGCCCTGCCATTCCGGACCCGCTTCAAGCACCACGTGATACTGGTTCGACTGCGTGAAGATGGTGGAAACCTGGCGCTGGCCGAAGGCAGAATAGAGCGTGTCATCCACCATTTGCGGCGTGATGCCAAAGCGCCCGGCGGTATCGCGGTCAATTTCGAGATGTAAGCCGATGCCACCATTTTGCTGATCGCTGGCAACATCGCGAAGCTCGGGGATCTTTTGCAGACGTTCCACCAGCTTCGGCACCCACTCGTCGAGAATTCGCTTCTCCGGAGCGTCCAGCGCGTACTGATACTGCGTGCGGCTGATGCGATCCTCTACCGTCAGATCCTGGACGGGCTGCAGATAGAGTTTGATGCCGTTCACCTGGGCCAGTTTGGGTTGAAGACGCCGAATGACTTCGGTGGCGTTGATCTTTCGTTCCTCGAGTGGCTTCAGGGTTATCTGGATACGTCCACTGTTGATTGTGGTGTTAAAACCATCTACGCCGATGAAGGAGGTGAGGTTTTTCACGGCCTCATCTTCGAGGACAACTTTTGCCAGTTCCTGTTGTTTTATGCTCATGGCCGGGAACGAGATGGTTTCCGGAGCCTCAGAGATGCCCAGAATCACCCCGGTGTCCTGGACGGGAAAAAAGCCCTTATTGACGATGCTGTAGAGGTAAACCGTGACCCCTAAAGTAGCAGCGGCAACCAGCAGCGTGCTGGTCTGGTGGCGGAGGACGAACCGCAGGAAAAAGCCGTAGAGTTCAATGCTCTTGATGAAGCACCACTCGGAGGCGCGGTAGAAAACACCCTGCTCAGCAGAGTTATGGTGCCGCAGGATACGGGCGGACATCATCGGGGTCAGCGTCAGGGAGACGAAGGCCGAGATGATGATAGTGACGGCCAGAGTGATCGCGAATTCCCGAAACAGGCGTCCGACAATATCCGCCATAAACAGGAGCGGAATCAACACAGCAATCAACGAGACGGTGAGCGAAACAATGGTGAAGCCAATTTCCGCCGAGCCCTTCAGGGCGGCAGCCATGGGGGTCTCGCCCATTTCGATGTAGCGCGAAATGTTCTCAATCATCACGATGGCGTCATCAACCACGAAGCCGGTTGAAATGGTGAGCGCCATCAGGGAAAGATTGTCGAGCGAATAGTCCAGCAGGTACATCACCGCGAAGGTACCGATTAACGAGAGGGGAACAGCGACGCTGGGGATGATGGTGGCTGTGAAGCTGCGCAGGAAGAGAAAGATAACCATCACAACGAGAGCGATGGTGAGCAAAAGCGTAAATTCAACGTCCTCAACCGAAGCCCGGATGGTGGTAGTACGATCCGTGATCACATTGACTTTCACCGTTTCCGGCAGGGAGGACTGGATCTGGGGAATCAGCTTCTGGATGTTATCGACGACGCCAATAATGTTGGTGCCAGGCTGACGCTGGATATTGACGATGATGGCCGGAGTGGTATTGACCCAGGCGGCCTGGAACCGATTCTCCGCGCCATCAATGATAGTGGCGACGTCCCGCAGGCGGATGGGCGCACCGTTGCGGTAGGCGATGACGATGGGGGCGTACTGAGCGCCGGACTGAAGCTGGTCGTTGTTATTGATGGTCCACGCCTGCGTGGGACCGTCGAAGTTGCCTTTAGCAGCGTTGACGTTGGCGCTGCCCAGAGCGGAACGCAGCGTTTCCAGGCTAAGACCGTAGGATGCAAGCGCCACAGGGTTGGCCTGCACACGCACGGCCGGACGCTGGCCACCGCTGATGGTAACCAGGCCGACGCCTTTGAGCTGAGAAATGCGCTGCGCCATACGGGTTTCAGCCAGTTCCTGCACCTTAGTGAGGGGCATTGTGCTGGAAGTGACCGCCAGCGTCAGAATGGGTGAATCAGCAGGGTTGGTCTTGGAATAAATCGGAGGGGTGGGGAGTTCGCGCGGCAGGAAGGTTCCGGCACCGTTGATGGCGGCCTGCACTTCCTGTTCCGCGATATCGATGTTCAAATCCAGCGCGAACTGGAGGGTGATGACAGAGCTGCCGAAGGAACTCACCGAAGTCATCTGCGTGAGCCCCGGAACCTGGCCGAACTGCTTTTCGAGGGGCGCAGTCACCGAAGAGGTCATGACCTCGGGGCTGGCCCCGGGATAAAAGGTCTGGATCTGAATCGTGGGATAGTCCACCTGGGGCAGCGCCGAAACCGGCAACTGCAGGAAGGCCACGATTCCAACCAGCACCAACCCCACCATCATGAGTGAGGTTGCAACCGGTCGTTCGATGAAGATGCGCGACGGGTTCACTGTTTGCGTCCCCCGCCTTCGCCACCACCGCGGCGACCGCTGCGACCTTCGCCGCCACCGGCCTTGTCAGCACCGGCCTTGTCACCACCGGCCTTATCACCAGCTTTGCCGGCACCACGTCCCCGACCATTGCGGCCACGGCCAGAGGCCTCGCCGAACTGATCTTCGCCCGGCTTTCGGACGCGGACGGTGCTGCCGTTTTGCAGACGGTCAATGCCGTCGATGACGACCTGTTCGCCCATTTCGACACCCTTGCGGATCACGGTAGTTTCGCCATCAACTGCCCCCTGATCCACCTGGCGGATCTGGACCTTGGATTCTTCGTTGACGATGTAGACAAACGGGCCCTGCTGGCCGCGCTGGACGGCGGCGGTCGGAATCACGGTCTGATTGTTCTCGGTATCAACCAGGAGTCGGACATTCACGAACTGATTCGGGAACAGAGCATTGTCCTTGTTGTCAAAAACCGCCTTCAGTCTGGAGGTACCGGTGGAAGCGTCAATCTGATTGTCGACAGTCAGAAGATAACCAGAAGCGAGTTTCTTTGAGTTGTCACGGTTAAAGGCGTCTACCGTGAGGCGCCTGCCACCACGAATTTTTGTCATGACCTGAGGCAGGGCATCTTCCGGAATGGTGAACAGGGTGGAGATCGGCTGCAACTGGGTAATTACCAGCAGGCCGCCCTGATCCCCGGCACGGACGATGTTGCCGGGATCGACAAGGCGGAGACCAATGGTGCCGGAGATAGGCGCGGTGATCTTCGCGTAAGTTAGCTGGAGGCGGGCATTATTGACGTTGGCTTCGTCAGTGCGGATGTTGCCTTCCAGTTGCGCCACCTGGGCACGCTGGGTGTCGAGCAACTGTTTCGGGATGGCGTCCTGCGCCAGGAGTTGGGTGTAACGGTCGAAATCGAGTTTCGCATTGGCAAGCGTCGCCGAATCCCGAGCCAGAGTGCCCTGAGCCTGCTGCAACTGCACTTCAAAGGGACGGGGATCAATTTCAGCCAGGATCTGACCCTGCTTGACAGTTTCGCCTTCTTTGTAAGCGATACTCATCAGTTGCCCATCCACGCGGCTGCGGACCGTGACGGTATAGAACGCGGTCACGTTGCCAAGGCCGTTCAGGTAAACCGGAACGTTCGCTTTGTGGGGCTTCGCCACGGAAACAGGGGTGGGCCCAAAGGCACCTCTGCCACGGCCACCACCACCACCTCTGCCGCCACCGCCCTGGGGCGTCGCGACGAGACCCGGCTGACCGGCGCGCCACACGGCATAGCCGGCTACGCCTGCAATGATCAGCAGAATCAGGACCCAGATCAGACCTCGCTTTTTCGGCTTGTCGTTCTGGATGTTGGCCCCGAGTACCGGATCGACCGGCTCGGAGGGAAGGTTGTTGGAAGTGTTCGTCGTCATTCAGCCCGCGTTGTCGTAATTACTGTATCTACTTATGACTACAGTCCCTGGTCGGAGGTAACGGTGTCGAGTCAGGGTCAATAAGAAATCTTATACGCCCAAGCCTGTTGTAACGGCCAGACAGGGGGCGAACGCTTCGGCGGGGAGCGCTGCTTCCATTCTCACACCTTACCTACCTTCCCTTGATTGTACTGCGCTATCAAGGGTTTGCGAACGATGAAGATGCGGGACGGTAACGTTTCCGGACCGAACTGCGGCCTGGGAGCGCACTGGGACGGGTGAACATGGAGTTTGTAAAAAGTGGTAAACCGTCACCCCGGAGGGGCCTCCGGTGCAATCGGCTCGCCAATAGTTACGCGGGGATCTGCTTTTTACAACTTTTTTACAATTTTATTTCAACCGCAGACAGTACCTCCCGGACTATAGAAGGGTGAATCGACTCTCCGCTCTTACCGTTTCCCTTCTCTGCCTGGTCCCGCTGTCGGCGCTGGCCAATAGTACCGGCCCCCCCATTCAGCGAACGGGGGCTCCCGTTGACGGGGGCGTCACGTGCACAGCCTGCCATCGTACGTTTGCGGTGAATTCGGACCCGCGCGGCAGCGTATCTATCGCTGCCAAGCCCTATGTTCCGGGTGTCATGCAGACCATTCAGGTCACCATCACACATCCGGAAGCCCTGCGCTGGGGTTTCCAGTTAACCTCGCGTTCAACGACTGATGCGTCGAAGCAGGTCGGGTCCTTTGCTCCCAACACAGTAATCCGCGTGCGCTGCCAGGGTGGCGTGGATGGCCCCTGCGTGAATGGTGTCCAGGAATTCGCGTCGCATCGTAGTGCTACCGTCACAACCGCCGTTGGTTCCTATACCTATTCGGTCGACTGGACTCCCCCCGCCACCAATGTCGGGGATATTGTTCTCTATGCTGCCGGCAATGCGGCAAACAACGGTGCAGGGAACGGAGGCGACTACATTTTCAATACCTCGGCCACGATTTCGCCCGCCGCCTGTGATTTCGCAGTACTTCCCCAGCTCAAAGCCGCAGTGAGTGCCGCGTCCTACCAGGGAACAATCTCCTCAAATTCACTGATCTCGCTCTTTGGCAGCGGCTTCCAGCCCACTGGTATCACCCGCGGCCTTTATCCTGCAGATTTGGCGGCCGGCAAGGTCCCGACCCTGCTCTCCTGCTTTGTGGTGGAAGTGAACCGGAAACGTGCGCCGCTGACCTACACGCGGGATGGTCAGGTCAATGCCATCGTTCCGAGCGGCACGGCGGCTGGCAATGCTGAGGTCCGCGTCGTGGTGAACCCGAACGGTAGAGTTCCGATCTACAGCGCACCCATCACAGTCACGGCAGCCGACTTCGCGCCGGGTCTGTTCACGGTGGATGGCAAGAAAGCTGTTGCTCAGATTTCCGGGACCTCCACACTGGTGACGGCTGCCAAGGCGGGCGATCTGGTGACCCTGTATGCGACCGGCCTCGGCGATTTGACAACCAAGGCGGACGCTGCTGATATCGCAACCGGACAGAATGCGGCAGCAGGCACGGTGACGGTGAGCCTGAACGGCACGCCGCTGGCCGCATCTGACGTCCTGTACGTCGGTTCCGCGCCCGGCATGACCGCAGCGCTTTACCAGATCAACATCCGCATTCCGGCGGGTGCCAAGTCGGGCGATGCGGCTGTCAGGCTGTCCATCGGAACTGCTTCCAGCCCGGACGGAATCACCATCCCGATCCTTTAGTTTCCCTAAACAACAACAATCAGGGGGCGACCGGAGAAATCCGGTCGCCCTGTTTTTTTGTCATGTGACTCGACAACCAGTTGAGAGTTCGACTTTCAAATTCCGTACGGGCGGTGGCCCAAAGGTTGGCGTGTCCGGCGCCGGGAACCAGCCAAAGTTGTGTGACGGAGGGGTTCGCCACAGCGAGAACGCGGGAGTTGTCCGGGGAAGTCAGGTCATCTTCCAGACCGTGAACCAGAAGCACCGGGGTAGAAGTTCTGCGAACGCTCTCAACGGCTGATGAAGCGTGCAGATCCATGTCATATCGAAGTCGGGCCCACCGGATTCCGGAGTGCACAAACAGGCCGTTCAGCCACTTCAGGTGGGCAGGGAGGCTTCGGTGTGTCCGCTCCAGCGCAATGGCAGGAAAACTGGAGTAAGCACTTTCCGCGATCACTGCAAGGAAACGAGTTTCCGTCTTGAGCGACTGAAGCAGAACGGAGCCCCCCAGGGACACGCCAAAACCGTAAAGTCTCTCGTTACCCGGCTGAGACAGCAACCACTGGGCCCAGGCCCGCACATCCTGCT
The DNA here is from genome assembly GCA_010084195.1 of Terriglobia bacterium. Classification (GTDB taxonomy): domain Bacteria; phylum Acidobacteriota; class Terriglobia; order Bryobacterales; family Bryobacteraceae; genus BOG-234. The sequence continues at coordinate 18,407 of RGPS01000024.1, forward strand.
CATCGGATACGCCATACGTTACAAGGCCGGAAGTTTCGCCATGCCCCCGAAGATCCGGTGTCAGAACCGCGTACCCGACTTTCTCGTAAACGGTACCCAAAGCAATGACATCGGTCCGATTGCCTCCGATGCCATGGAGCATCAGCAACGCACCGCCCTGGCGGGTCTCCGGCTCGTAATACCAGGCCTTCAGTAAGGTCCCGTCGGCGGCTTTGGTTTCAACGGCCCGGCAGCGAACATGAGCAACGCAGGGACAAACGGCTGGAATCGGGTTGGGCGCAGGATGCAGAGCAGACTCGGCCGCAACCGCCCCCATAACCACTGTCGCAACAGGAACCACCACGCAGAACTGCAGAAGTGAAACGATCAGCCATTTCTTGACGGACCTGTTTGCCAAGGGAGCCATTGTCAATAGATACGTTACCGCGAACGAGATACGTTACCGCGAACGCTTCGGATCCATATGCCAGAATGGAACTTGAAACGCTTTATTGGGGTAGCGCCACTGCTTTTGCTGGCAGCCTGTGGCAGTTCCCCGCAACCGTCCACGCAAGTTACCGCCAGCCTCCCCGAGGCTCACGTTGATCCGGCAACGGCAGGAACCATCAGTGGTCGCATCCTGTTTGAGGGCGAAGCTCCCGTCATGCCTGTGATCGACATGGGCTCCAACCCGCAGTGTGAACGGCAGCACAAAAGCCCTGTTCGAGCCCAAACTGTGGTCGTAAACACCAACAAGACGCTGCGCAATGTTTATATCCACATAAAAGACGGCCTGGCACCCGCCCATTGGGCACCGCCTGCGGAGCCCGCAAAACTCGACCAAAACGGCTGCGTTTACGCGCCGCATGTTCAGGGAATCGTGGAGGGGCAAGCGCTGGAAATCCTCAACAGCGACCCCGTAAACCACAATGTCCATGCGGAGAGCCAGAAGAACCCGGCCTGGAATGAATCGCAGGCCCCTCGCGCGGAACACAAGTTCAAGAAATTTGGAAATGAGGAGATCCTGTTCCCGTTCACGTGCAGTGTCCACCCGTGGATGCGCGCCTGGATTGGCGTCTCTTCTCATCCCTTTTTTGCGGTTTCGGGCGAAGATGGAACTTTCCGCATCGAAGGCGTGCCGCCCGGCACCTATGTTATTGAGGCGATCCACGAAAAGCTTGGCCGCAAAGAGGGCAAACTGACTCTGGCACCGAGTGGAGCCGCATCCATCGAGTTCTCTTATGGCAGCTAATAACGTCTACAGGCGTGGCCTGCACCAGTGGTCCATCCTGCTTGCAGTTTGTACTCTGTTTTTGGTCGTCGCCGGGGGTGTGGTCACCAGCCGGGATGCCGGCCTGAGCGTGCCGGACTGGCCACTTTCCTACGGCAAACTGATGCCTCCCATGGAAGGTGGCATTTTTTACGAACATGGCCATCGGATGATCGCGACCATGGTCGGCATATTCACCATCGTTTCAATGGTTTGGCTGTGGACAGCGGAACACCGGAATTGGCTTCGCAAGCTTGGTGTTGTGGCGCTGCTGGCCGTCATCACCCAAGGTACCTTGGGCGGGCTGACTGTGATTTATTTACTACCGTGGTGGATTTCCACGATGCATGCCACGCTGGCGCAGCTGTTTTTCTCGACAACGGTGGCTATCGCTGTGTTTACTTCAAGGTGGTGGCTGGCCGAGCCGGCCATGATGAGTGAAATTCCGGCCACGCCGATCCGCCGACTTTCGATGCTGGCCCCCATCCTGGTGGTCTGCCAGCTCGCGCTGGGCGCGGCAGCCCGGCACAAGGCGATCGGTTCGATCTATCACATCTGCGGCTCGCCCATCGTGTCGGGCGTGATTCTCTGGGTGTGCTTGAGAATCTCCGTACACTACTCAGGCAACCACGAATTGCGGCGGACGGCACTGACCCTGACCACCATCACGTTTACCCAGGTCTTCCTCGGCATTGCGGCCTTCATGACGCGAATTGCCTACGCAGATGCGGTGCAGCCCATGCCCATCATGGTGACCTTTACCGTGCTCCACGTGGCAGTCGGAGCCCTGACTCTGGCTTCCAGCGTGGCGCTCGCTATCATTGTTCAACGCAACCTGGTTCATCGCAACCTGACCCTCGAAGTTGCGTCCGCCTGAAATGCGCCACTACTACGAGCTGACAAAACCGCGTATCACCTGGCTCATCCTGATGAGCGTGGGCGTCGGCTATTACTTCGGGCAAAAGCACCCGTGGAACGGACAGGCAGATTGGATGCTGCTGTTTCACACGATGCTGGGCACGGCCATTATCGCCTCCGGGACGGCAGCCCTGAATCAGTGGTATGAACGCGAGGCCGATGCGCTGATGCGGCGAACCGCCGGGCGTCCCCTGCCCACAGGACGTATGACCGCGCCGCGTGCCATGTGGTTCGGCATCGCGCTGGTGCTGCTTGGCTTTCTGGAATTGTGGCTGGGGGTCAACCTGCTGACCGGGGTGCTGGGGCTGCTGACGATGGGCGCATATTTGTTCATTTATACGCCGCTGAAGCAGAGATCCCACCTGTCGACGGTGATTGGTGCCGCTCCGGGTGCCATTCCGCCCCTGATGGGTTACGCGGCTTCGAGTGGTGTGCTGAACGCAGAGGCGTGGTCGCTGTTCGCCATCCTGTTCATCTGGCAATTCCCCCATTTTCTGGCAATTGCCTGGATGTACCGCGAAGATTACGCGCGGGCGGGCATCCGCATGCTGCCTGTAGTAGAGCCCGATGGCCAATCGACCGCACGCCAGATTGTGCTCTATGCTTCCACGCTGATTCCGGTCAGTATCATGCCGGTCCTGCTGGGCATGACGGGCAAGATCTACCTGGTGGGGGCAGTGTTGCTGGGTGGCTGGTTCCTCTACACGGGCGTTCGAGTGGCTTTTGATTTGTCGAATATTCGTGCCCGCAAGGTGTTGCTGGTGTCGGTCATTTACTTGCCGCTGATTTACGGTTTGATGGTTTTCGATCCTCCACGTCTATGAGGAAATTTGCTCTCAGAAAATTTACTCTCATTGCGGCCCTCCTTTCACTGGCTGGTTGCAGTTCCGAGAAGCCGCTGCAGATCCTGGGCGACGTGCCCGACTTTCAGTTGCTCGACCAGGATGGCAAGGACTTCAAAGGTTCTGCTTTGGAGGGCCATGTCTGGGTCGCTGACTTCGTCTTCACCACCTGCCAGGGACCATGTCCCCGCATGACGTCGCACATGCGGCAGATACAGGATGCGACCGACAAAAGCATCCGGCTGGTGTCGTTCTCAGTAGACCCGGATAACGATACGCCCGCTGCCCTGAGTGCTTACGCGAAAGGCTTCAGCGCCGATACCTCGCGCTGGCATTTCCTGACGGGAGACAAAGCTTTGCTGAGTTCCCTTGGCAAGGACACGTTCAAGCTGGGCGGCATTAGCGAAAGCGTGGACCACAGCACCCGGTTTGTGCTGATTGATGGAAAAGGCAGGATTCGGGGCTACTACGGTCTGGCCGATGGCGGTGTTGTTTCGAAGATCGCCAGAGATGCAGAAGCCCTGCAGAAAGATAAAAGATGAATTTTTCGATACTACCCACAGTAAATGCGTTTCTGAACGGAACGTCAGCGACGCTCCTCGTGATTGCGTACATCATGATCCGGCAGGGGAAACGCGAAGCCCACAAGAAGGCAATGATCGGAGCGTTTTCCACGTCGGTTGTGTTTCTGATCAGCTACCTGACCTACCACTTCCAGGCGAAAATCACCACGTTTCCGCACGAGGGTGCGCTCAAGACACTGTACCTGACGATTCTGGGAACCCACACGATTCTGGCTGTGACGGTGCCGTTTCTGGCAGTGATTTCGATGCGGCGGGGCCTGGCCGGTAAGTTCCCGGCTCACAAAGCGATCTCACGCTGGACGTTACCGATTTGGCTGTACGTCTCGGTAACCGGCGTGGTGGTTTACCTGATGCTGTATCACCTCTGAGGCCAGTTTTCACGACCGCAGAGCGCCAGATACACGCCTGCGAAAGGGACCAGCGCGACGCAGGCGGTCAGGATGGGGTGCATGCCGGGCAGGGTGCCTCGAATCACGTAGCCGCTGGCCGCGCCAGCCAGAGCGGCAGCCCACAAGCGGGCCGAATAGCCCGCCAGCGAGGGGATCGGGCCGAGCTTGTCGGCGAGTGCGCGGCGAAGCAAGACGAACTCCAGCCACCCGCTGATGCCCGCTGATACTGTTAATCCGGCAACACCCCATTTCGGATCAATGCCCAGGGCGGCAGGAAGCGGGATGGCGCAGAGGTACCCCAGTATGGTCGTCGCCGTCACCCGCAACACAGCGAACCGGAGCGGTGTCCGGGTGTCTTTCAGCGCGTAGAAAGCGGAAGCGTAGAGCCTGCCGCCAGTAGACGCCAACAAGCCCACGGCGGACCCGGCCAGAATAGCCCAAACGTAGACAGCGTCCGCCCGGGTGAACTTGCCGCTCTGGTAGATGGCTCCGGCTATGGTGTCACCCAGTACCAGAAACGCTGCGGCCGAGGGGATGACAAAGAACGAGATACGCCGCAAACCACTGTGGAGCCTCTTGCGGAGGTGGGCTGACACTTCGTCAGCAGAACCCGTCGCAGAGGCCATTTCCGGAAGCTCTGAGGCCGAGACCGCCATGCCAAAGAGGCTGACCGGGAGCAGATAGATCGTTTGGGCGTAGGCGAGGCCAGAGACTGCGCCATCGGGTAACAGGCTGGCCAGCAGCGAATCGATGTATGCACTCAGCTGGACCACACCGCGGCTCACAAAGACCGGGGCAAAGTTCTTTAACACCGTTCGGACGCTGGCGAGACCGAGATCGAAGGCGATTCTGAGGCCGGGTGCCAGCCGGATCACGACGGGAAGCTGGACAAGGAATTGTCCGGCACTCCCGACAACGGAAGCCCAGGCAGCGACCACTGCCAGTTCTGCCTGCGTCGCTGCGGAACCGGTAAACACCAGCCCGCCGACGATGGAGGCATTCCAGATCACCGGAACGCTGTACGAAAGAAAAAAGCGCCGGTGGCTGTTCAGAATGCCCAGGCACCAGGCGGACATGACCAGTAGCCCCGCGCCGGGGAACAGAATCCGAACCAACTGCACCGTGAGTTCCCGCTTGTCACCATGGAAACCGGGCGCGATGACGTCGATCAGAACAGGTGCAGCCAGCACGCCCAGCAGAACCAGCACCGAGGAGACGACGGCCAGGATAGCAAATACAGCCCCGGCGACTCGTCCTGCCTCCTGCTTTTCTCCCCGCGCCAACAGCCCCGCATAGACGGGAATAAATGAAGCCGAAAGAACCCCTTCGCCGAAGAGATTCTGCAGGAAGTTCGGAATCCGCAGGGCTGCCCGGAAGGCATCTGCCGCCGCCGAATTCCCGAAGTAATGGGCAAAGACCCGGTCGCGAACCAGCCCGGAGATACGACTGAGGAAGATACCTGCCGCTACGAGGGACGCGCCGCGCGGTCGGCTTTTTGGAGGAGACACCTGCTCCCAGGATCTCACACGGCACCCGGTGCCATTACTTCAGCGGCTGAAGCTGATCGGCAGGAACCAGGACCTTAATGGAGCGTGCAACGCCCGGCACCCGTTCCAGGTCCAACGCCGCAGCTTTGATGCCATAACAGCTCCCCAAACGTGGAAAGGCCCCGGGTTCGAACTCCCGGGGCCTTTCGTGAAGCAGTACTAATTCCCGAGCCGGTTACGGCTTCGGAACGCTGTTGATGGTCTGCAGAATCCGCGAGACGATCTGGTACGGATCGCCTTCGGAGTTCGGACGACGATCTTCCAGGTAGCCCTTGTACCCGTTGCGGATGAAGTTCACAGGCATACGGACGGAAGCGCCGCGATCCGACAAGCCGTAGCTGAACTTGTCGATGGACTGCGTTTCGTGGTGGCCGGTCAGGCGGAGGTGGTTGTCCGGACCGTAGACGGCGATATGTTCGGAGACGTGTGCGGAGAATGCCGCCATCAACGACTCGAAGTATTCCTTACCGCCGATTTCACGGATGTACTTGGTCGAGAAGTTGCAGTGCATACCGGAACCGTTCCAGTCGCCCTTGATCGGCTTGCAATGGAACACCACATCCACTTCGTACTGTTCGCAAAGGCGCATCAGCAGGTAGCGAGCCACCCAGACGTCATCGGCAGCTTTCGCGGAACCCTTCGCAAAGATCTGGAATTCCCACTGACCCTTGGCCACTTCGGCGTTGATGCCTTCGTGATTGATGCCGGCAGCCAGACAGAGGTCCAGGTGTTCTTCGACGATGGTGCGGGCGATGCTGCCCATGTACTTGTAGCCGACGCCGCAGTAGTACGGTCCCTGGGGAGACGGATAACCGTCTTTCGGGAAGCCGAGCGGACGGCCCTCCTGATAGAGGAAGTACTCCTGTTCCAGACCGATCCACAGGTCAGGGTCATTCTCGATGGTGGCGCGGGCGTTGCTGGGATGCGCGGTACCGTCGGCATTCAGAACTTCGCTGAGGACGATGAAAGCATTCTCGCGGCTTGCATCGGGATAGAGAGCCACCGGTCTCAGGACGCAGTCGGAGCTTCTGCCCTCGGCCTGCATGGTGGAGCTGCCGTCAAAACCCCAATCGGGCAGATCGGCGAGCGTGGGGTCCTGTTCAAAGGACTTGATCGTTGTCTTGCCGCGCAGTTCGGGGACGGGCGTTTTGCCGTCGAGCCAGATGTATTCGAGTTTGTATTTTGTCATGGTTTGTTTTGTCACCCGTGAAGGTCAATCTACTGACACCGCTTCGTACCACTGGCCTGTTCCATCCGGATCCATCAAAAGCTGGAAAGGCGCAATCCCTGGGAAAACTGAAGTCTATCGATATTCCGGGTACCGGGTCCAATCAAATCTTTCAATCCTCTCATTAATAATCCTGGATGCGAGGTGAATAGAGAGTAACAAACCTGAAACCGCGCCTGCGACCGCCGACAGGTACTGCGCCCTACAAAAATCAGTATCCAACGACACCGTCGGCGCGCGTTATCGAAATTTTCTATTTGGCTGATTGACGGAATCGATTCGCTCGACGAGATCAGCCACGGCACTTCGGACGGCTCGCCATGGAACGCTGCCGTCCAGGGTAGCGAGGCGGCCCTGATGGGTATCCGTGAGGTAAGTTTCATCGGGCCAGAACACATGAACACGCGGGAAGCCAGCCTTGAAAAATGCGAAAGCCTTAGCTGCCATAGGGGGCGACAGCATCCTCCCGAGACCAGCGTACGGAAACGCGGTGGTGCTGGTGGGCCGCCTGCCCGGCTCATTCCTCATCTACCAGATTGCGGACCATTTCGCTGGTAACGGCTACTGCGCCCGGTGGGCACACAAAGACAGGGATGCCATCCCGCATTTCAACGACAGGCGCGCTCTCAGGGATAAGGCCACGCCTCGCCACGTCGGCATCAATTTCAAGAGTCGTCCGCACGCTGCATGGTAACAGCAGAGATTCATAGCAGCAATGCAGAAGAGGTAAATAAGAGCAGGCCATCCTGTCCGACTGGCCTCCGCCGCAGTGAATGAAATATCATCCTTTAAGAGATGCACATGAAATTTTCGAAGCTGGCTGGAATTGTATTCACCGGGATGGTGGTTTGCGGATTAGGGTTGGCGCAGGATTCGCCGGATTCCGTGCTGCGTGGAACGAAGCAGTTCCAGAAGCGCGTGGTGGTTTCCGGCCTGGACGGCCCATGGGAAATGACCTGGGGACCGGACAACATGCTCTGGGTCACCGAGCGGGCGGGCAAGCGCGTTACGCGGGTGGACCCCACGAATGGCAGCAAAAAAGTTGCCGTCACCATCGATGAAGTCTCGGTCCCGGGAGGCCAGGACGGGTTGTTGGGCATGGCGCTGCATCCGGAACTCCTGAAAGGCACCGGTAATGATTTTGTTTACGTCGCGTACAGCTATCTGGATGAAGCTAAAGGGGCAGACCCCGCCGTCACCGACCCGAAGAGTCCGTATCGCTTCCTGTACACGAAGGTTGTGCGGATGACCTACGACGCCGCTTCCGGAACTCTTTCCAAGCCCGTGAACATCCTCACCGGACTCCCGGCCAGCAATGACCACAATGCCGGAAGGCTGAAGATCGGCCCCGACAAGAAGCTCTACATGACGATTGGCGACCAGGGCAACAACCAGCTGGCGAATTTCTGCATCGCGATTGAAGCCCAGCGCCTGCCCACCGCCAAGGAAGTCGCAGATAAGGACTTCGTCGCCTATGTCGGCAAGTCGATCCGCATGAATCTGGACGGGGCGATTCCGCCGGACAATCCAAAGCTCAACGGGGTTGTCAGCCATGTCTTCACCTATGGCCATCGCAACCCGCAGGGCCTGGACTTCGGACCGGATGGCACCATCTACTCCTCCGAACACGGCCCCAACACGGATGACGAAGTGAATATTCTGAAGGCCGGCGGGAACTACGGCTGGCCTCGCGTTGCCGGCATGAAGGACAACAAAGCCTACGATTTCGCTCGCTGGAAGGATTCTTCGAAGCCGTGCCCCCAGCTGACCTTCAGCTTCTGGGGTCTGGATCCCGAGGTTCCGCGCGAACCGGAAACCAACTTCAAACAGCCGATGGTGGACCCGGTTGCGACCATGTTCACGGTGAAGACCGGCTACAACTTCCATGACCCCTTCTGTAAAGACATGGATCTAATTTGCTGGCCCACGGTGGGCACTTCGGGGATCGAGTTCTACTCGGGGAAAAATGGCGGAATTCCTGGCTGGGATCGGGTTGTGCTGGTCAGCACGCTGAAGCGCGGATCGATTTACGTGCTGCCCCTCACTGCAAACGGCAAAGCCGCAGGCAAGTTCTCCCGATACTTCCAGTCAGAGAATCGCTACCGAGACACCGCAGTTAGCCCCGACCGCAAGACGATCTACGTTGCCACCGATCCCAGTGGTGTGACGGAAGCCCTGGCTGGTGCCGGTACGGCGACCATGCTGGACGCAGGGGCCATTCTTGCCTTTACCTACACGGGCGAAGGGAACGGGGCTACCGCACCTGCCCCCGTTAGCAAAGCGCAGCCGACAGGCCCGGCTCAACCCGCAGTATCAGCAGGCGGGGGAGCTGCGCCGCAGTTCACAGCAGCTCAGTCCGCTGCCGGGAAAACGGCGTACACCTCAAACTGCGCGGTCTGCCACGGCAACACACTAACCAACGGAACCTTTGGAACGCCCCTGGCCGGCGAGTACTTCAAATCGCATTGGTCCGGTAAATCTCTCAAGGCGCTCTATGACAAGGCCCAAAAGACGATGCCGCCTTCGTCTCCGAATTCACTGTCGGCTGACAGCTACGCGAGTATCGTGGCTTACATCCTGGAAGTGAATGGCGCGAAAGCGGGAACTTCGGCGATGCAGGCGGGCGGCGATGGTCTGGAAAAAATGACCGTTAAGTAGCGCGCTGCCAGTCCGTGCAAGAAGTCCGCCAGCTGTCGCCGAGTACCCCGATTCAAATGTGTGCCCATTGGCGGCCTGCCGCAGTCCACGGCACTATCCAGGGGTGCTCTTTTGGGGCAGCGCGGCCAGCTACCGCGTTTGAGCAGGACTGCTGCGGTACCCAACCGCCGCCCAACTTGCCAGGCTTGCTTGCCAGGCTGCCCCACCTCACTACCGGGTCGAGGTCCGGACGTACTTTTTGTACGCCTCAATCCAGTTCCCTGCAATTTCATGCTGCGCGGTGGCCAGATCCATGGTCCCCGCGCAGACTAGCTGGTGCAGACGCTGCTCCAGTTTGTCCTTTTCTTTTGCGCTCCAGCGCGCCGAGTAGGGCTGCGGCCACAGATTGCGAATCGAGTCGGAACCTCCGAGATCCGGCGTGATGAGATAGTCCACTTCGTAATCGCCGGGCCTCGCCGGGTTGATACCGTAGGCGGCAAACACGCGGCGGCGAGTGTCGTCGGAAATATTGGCAACCACAACTTCAGCTTCCTCGTTGCGGCAAACCTGAACGAGGGAAATGGGACGCACTTCACCTGGCGTCAGGCTGGCATCCGGTTGGGGACCATCGGCTCGGACCCGAAACTCGAATATCAGCAGGAAGGCCCCCAGCAGGGAGCAACAGACAGCGGCGGTTCGGGCATAGCCCCAAAGGCGACTGGGGGCCGACTGCAGCAGCGCTTCCTGCTCCAGCCTTGCCCGGAGCAGGGTTCGCGGACCGGCCACGGACGGCAGCGCAGGATCCAGCACTTCATTTCGGGCGCGGACGAAATCCAGAATCGTACTTTCGGTGGCTCGAAGACGTTCCCGGCAGGTCCAGCAGGATTCCAGGTGCCGCGAAATCTCCAGTTTTTCTGCCGGAGGAAGTTCCCCGTCCAACAAGAAGAGGAGTTGTGTTTCCGTCGGATGGACGGGTTTAACGGGCATCTGTAAAACTCCTCCCCGTGCTTCCCCGCGACAGCCTGGAGAGAGCACGTGAGACTGAATTGGCTACCGAGCCAAGGGAGATACCCAGAATGCGCGCGATATCTCGATAGCGCAGGCCTTCGGCCCGGAGGGAGAGGCAGCGCTGGTCCTGTTCGGGCAGGGCGCTGACAACGGCCAGCAGATTGTGCTGCAGCTCCAGCATTTGCAGGCGTTCTTCGGGGTCTGGTTCAACATCCGGGGGGTCGGTGAGCGCAGCGTCCCCGCCGGCTTCGCGGCGGACACGCGTAAAGTGCTTCAGCGCAAGATTATGTGCCACGCCAAAGAGCCAGCCCTGCAGATTATCGCGACGCTTTTCGGCCCGCAGATGGCGAAACAGCAGCAGAAAAGCCTCCTGCACAATCTCCTCGGCATCGGAGGGGGCGATTCGCAGGGAGAGTAAGTACCGCAGGAGGGGGGCGCGCAGTTCATCAAAAAGAGCCACGACTTCCTGCTCCAGACTCGAAGGTGCCGGAGCTGGCAGGGCGCGTGACCCGGCAAGACGCGAGAGAAGACTGGAAGTTTCCGCCATCATTGCAAAACGGTCCTACTGATGAGTATCCCCTGAAGGCTGCCCTTGTTCAGGATATTTTCCGCGCCACGTTCCGGGCTTACTGAGCCAGGTTCCGGGTTTACTGAGCCAGGAGCAGGAGCGAAGCCCCGCCGGTTGAGGAAACGTGGATGCGGGTGCCCCGCGGGAACCGCAACGGAGTGCGCAGCCGGTAATCCCTGGTCCATGCGGTCCGGTAGTCTCTCAGCCAGATCAGGCGCTCAATGGTGCCATCAGGTTTTGTAACCCAGGCCTCCAGCGACTCTCGGTCTTTCAGGTTGTTGGGGCGGAGAGCGACAATCACGGCCGGAGCTTCCAAAGTCATCCCGGACTGGACCTCCAGCCGATGACGGGCCTGGACGGGAGCAGCCACCGTTGGCGGCGCAACAGCGTGGGACGGCAAAAGCGCGGGGTAACCTTCCGGGGCACCACCTTCTACCCACGCTACAAACATGTCAATCTCAGGCAGGGAAAGGCTGGGATCGCCGTGGAACGCCCCGACTCCTTTGACTGGACCCCAGGGAGGCATACGCCGCCCCAACACTTCATCGCGGATAGCCTTAGCCCAGGGACGGGCATCGCTATAGGTTGCGAGACTGAAGGCTGCCCCGCCCTCACGATGGCATCCGAGGCAATGCCGATTGACCAGGCGCGACATCTCCTGCGTCCAGGTCAGCTTCGTGGTAATGACATCGTGCGCCAGAAGAGGCGAGGCCATCAGCAGCAGACTTGCTGCCTTGTAGCTATTCCAGCGCCGCAGGTTTTGGCTCCGGTCTGCGCTGCGGCAGAATGCTGCGCAGGTCCTTATCCGCGTCAATGGCGACATCGAAGAAGCCGAACATCATCTCTTCCCAGCTCTGGTCGCCATATCGAACTTCGGCTTTCGGGTCGGGGTTGAAGGGATTGTTCGGGGAGTTGTCGTAGTGAGCAACACATTCGAACCGCGAACCCTTCGGCATGATGAGTTCCTTCGCGGGCTTGTAGATCAACTGCCAGGCAAAGTCGTATTTCGGCACGCTGAGCAGAACCTCGCGTTCGCCGGTGGGATAGACGGCGGTGAAGGTAAAGTCCTTGCCCCGGAGGTGCATGTGGGGCATCAGCATGCTGACTTTGGTGTCGGCACCGAATTCAAAGCTGGAGCGAACTTCGAAGTTGGGGTCGCCGGGCGGGATCACGAACTTGTTGGTGGTGGCAGCGACAGTCATCACGCGCTCCTTAACGGTACCCTTCGCGAAAATCATGCCGACAGAGGACTGATCCGTGCCGGCCTTACCGTTGGCTGTGTAGTGCAACTGCAGGATGATATCGGAGCCGGCTTTGACCAGCTTGCCCCGACCTTCAGGCAGGGGGTCTACAGGTGTACCGGGGGCGTAGCCGACGAGGTTTTCACTCGGCCCGTTGTCACCCTTGCCGGGGCGGTAGGGAATTCCCGGTTGTGCACCCTTCATCCAGTTCGACCCGGGTGGCCGGATGTAGGCGATTACGTGGTGTACCAGTTCCAGATTGCCTGGACGAACCTCAGCGGCCTGAATCCACTTATCTTCTGTGAAATTCAGTGGGATCAGAAGGTACTGGTAGTCGACGGTCCCTTTTTCAGGAATGTCATACTTCTGCGGCATGGTGACGACAAGGTCTGGCTTACCGATATTCCAGCCATTGACGAACTGGATCGGCACGGGCAGGTCCTTCGGATTGCCCTCGGGCGCGCCGTTGTTGACCCATGCGAGGAGAGTGTCAATTTCGCCCTGCGACATGCTGCGGTCATTGGCGAATTTACCAAAGTGCGGGTCGGCAAACCATGGCGGCATGCGACGAGCCTGAACAGCTTCCTTGATCGACGCAGCCCAGGGCCGAGCCGACTGGTAGTTCAGCAGCGAGAAGGGTGCTGCCTCGCCTGGCCTGTGGCAGCTTTGGCAGTTCTTCTGCAGAATGGGGGCTACATCTTTGCTGAAAGTTGGTGATGCCGCAAGCGCCACGGCACTGGCGCTCAGGATTAGGGCTGTCGTTTTCAGGATCATGGCAAGCTCGGCTAAGCTTCAGTATACGGAAATTGGGGTCGAACGGTTCATTGCATGTGCTGCACCTCATGTCACGCCCTGGACTTGCCCGGCTGGACCCAGCCTGCGGAGTATTCGCCTTCCATCCGGAAGCGACAACCAGAGACCGATTCGGCATTGGCACAGGCCATCTACGCCGAAACTGGCATTCCACGTTGGATGCCATAAATTGGACCTCAGACCATTTTCACAACTACTGTAGTCCGGGATGTGGGGCCAGGATGGTATCCTGCGCGCCTGTCGCCGACAGGCACCAGAACCGCTGGACTGCGTTGGATGGTTGGCAACCCGACCGCAAATTGCCAGCCTGGCCCACAAGCGAACCGGTCTATCGTAACTGCGAAAATTCCCTGGCTTCGTAATCAGCCTCGGCCATAACCGGGGGCTCTGATCGCAGTCCGCAACGCCCAATTTGGCCCCGCTGTGTTCGGAGAGACCTCAACCGGCGTCGCGTTCCAGCTAAAAACGGCGGTGGTGGAACATGGCCTTCATCGCCGCAATCGATTCGGGCGAGCCGAGAACCATGTCGTCCGGAAACTTTGCCGGGTTCATCATCTGGTCATAAATGGGGCCCGCCAGGTTCGAATTCACGCCCAGGCCCGCCAGGAACTGAAGTCGCAGGTTCCGGTCGCGATTGATCTGTGCATTGCGAACCCATTCGCGAAGATCGCTGGCGCGCGCAGCGTAGGTGGAGAGCAATTCCAGCGCCGTGCTGTAGCCGGCTTCATGCAGCGAGGCTTTTATACGCGCATGATCCGGGCGGTCGAGGCGCTGTTGCAGGCCTTCCGGGTTGATCTTCAGGGGCTCTACCTGCCCCATCAGGACAAGATCATAACCCTGGCCATCCGTGTTCACATTGCCCCAGATGGTGCCGTTCGGGAAAGCTTCGAAGAAGGTCGCGATCTCGCTCTTCGCGGCTTCCACGCTGGTTTCGTACAGAGGTACCCACTGCGTCACGAAGCCACCGGGATTCAGGCGGCGCTTGCACATTTCGAAATACTCGGTCGTGTACAACGACGCCATGCCCTTTACCCAGGGGTGAATCGGGTCCGAAGTGACGATGTCGAACTTCTCGTCCCCCGTCAGGACAAAATGCCGGGCGTCATCATAGTGGACGGTGGTCCGCTTATCGGTAAAAACGTGGTAGTTTTCGTTGCCGAAGTATTTGTCAGAGTTGGGCGGGATGTTCGGCTCAATTTCACAGATCGTGATCTTTTCCACGCTGGGGTGAATCACGAACGAGCCCGCCGTCACACCGGCACCGAAGCCGACAATCATCACCGACTTGGGGTTCGGGTGTAGTAACGCAGGCAGATGGCCGAGCATCCGCTGCAAACTCATGTCCTGAGGTTCCGTGGAAGCCTCCACCTTGCCGCTGACGTGGAAGTAAACGGTACCACCCTCCCATCGCGACCACGCGGCAGAAGAGTTGGTCCCCTCGGCAACTTTCAGGAGTTCCCAATTGCCCGTTGTGGTGGGCAGGCGACGGCCAAAACCGATCAGCATCCAGGGCAGGGGCGGCAGAACAAACGCGAGGACGGCGGCAGCCACGATGGAAGCTGTTAGCCGCAGCGTGGAGATTTGCGGAATTCCCTGCAAAACCACCAGGCCCGCCACGATGGAGATACCAATCAGCAGTTGCTCGGAAATGCGGGTGCCGAACAAGGGCAGAAAGACCAGGCTGAACAGAACCGAGCCGAGAATTGCGCCGATAGTGTTCGCACCGTAAATACCTCCGACGAGCTTGGCCGGGTCTGAATCCTTGCGAGCCGCGGCCGAGAGAGCCAGCGGGAAACTGGCACCCCAGAACAGGGCGGGCAGGAAAACAGCAATTGCAGTGCGCCAGACATCGCCCACGAAATCTTTCCACGGGCCGGCGACGGAGTTGACGTTGCCCTCAAAATAAGGCAGCTTCTGGGCCAGCATGTAGCCGGAGAAGGCGATCAGGACGCAGAGAGCGAGTTGCGAGTATCCCAGCCAGAGGCGGGCGTTTCCCTTCTTTTCGGCAAGCCGCGCACCACCTGCGCTGCCGAGGCCAAGGCCGGTGAGGAAGACGCCCAGGATGATGGAGAAGGTGTAGACGGTCGGCCCGAGCATCAGGGCGAGGATGCGGGTCCAGACGACTTCCGAACCCAATGCTGCCAGGCCGGATAGGCCGATGGCTATATAGATCCCGGTGGTCGACAGGGCTGGCGAGGCGTCCGTTTCATCAGGCAGATCGGCGGCAGGCTGCTCAGGCAGCGCCAGTTCCATTTTTTCGATACCCAGGGCGCCGAGCGCGACCACAATATTCAGGACAGCGGCGACAGCAGTGGCGACCGACATGTCATAAACACGCAGCAGGTAGAAGCCCGCCAGCGTGCAGCCGATGACGCCACCGGCGATGTTGGTGCCATAAAAATAACCCCACCAAACAGCGGCGTTCGGAGTAGCGGCGACCCAGCGAGAAATCGCAGGCAGCGTTGCGCCCATCAGGAGTGTGGGCGGCAGCAGACAGATGGCACAGGCCAGCCCCCGCAGCAGCATATTCGGCATGCCCCCGGTAACCGCTGAGACGTAAACATGTTGCAGGACCGGCAGCCCATAGAGCACCAGCACGCCAAAAAGCGCCGTGGCAACTTCCAGAACAGCATAAACCCGCAGCGCGTTGTACTTGCTGGACACGACACGAGAGAACAGGATACTGCCGAGGCACATTCCGCCCATGAACGTCCCCAGCAGCACGGCCAGGGAGACGGCTGAAGAGCCAACCACCAGTTGCAGCAGCTGCAGCCAGACAATTTCATAGATCAGCCCGGCGGCACCACTGGCGGCGAACAGAATCAGCAACAAGGGGAACAGGCGGTTCACGCGTTCTGACGTGGGTGCCGGGAGAGTATTGGTATCCGAAGGAGTCACAGGAAACGGCCATCATACCAGCGTTGGGCCTGAATACCTGCTCTTGCAGGCGAGTAAACGCGTAAAGATCTATGATTTCGTCGTTACGAGGCAGCCACCTCGTACCATAGGGGTAAACATGTCATGGTGGAAATCCCCATCGCAGACTCCCTGGCGGACGCCGAACTGGTAGTCTCCTCCCAGCGGGAAACCGGCCTCGTCGCCATGGGTGGGCACACTCGCCGCTTCAATCCCAGTCACCAGTTGCTGCACCGCCGGATTCAGGCCGGGGAGTTGAAGCTGCAACAGCTGGATGTACAGACCTACTTCTTCCGCCGAACCAACATGAACGCTCTCGGCAAGCCCCGCAGCTGGACGGACCACCTCCTCTGGCACCATGCCTGCCACACCGTGGACCTTTTCCAGTACCAAACCGGCGAGGTCGCGACCGAAACCTTCGCTTTGCAGGGTCCGATCCACCCAACGCTTGGCATCGCCATGGACATGAGCATTGGGATGAAGGTGGCCTCCGGTGCCATCTGTACGCTCTCACTGTCCTTCAACAACAAGGGGCCGCTCGGCACCTTCTTCCGCTATATCTGCGATAACGGCACTTTTATTGCCCGTTACGACGATCTGGTGGACGGCGAGCAAAACCCAATCGACCTCTCCCGAGTCGATGTCTCCATGAACGGCATCGAATTGCAGGACCGCGAGTTTCTCGCGGCGATTCGTGAAGGCCGTGAACCGAACGCCAGTGTGGCCCAATGCCTGCCGGCCATGCAGACCCTCGACCGCTTAGAACAAAACCTCAAATAAACCATGCCCTCTATTACTTACATCTCCAACTCGGGTGAATCCCGCACCGTGACCGTCGATTCCGGCGTCACCATCATGCAGGCGGCCGTGCGCAACGGCGTGCCCGGTATCGTCGCCGATTGCGGCGGCGAATGCCAGTGCGCCACCTGCCACGTTTATGTCGATCCGAAGTTCCTCGGCCTCTTGAAGCCCGCCGCGGAAGACGAAGACGCTATGCTCGCGCTGACCGCGTCGGAGCGCAAGGACAACAGTCGCCTGGCCTGCCAGCTTGTCCTGACCGATGCTCTGGAAGGGATCGTCGTCACGACCCCGCCCATTCAGCAGTAACGATTGAGCAGTAATAAATGGATCGCGGCGTCGTCATTGTTGGAGCGGGACAAGCGGGCTTTCAGACCGCCCTGTCGTTGCGCAACGAGGGTTATGCAGGAAAGATCGCGCTGATAGACGATGAAGGCCGGGTGCCCTATGCCCGGCCTCCGTTGTCTAAGGCGTATCTGAAGGGGACCGCGACTGCGGAGTCCCTGGAGTACCGTCCCGCAGAGTTTTTCGTTCAGCAGTCGCTTGATTTGGTGCTGAATGACCCGGCAGTCGAGATTGATCGGGGCCGGCAAACCGTGGCGCTGCGCTCCGGACGGGAGCTGGAGTGGTCATCTCTGGTGCTGGCGACGGGTGCCCATGTTCGCCGCTTGCCCTCACTGGGCAAGGAGCCGTCTTACCTCCGCACTTTCGCCGATTCTGAGAGTTTGCGAAGTCATCTTTCCGGATCGGGCAGCCTTTTGGCCATTGGTTGTGGTTTCATTGGTTTGGAAGCGGCAGCTGCAGCCCGGGCGCAGGGCAAACAGGTCCGCGTGATCGGAGCCGAAGCGCGTCTGATGGGACGGGCAGTTTCGCCCTTCATTTCAGCCTGGTTTCACGCACTGCATGAACGTCACGGAGTCGAGATCCAGCTGAATACCGCCGTCCAAGGTGTCAGCGAGACGAGCGCGGTGCTTCCGGACGGCACTGTTGAGACCGCAGACACCGTTGTCGTAGGGATCGGAGTGATCCCGAATACGGAACTCGCCGCCAAAGCGAACCTCGCGGTTTCCGGCGGCATCGTCACCGATTCGTATCTGCGGACGACCGACCCGGCGATCTTCGCGGTCGGCGATTGCGCGATGCACCCCAACGTTTACGCGGGAGGCCTGACCCGGATCGAATCGGTACAGAATGCGGCCGACCACGCCCGCGCAGTGGCTTCAACGATTTCCGGCAGACCCAAAGAGTACCGCCAGGTTCCCTGGTTCTGGACCGAACAATTCGAAGCCAAACTACAAATCGCGGGGCTGGCTGTGGAAGCGGACGAAACCGAAGTGAAAGGGGACCCGGAATCGGGCAAGTTCTCCGTCTATAGCTACAAGGCCGGAAAGTTGAAGTTTGTGGAGTCCGTAAACCAACCCGCCGCCCACATCGCGGCGCGGAAGCTGCTGGAGATATAGGCTAGACTTTACGATATGGACCGAGTAGAAGAAATCGAGCTCAAAATCGATGCTCTCTCTCCCCAGGAATACAGTCGGTTTGCCCATTGGTTCCGGGAAAGGGAGCAGGCACTTTGGGACGCGCAGATGGACGCTGACTCAGTATCAGGCCGGTTGGACTTTTTGTTTGAGGAAGCGGCGAAAGAGTCCAGCCAGGGACTTCTGCGGGAGTGGCCAGCCCATCAATGAAGTCAACCGCAACGAGGCGATTTTGGGCTCTTTTGCGGGCGCTGCCTCCGGATGTTCAGATTCTGGCAGAGAAAAACTATCAACTGTGGCGACAGGACCCATCGCACCCGTCGCTTCATTTTCGGCGATTACAAGGCAACTCAGATCGTTACACCGTCCGCGTTGGAGATCACTATCGCGCGTTAGGTTCGCTCTCGGGAGATACAGTTGTCTGGCTGTGGATCGGCTCCCACTCGGAATATGATCGGCTCACCGGACGAGGCTGACCGACACTACCCCTTCGTGAAGTGCTGGACCATGTTGACCTGCTGGGAAGATTTCCGAACGCCTACCCGCTCCATAGATTCATGAGGCGTACCTCTACGTTCGCAAGATTGGTAGACGGAGCTACTTGAGATTTGGCAAAGTGGGCGAGTAGTCAGTGGCAACTAAATCTCACTCGTTGGTCAGGGTCGCGAGCTAGCTCCTCATACAGAGCCTGGAACCGCGCCACCTGAGAAGATGTTCCCTGGTGGGAATACCAAATCGCACCAGTGTCTCCAACCGCGAGTTGGCCTCTATCGCCGACAGTTAGAGGTATTCGATTGTATTTTCGCGCTGTTCCAATTTGCTTCTGGATGCCTTCCGAGGCACCTCTTATTGCAATTTGGCGTTGGTTCGGATTGCCTTGGGCTTGGCGAAGTACCTTGGAGGTAACCGCAAGGTCTATGAATGGTACTTCTTCATCCATGTGGTCAGACTATCACGGTCAACTACGTTTTCGCGAAGTGCTGAACTTCGATAATTGCCCGTTCGTGAGTTCCATCCCCGACCACCACTTCGCCGCGAACCGGATCCAGCAACGTCGCCTTCACGTTGAATTGAACCCGGCGGCGGCTCACCGATACCAGTTCGGCCCAAAACCTCACCGTTGACCCCATCAGGGCGGCCTTCCGGTGGTACACATTCACATGCGTCCCCACCGTATCCTGCCCTTCGTCCAGCATGGGCAGAACCAGATCCCTACAGGTCCGCTCCATTAATCCGATCATGCGGGGAGTCGCCAGCACGCGCGCCCCCTCCGGCCCCAGGAACTTAATGGCAAATTCGTCCTGCACCACCACGTCCTGTTCGAGCGTGGCACCGATTTCAATGGCTGGCATTAGCCCCGAAGTCCGGCCATCACACCGCGCATGTAGGCAAACGACTTCATCATGCCCGGCAGCGGATCGTCCGCATCAATCTCATATTCGAGAGAGCAAACACCCTGGTACTTCACCTTCTTCAATTCCTTGAAGATCGCGGTGATGGGCAGGACACCGTCACCCACCGGCACCTGACCAAAGTTCGAGCCGGGAGTCTTGCCCAGCGGGTCCTTCAAATCCTTCATGTGCATTTCAAACAGGCGGGCACCAGCAAGACCGATGCACTCCACCGGGTCCTTCCCTGCCCTCGCCGTGTGACCGATATCCATACACAACCCCATGCGGGCATCCATCCCCTTTACGGCATCGAGCACGCTCTGCGGTGACGGGAAATGCTTGTCTTCGGGACCGTGGTTATGAATCGCGATCTTAATGTCGAACTCTTTGGCCAGCTTTTCGATGATGCCGAGGTTGTCGTGATTCGGCGCGCAGATCATCATGGGGAAGCCTGCTGCCTTCGCATATTCGAAGTGCTTCCGCAGCCCCGCTTCGTCCGCTTCCTGCAACGAGACGTTGCCGCCGCCCACAACCTTCAGACCTGCCTTGTCAAAAGCTGCACGTCCCGACTGAATCGCCTTGAGGGGATCGGTCTGCGGCAGATGGAACTCCTTGATGTCCACATACTCAACGCCCAGCTGCTTCACCATCTTGATGGCAAGGTCGCGCTGAAACTGGCGCAATGAGTAGGTCGCAACGGACAACTTGAGGTCATCCGGAGCTGCGGCGCTGGCGGAAGGCACAGCAAACGGGGCCGCGAGCGCGGCTGAGCTGAAGAAAAAGTTCCTGCGGTTCATCACGGCAATGATAACGCAGGTCGGGTTCGTAAGTTTACCCTCGCCGGTATTATGAGAAGAGCACTATGAGAAAGACTACGTTTGCTCTGCCGTTGGCGCTGCTGCTAACGGCCTGCTCCGGCCAGAAGACGGCCACCGCACAAAAGGCACCGGCCGAGGAGCTTGCTCCTGCCGTCTACCGCGTGAATTTCGAGACCTCCAAAGGCCTCTTTGTTGTGGAAATTACCCGGGAACAGGCCCCGAACGGTGCGGACCGCTTCTATAACCTTGTCAAATCGAAGTATTTCGACGGTTCTCGTTACTATCGTGTGGTGCCAGGTTTCATGGTGCAGTGGGGCGCAGCCGCCGACCCGGCAGTGTCTGCGGCCTGGGACGTCCGTATCCCCGATGACCAGGTGAAGGCCACCAACGAACGCGGCACCATCAGCTTCGCCGCCACCGGTGCTCCCAACAGCCGCAGCACCCACATGTTCATCAACTATGGCGAGAACTCCCGCCTCGACCCAATGGGTTTTGCCCCTATAGGGAAGGTGGTCAGCGGTATGGATGTTGTGGATCAACTCTACTCCGGAGATGGCGAACGCCCGGACCAGATGCGCATTAAAGAGGAAGGCAACAAGTATCTGGAGCGCGAACACCCCAACCTCGACTACATTAAGACCGCACGGATCGCACAGTAGACCACCATGCTGCCGGTCGCGCTTATGATGCTGTTGCTGGCGGGAGACCAGGTGAAGGGCCGGGAGCTTTTCCGATCTTGCTCGGGATGCCACAACACGGATTCGGACGACCGCAAGATGGGGCCCTCCCTGCGCAGTCTGTTCGGCAAGGTGACGCTCCGGAACGGCAAACGGGTAGATGCCGAGAACGTTCGCAGCATTATTCAGGACGGGTACAACGGGATGCCCTCCTTCCAATACTCGTTCCGCCCCTCTGAGTTGGACGACCTGATCGCTTACCTGCAGACGCTGCGGGGGCGGCCTGCCGCAAAAGCGGAGAAACTCGGCGAAACCCTGTTCCGCGCACACTGTATCAGTTGCCACGATCCGGCAGCCCGTACTGCCCCGGGGCCGGACCTGCGTGGGAAATTCGAACCCAATTGGGTCACGCTGGTGGAGAATGGCCATGGCGGGGAGCCCCCCCTGGCCGCGCCGCCCCTAAAAGACTGGCTGGATGAAGCAGGCCGCAAAGCCCTTTTCGACTACCTGAAGACTTACTGACCATGATTCGTAAAGCCATCGTGCTTGCCGCCGGGCGGGGTACCCGAATGGGGGACCTGACCGAAGAAAAACCGAAGCCAATGCTCCTGGTGGGAGATGCGCCCATGCTGGAGCATATCGTCCGAAGACTGCAAGCCTCTGGCATTGAAGAGATTCTGCTGGTGGTTGGCTACCGCCGTGAACTGGTTGAGGCCCATTTTCGAAGTTTCCCCGGCATCTCGTTTGTCGTGCAGGAAATTGTCGACGGCACAGCCTCCGCCATCAGGCTCGGCCGAAGCTTTATCGGCGATGCCAACTTCATCCTCACCTTTGGCGACATCATCACTCCTGCGGAAAACTATGCCGGAATCGGTGCGGACCTCGAAACATCCGGGGCTTTCGCGGTGGCGGGCGTTAAGTGGGTAGACGACCCCTGGCGCGGAGCGGCCGTTTACGCCGATGCGATGGGCCGGGTGTCAGCCATCATCGAAAAGCCCCCGCTGGGGACTTCCACAACGAACTGGAACAGTGCGGGACTGTACGCTTTCCGGGCTGAGATCTTTCAGGAGATTGAAACAATTCCCCGTTCCAGCCGCGGCGAGTACGAAATCGCCTCCGCCGTTGAGCAATTCATTACGAAGGACCACCTGGTGAGAATGTTCGAAATGCAGGGGGCCTGGCGCGACGTTGGCCGCCCGGAGGACCTGGCAGCGGCCCCGGGCGAGTTGCTGGCGTCGGAATGACAGGTAATCCGGGCATTCTATCTGCTTCGATAAATAGCCTAATCCTTTCAAAGGGTTAACGTGGTACCATCTTTAATTATCATGCGTACTGTTGACCTGATCCTGCGGAAACGCGGGGCCGATGAGTTAAGTGTGGAAGAGATCCAGTTCCTTGTGAACGGATACACCACGGGTGAGATTCCGGATTACCAGATGGCCGCTTTCCTCATGGCGACCTATTTTAGCGGTATGACGGACAGAGAACTGAGTGCCCTCACAGAGAGCATGATGCAGTCGGGCGAAACGATCTCGCTGGCCGACATTCCGGGAGTGAAAGTTGATAAACACTCCACGGGTGGGGTTGGGGACAAGACCAGCCTGATCTGTGCTCCGATCGCTGCCGCCGCAGGCGTGATCGTTCCCATGATCTCCGGACGTGGTCTGGGCCACACCGGCGGTACGCTGGACAAGCTGGAATCGATTCCGGGGTTCCGAACCGATCTGACTATTGATCAGTTCAAGGCGCAGCTCGCCGAACTCGGCCTCTGCTTTATTGGCCAGAACGATGAAGTTTCGCCTGCCGATAACCGCATCTACGCTTTGCGCGATGTCACAGGCACCGTGGAATCCGTACCGCTCATCGCTTCTTCCATCATGTCGAAGAAGATGGCGGAGGGCATTGATGCCCTCGTGCTCGACGTGAAGGTTGGCAACGGCGCCTTCATGAAGACGCAGGTGGAAGCCCGCCGTCTGGCACAGGCAATGGTCGGTATCGGCCGTCGTCTGGACAAGAAGGTGCAGGCCCTCATCACCGACATGAATCAGCCTCTCGGCTACGCTGTCGGCAACGCTCTCGAAGTGATGGAAGTCTCGCAGACTCTCCAGAAGGCCGGCCCCGCCGACCTGACACGCCTCAGCCTGGAACTGGCTGCTCGCATGATCTTCCTCGCCAAAGTCACCCCCACGCTGGACGAAGCCCGCAAGCTGGCTGAAGACAAGCTAATGGATGGCTCTGCCTACAAGAAATTCCGTCAGGTTGTGCAGGCTCAGGGCGGTAATCCGCAGGCTCTGGACCGTTTCGACCTGCTGCCCAACGCTACTGGTATGCGCGAAGTTATCTCGCCGCGCGCTGGTTTCGTGAGCGCAATCAAGGCCGAAGACATTGGCCGCGCTTCCCAGATGATGGGTGCCGGACGCATGGTCAAGGAAGACATTATTGACCACGCCGTCGGCGTCATCCTGGAAGTCAAAGTTGGCGAAAAAGTGGAAGCCGGCTCCGTCCTTTGCCGCCTGTACTACACGGGCGAAGAGCACCTGGATGAAGCAGCTGAACTGGTGGAAGACGCCTTCCGCGTCTCGAACGCCCGTCCGGAAGAGCGCGAGCTCATTCTGGAAGTCGTCGGCTAAGTAATCTTTATGATGGCGGGGAGGCCAAACAAGTGAGCCGTTTTACCGGGTTGCTGGGCCTCACCGCCATTCTTGGCGTTGCGTGGCTGTTGTCGAAACACAAGCGCGAAATCAAACTTCGAATCGTTTTATGGGGCATGGGCTTGCAGTTTGCCTTTGCCCTTTTGGTTTTGAAGACGTCGTTCGGGAATATCTTCCAGGCCGCCAGCATCGGTGTCGCCGCCATGCTGGATTACACCAAGGCAGGCAGCACGTTCGTCTTCGGTCAGGAACTGGGTGCCGGACCTGTAATTTTTGCCTTCCAGGTCCTGCCCATCATCATCTTCATCGCCTCGTTTTTCTCCATCCTGTATTACCTCGGCATCATGCAGTGGATCGTGAAGGTTTTCGCGATCGGGATGCAACGGATCATGGGTGCCAGCGGCGCGGAATCACTGAACGTCGCAGCCAGCATCTTCATGGGGCAGACGGAAGCCCCCCTCACCATTAAGCCATTCCTGGCAGGCCTGACGGAATCCGAACTGTTCACCATCATGGTGAGTGGCATGGCCCACGTTTCAGGTGCCGTCATGGCCGCTTATGTTTTGATGGCGCATGTTGAGATCCGGCACTTGCTGACTGCCGTCATCATGACCGCTCCGGCCACCATCATGCTGTCCAAGATCTTTCAACCGGAAGTGGACACTCCCGCGACCGCAGGCAAAGTAGAAGTGAAGCTGGAAAATACAGCGGTCAACGTGATTGATGCCGCAGCCCAGGGTGCCGCCGACGGTTTACACCTGGTGCTGAATATCGCCGCGATGCTGATCGCGTTCCTTGCGCTGATCGCCATGGTGAACGGCATCTTCAAGTGGGGTCATGGTGTTGTGGCCTTCATTCCCCCATCCATGGAAGACCTGTTTGGCATGGTTTTCTCGCCCGTCGCGTGGCTGATGGGCGTGAGGTGGGAAGACTGCTCCACCATCGGACGCCTGTTGGGTGAACGGCTCGTCACCAACGAATTCATTGCGTTTATTGACCTTGGTAAGGTTCGGGATCAACTGGATAACAAGTCGTTCACCATCGCGACCTACGCGCTGTGTGGCTTCGCCAACTTCAGTTCCATCGCGATCCAGATTGGCGGCATTGGGGCACTCGCGCCGACCCGCAAATCGGATCTGGCCCGCATGGGTCTGCGCGCTGTCACCGCTGGAACCATGGCAAATTTCATGTCCGCGTGCATTGCCGGAATGCTGCTCTAATGTCTGCTGCCG
>RGPS01000231.1 GCA_010084195.1 Terriglobia bacterium
GGATCAAAGCGGTAACCGAATCCGAAAAGTCAGTGCAGCAAATCAGGTAATCACCACTGTCGCCGGCAATGGAACTTCCACTTTCAGCTACGAGGGTGCGAGTGCCTTCGGTGCAGGGTTTACTCCCTCGGGCGTGGCAGTCGACGGTGCCGGGAACCTGTACATAGCGGATACAAAGAGCTATAAAATCCTCAAGGTCGACGTGGGGCCCGGGGTAATCCATACTGTCGCGGGCAATGGGACCGCTTTTTTCCAGACCCTTTTGGGCCAGCCGGGGGAAGGCAAGAATGCCACCGCTGTCGGCTTTTTCCCCTCTGGCATTGCAGTCGACGGTGTTGGGAATCTTTACATAGCTGATGCAAATAACAGTCGCGTCTTTCAAGTACTGGCGGCAAGTCAGGTAATTACTACGTTCGCCCACGCCGGCTCTGACCGAAGGCCTTTCTTTGGGGATGGCGAGCTTGCCAACGTTTATGGCGATGTTAGCCCCGCGGCAGTTGCAGTCGACGTCGTCGGAAACGTCTACATCGCGGACCTAAACAACCGAATTCGCAGGGTCGACGCGGCGACTGGGATAATCAATACCGTCGCTGGACCTGGAAGGATCAGCCAAACTTGGCCAAAACCCGACGCGGTTGGTTACAGTGGGGATGGCAATGCAGCGACAAGTGCCTCTTTAGGAGACCTGACGTCGGTTGCTGTGGGCGCTGGAATCTACTTCATCGATTCTGGACGGGTTCGGAAAGTATCGCCATTACTGCTTTCGAGCAGCAATGGCAGTATCGTTTACGGCTCCACGGTCTCCCTAACGGTAACGGGTGGTTCAGGCTTGGGGGCTGTATCGTACGCTTTAACAACGGGTGCCCAGAACTGTTCCATCAACGGCAATGTCCTGACGGCCACCGGGATTGGATTGTGCACGGTGCTGGCTACCAAAGCCAGTGATGGGAATTATTTGGCGGCGACGAGCCAGCCACTCGTGATCGTCACCGATCCGGCGCCGCAGAGTGTCGCATTCGACTCTCTAAGCAACGTCGTATTTGGCGCTCAGCCAATCTCGCTGGCGGCGACGGCGAGTTCCGGTTTGACGGTTTCCTTCGCTGCTACCACGCAAATAGTCTGTACCGTTACGGGCACCGTAGTCACTGTTGTGGCGGTCGGGGTCTGCTCGATAACAGCCTCGCAAACAGGCAATGCGACTTTTATCCCGTACACGGTGACCAGCACCTTCAACGTCACGCCAGCAGTGCAGGCAATCACGTTCAGTGAGCTGAGCAACGTGGTGTACGGGAGCGGCTTCATATGGGTGACGGCAACGGTGAGTTCCGGGCTGCCGGTTAGTTTCGTGTCAACTACCCTGGACAAATGTACTATTTCCGGAAATACCGTGACCATCGTTGCCCCCGGTACTTGTACAATCAGGGCCTCACAGGCCGGAAACAACAACTACGCGGCGGCGCCGCCCGTCTCGCAAAGTTTTGTCATAATTGCTGCAAACCAGACCATCACGTTCGGTGCACTCAATAACCTGCCGGTCGGCGGCCAGCCTGCCTTGATGTCCGCCACGGCGACCTCGGGTCTCGCAGTTGCTTTCTCTACACCGACACCAGCTGTGTGCTCGGTGACCGGAGCAACAGTCACAGTAATCTCGGTTGGAACCTGTTCCGTCATGGCTTCGCAGGTTGGGAACACATACTATAGGCCGGCGGCACCGGTGATCCATAGTTTTGCCGTGATGCAGAGCAGCCAGACGATCACTTTTGGGCCATTTAGTGATATCGCTCTCGGCAGTCTTCCGTGGCCCCTCGCAGCAACGGCAAGTTCAGGGTTGGCGGTGAACGTAGCATCAATAACCCCCGCGATCTGCACGCTGTCGGGCGCGACGCTGACCTTGGTCTCAACCGGGACCTGTTCCATTACCGCTTCACAGGATGGCAACGATAATTATTCTGCCGCTCCCGCGATATCACGGAGCTTCGTGGTCACGCGGGCCGCTCAGAGTATTGATGCCGGCACTGCTGGACTGCAGACATTTGCGGGCAACGGGACGGTAGGATTCAGCGGGGATGGCGGCGCAGCCATTAATGCCAGTTTCAATTATCCTGGTGGGCTTGCACTCGACAGTACGGGCAACCTGTACATTGCGGATCTTTTCAATAATGTGGTCCGGAAGGTTACGGTCGCGACGGGCTTGATCAGCAGGGTTGCCGGCAACGGAACGAGGGGCTTCAGTGGGGACGGCGGAGCAGCGACCAGCGCAGCTCTTTCGAGTCCTGAGGGAATCGCCGTTGATTATGCGGGCAACCTCTATATGGCGGATAACCAACGGATACGAAGGGTCAGTGCGGCGACCGGCCTCATTAACACCATTGCTGGCAATGGTGATGCGGCGTTCAGCGGCGATGGGGGACCTGCGGCCCTCGCGGCTCTGTACTATCCGAAAGGGCTTGCCGTGGACAGCGCCGGCAACCTCTACATCGCCGATAGTGGACACCACCGGATTCGAAAGATAACCGTCGCGACTGGCATCATAAACACCGTTGCCGGCGGTGGGTCCGACGGAGATGGCGGAGCTGCTACCAGCGCGAGTCTGAGTTGGCCCCAATCGGTCGTTGTGGATGGCGTCGGTAACCTGTACATAGCAGACGCCAGCCAAAGCAGAATCCGCCGGGTAGCCGCCGCAACTGGCTTGATCAACACAGTGGCAGGGACTGGCACCAAGGGCGTCAGCAGGGACGGCGGTGTGGCGATCAATATCGATATCTCTGCGAGTCAACTGTCGCTTGACGGTAACGGAAATCTTTACTTTGACAGTTATCTCGGCGTCCAAAAGATTTCACCATTACTCCTCACAAGCGCCAAAGCGAGCCTCTTCCCGGGGAACAGCGTGTCGCTGACGACGGCTGGTGGTTCTGGCACCGGCGCCGTAACGTACGCGATAACCGCAGGCGCCCAGTACTGTTCTCTCGACGGCAATGTACTGACGGCTACTGGCGTATGTGTCGTCATAGCCACCAAAGCGGGTGATACAAATTATCTGCCTGCGACGAGCCTAGGGCTCACGGTCTTCGCTGGGCAGGATATTACCTTCCCCGCTCTTGGCGACACAGCTCTCGCCAGCGGTGCCGTGACGCTCAATTCTTCGGCAAGCTCAGGTCTGGCCGTGTCGCTCAGTTCGGCGACGCCGGCAATGTGCACCGTAGCTGGTTTTGTGGTCACGCTGGTTTCCGCCGGAACCTGCTCAATCACCGCGAGTCAGACGGGTAACTCGACCTATGGGGCGGCGACACCGGTGCTGCGTAGCTTCGCAGTCACGCAGACGAGTCAGACGATCTCGTTTGCAGCACTGAGCGATCGTCTTTTCGGAACCGGGCCGGTGAACCTGAGCGCGATCGCCAGTTCGGGGCTGGTTATTTCGTTTGATTCTTCGACTCAGTCGGTCTGTAATGTAACGGGATCGTCGGTGTCGCTTCTGGCCATTGGAAAGTGTTCCATCACGGCGACGCAGGAGGGAAATCTTACCTATGCAAGGGCCCCGTCAGTGACACAGAGTTTCAATATCGCACTGGGGAGTCAGCTGATTTCGTTTGATTCTCTCAGCAATAACGTTTTCGGTGGCGGGCCGATTCCTCTCTCTGCGACGGCAAGTTCGGCGCTCGCAGTGTCCTTCGCCTCCACAACACAGCCAGTGTGTACGGTCTCCGCCAGCATGATTACCATTGTCACTGTCGGAACCTGTTCCATTACGGCCTCCCAGTTGGGTGACAGTAACTATGCAGCGGCAACGCCCGTCTCGCAGCACTTCATCGTCAGCCAGAGTAGCCAGACGATTACCTTCGGCGTGCAAGGCAACGTCGTATTTGGAAGCGGACCTCTAACGCTGGCCGCGACGGCCAGTTCGGGCTTGTCGGTGAGTTTCGCTTCTTCGACGTCCTCGGTCTGCACCGTCTCCGGCAGCACGGTCACGATCGTTGCCGGTGGAACCTGCTCAATTAATGCGACCCAGGCGGGAAGCGTTGGTTATGCGGCGGCGCTACCCGCAACACTGAGTGTCACGGTCACACCCAGTAATCAGACGAGTAGTGCTGGAACTGCCGGAATTCAGACCATTGCGGGCAACGGAACTATGGGGTTCAGCGGAGATGGTGGGTTGGCCACAAGTGCCATGATGTGGCCGGGCGGGACTGCGCTTGATGGTGCAGGCAATCTGTATATCGCGGATACAGGCAACCATCGAATTCGCAAGGTCAGTGCGGTGACTGGGGTAATCACGACAGTCGCCGGTAACGGAACAGTCGGGTTTAGCGGCGACGGTGGCGCCGCCACCAACGCTGGCTTGGACCCCGCGACAGTTGCCGTCGACGGGGCTGGAAATCTTTACATAGTGGATCAAAGCGGTAACCGAATCCGAAAAGTCAGTGCAGCAAATCAGGTAATCACCACTGTCGCCGGCAATGGAACAAATGGATTTAGCGGGGATGGCGGAACTGCCACGAGCGCGGCTCTGCTTCATGTCTCGTCGGTGGCGGTGGATAGCGCAGGAAACATCTACACCGCCGATGGTAATTCGAGAATCCGCCGGATTAGTGCTGCAACTGGGGTAATCACGACAGTAGCCGGCAATGGAACGAGCGGCTTCAGCGGGGATGGGGGGAGCGCAACCAGTGCTGCATTGGCTGCGCCATTCTGGGTCACTCTCGACGGCACCGGGAACCTGTATATTTCGGATCTTGGCAACAGCCGAATCCGCAAGGTCAGTGCGGCGACCGGGGTAATCACCACAGTGGCCGGTAATGGAACGGCTGGGTTCAGTGGAGACGGCATGGCCGCCACTACTGCTGCACTATCGGGCCCAAGCAAGGTTACGGTGGATGGCGCGGGGAACCTGTATATCACCGACTCTAACAATAGACGCATCCGAAAAGTGTCTCCGTTGTTGCTCATTAGTAGTGCGGCCGGTTTGGTCAACGGAGCCGCTGCTTATTTGTCTACATCGGGCGGTTCTGGTTCTGGTGCCGTGACCTACGCCATAACCGCAGGAGGAGAGCGTTGCTCCATCAGCGGCAATATGTTGACGGCGACCGCCGCCGGGTCCTGCGTAATCACAGCTATGAAAGCAGGTGACGCTGACTACCTGCCGGCAACCAGCCAGAATCTAACGGTCTTTACCGGTCTCTCGGCTCAGACTCTTAGCTTTCAGCCGCTCAGTAATCTGTCTCTGGGGTATCCTCAGGTCTCATTAGTTGCACTGACGAGTTCGTCGCTGCCAGTCAGCTTCGCGTCAACAACGCCGGGTGTTTGTACGGTGTCGGGATCAGATCTCTTCTTGGTGTCGTCGGGATTGTGCTCCATCATAGCGAGTCAGTCAGGCAACGAGCGTTACGCTGCGGTTGCGGTAACGCAGAGCATTGTGGTGACCGGAGTGAGTCAGGCGATTAGTTTCACCCAGCCATCTGCTGTTATCTTCGGGAGCGGTCCGGTGGCGCTATCGGCAACGGCCAGCTCGGTTCTCCCGGTGAGTTTCGCTTCCAGCACACAGTCGGTATGTACAGTTAGTGGTACGACGGTGACCCTGGTGTCGGCCGGTAGCTGCTCCATCACGGCCTCGCAGGCCGGTAACGGAAACTATGCGGCGGCCCCGCCGGTTACGCAGAGCTTCAATGTAACGCAGGCTGCGCAGACGATCACGTTCACGCAGCCTGCCGCCGTTGCTCTTGGCAGCGGCTCGGTTACACTTTCCGCAACAGCCAATTCGGGCTTGACCGTGAGCTTCGCTTCGACGACAACTCCGGTTTGCACGGTGAGTGGTACCGCGGTGACGCTGGTTTCCATGGGTGCCTGCGCGATCACCGCCTCGCAAGCAGGCAGCGCAAACTATGCGGCGGCTGCGCCGGTGACGCAGACCTTCACGGTTACTGGCACGGCGCAGACCATCACCTTCACGCAGCCGGCCTCGGTTGTTTTCGGCAGCGGCCCGGTTACACTTTCCGCAACAGCCAATTCGGGCTTGACTGTGAGCTTCGCTTCGACCACAACTTCGGTTTGCACGGTCAGTGGCACCACCGCGACACTGGTCTCGACCGGTACCTGCTCGATCACAGCCACGCAGACCGGTAACGGAAGCTATGCGGCGGCGTCGCCGGTGACGCAGAGCTTCACGATTGTCGGCACAGCGCAAATCATCACCTTCGGCTCACGCTCCAACGTGTCCCTGGGAGTGGGCTCCGCCAGCCTGACCGCTACGGCGAGTTCCGGGCTCCCGGTAAGCCTTGCTTCCACCACCAGCAGCGTTTGTACGGTCAACGGCAGCACCGTGACCCTGGTCTCTGCCGGTAGCTGCTCCATCACTGCCTCGCAGGCTGGTAACGGAACCTATGCGGCGGCCACGCCGGTCACACAGAGCTTTACTGTAAACCCCACCAGCCAGATTCTCACCTTCAACTCCCTGCCTGGCGTTATCTATGGTGTCTCTCCCTTTAATCTGACGGCGACGGCATCATCGGGTCTCGCGGTGGCATTCGCGTCCACCTCGCCCATAGTCTGTACTGTTTGGGCCGATAGTGTGACGGTGGTGGCGCCCGGGACGTGCAGTATCACGGCCAGCCAAAGCGGCAACGGAAACTATCTGGCTGCGGCGAATGTAGTGCAAAGCTTTACTATTTCGAGCCCTGCCAACTCGGTCAGTTTGTTGGTGGGCGATGGGTCGGGGCTGGCCGGTCAGACAGTAGAAGTTGGCATTCAGCTGACCAGTTCCGGGACCGCGAACCCGGGCGGTTTCCAGCTGGATCTCAGTTATGACGCCACGAAGCTGGCGTACGTGTCGGCGCGTATCGGGGCTCAGGCCACCGCCGCGGACAAGAGCGTCTCGGTCCAGACCCAGCAGAACGGGGATGTGCGGTTGCTGGGAGTGGGCTTCAATCAAAACGTGATTGCGAACGGGATCGTGGCGTATGCCACTTTCCGGCTCAACGCTTTGTTCACGTCGGGCAGCACGCTGGTGACGCCGAAGAACTGTACTGCCACCGACCCCAGTGGTTTCGGGCTGGTCAGCCCCTGTACCGCCGGCACCATCCGCCCCAATACCTGCGACATCAATACAAGCGGCGGGGTGAATGTTGCCGACGTCCAGTTGATCATCAACGAAGCCCTGGGCATCATCCCTGCCACCCATGACCTGAACCGCGACAGCCGCGTGAATGTAGCCGACGTTCAGTTGGTGATTAATGCCGCTCTGGGGCTGGGTTGTAATTTACCATGACGTCGTTGGTTTCGTCCTGGCAAGGGACCCAGGCCATCACCTTGTGTTGGCCTGCCGCAGGCTACTGGTTCAAAAAGATAACTTCTATGTTCGGTATTAAAGTGGGTTAAAAATGAAGAAGCTGGTCGGGTTGTTGGTTTTGGTAGCAGGCGTGGCGAGTGGCCAGGGAGTCTCCAGCATTCTGGGTACTACGGGAAGCTCTCCCCGTGCCATCACGATCGACTCCGGCGGCAATGTTTACACGGCGAATTCTGGTTCGAATAACGTCACCAAAATAACCCCCGGTGGAGTCTCCAGCATTCTGGGTACTACGGGGAACACTCCCTATGCCATCACGATCGACTCCGGCGGCAATGTTTACACGGCGAATTCTGGTTCGAATAACGTCACCAA
>RGPS01000232.1 GCA_010084195.1 Terriglobia bacterium
GGCTTTCACCACGGTTGGGGGCTCGACCCGAAATTATCTGGCGGCCGTTGACGTGACGAGCGGAACAGCCACGAGCTGGAACCCCAACGCAAATAGCTATGTCTCTGCTCTGTTGACGGTTGGTCCCCGCATTTACGCAGGCGGGAATTTCACTACCATCGGAGGCCAAAGTCGTAACTATGTGGCGGAAATCGCCCAGGACGGAACAAGCACGAGCTGGCCCCCCCCCGCAAGCAACATCGTCCGCGCGCTGGGTCAATACGGCCCAACGCTTTACATCAGTGATGGCAGCCTGAATACCCCCCAATTGCTTCGTACGTCGATCACGCTGGTGTTGCCTGTGGTGACTTCCAGTGCCAGTGACGTCTCGATAGGTGCGGCGGCGATGACAATTGCGGGTACCGGGTTTGATCCGACGGCGGGGAATAACCTGGTGACGTTCAATAACGGGGCTGCGGGGACGGTGACGGCTGCGACCAGTACGCAATTGACAGTGACGTTCACGGCGCAGCCTTTAGCGGTCGGAAGTCTGACCGCGGCAGTAACGTCGTATGGCTTGAGCAGTGCGAGTGCGGTGCAGGTGGCGACTATGGTGCCTTTGCCGACGGTGAGCGGGATTAATCCGACCAGCGGTCCGATTGCGGGCGGCACCAGTGTCACGATCACGGGTACTGATTTTACGGGGGCGACGGGTGTGACGATTGGGGGAGTCGCGGCGACAGGAGTTACCGTGGTGAGCGCGACCTCGATCACAGCGACAACAGCTGCGGGAACGGCGGGGACGGCGAGCGTCCTGGTGACCAGGGCAGGCGGTACCAATGCGGCGAATACGTTGTACACGTATGGGGCGGTGCCGACGGTGACGTCGATCAGTGCGGCGAGCGGCCCGGCAGCCGGTGGGCAGTCGGTGACGATCACAGGCACCGCTTTGAGTGGGGCGACGGGCGTGACGATTGGGGGAGTCGCGGCGACGGGTGTGACTGTGGTGAGTGCGACGTCAATTACGGCGACGACGCCGGCGGGAAGTGCAGGCGTGGCGAGCGTCCTTGTAACGACGGCGGGCGGGACGAATGCAGGGAACGCGCTTTACACGTATGTTGCGGCGCCGACAGTGAGTGGTGTCAGTCCTGCGAGCGGCCCGATTGCGGGTGGTCAGTCGGTGACGATCACAGGCACAGACTTGAGCGGGGCCACGGGTATGACGATTGGCGGGACGGCAGCGACCGGTGTGACCGTGGTGAGTGCGACCTCGATTACGGCGACGACGCCGGCGGGGAGTGCAGGTACGGCGAGCGTCGTGGTGACAACGGCGGGCGGGACGAATGCGGCGAATACGTTGTACACGTATGGGGGCGTACCGGGAGCGCCGACGATTGGGACAGCTACGGCCGGGAATGCGCAGGTGACGGTGGCGTTTACAGCACCGGGCGGCGGATCAGCCATTACGGGCTATACGGCGACATGCGGAGCGGTGACGGCAAACGGTTCGACGAGTCCGATTGTGGTGACGGGGTTGACCAACGGGACTGCGTATACGTGCGCGGTTACGGCTACGAATGCGGAGGGAACGGGGACCGCCTCAGGGGCTTCAAATTCGGTAACGCCGATGGGAACGCAGGCGATCACGTTTGCGAATCCGGGCACCAAGACCTTTGGAATTCCGTGGACGGCGACAGCGACGGGTGGAGGGTCAGGAAATACGGTGACGTTTACCTCGTCCACAACGGGAGTCTGTGTTATAACGTCAGGCGGCGCGGTGACGTATGTCGCCACGGGCAGTTGTACGTTGAATGCGGATCAGGCAGGGAACAGCAATTATGCGGCAGCGGCACAGGTAAGCCAAACGTTCAGCGTGGTTTCCGTCACTTCGGCCACAACAGCCATCCGGGTATATGGGCAGCCCAATTTCGTCTCCGGTTCGGCGAATAATCCCAGTCTGAGTAGTGTCTCCCTTAGTGGCCCTTTTGGGGGCAAAGTTGACGGCTATGGTGGTTTATACGTAGTCGACGAGGGAAATAAACGGGTACTTCATTATCCGGCTGGCAGCACGACGGCGGATGCGGTTTACGGCCAGGGTGGCGCTTACACTACCTCTGCAGCGAGCGTGACCAGTTCCACTTTTAGCGACCCTTACAATGTGGCGGTTGATGCCAGCGGCGGACTGTATGTGGCAGACACAGGCGCCAATCGTGTACTTTACTTTCCGCCCAACGGAACCGCAGGCAGTCCGGCCCAGACGACAGCGACAAGAGTCTACGGTCAGGGCGGTTCGTTCACTTCCAGCAACTCGAGTACCACAGCTACTGGTTTGAACGGCCCCTTTGCCGTGGCGGTGGATAGTAATAATGGCCTGTACGTCTCTGACCAAAGCAATCATCGCGTCCTGCATTTTCCTGCCGGCGTGACTACAGCAGACAGGGTGTACGGCCAGCTCAGCTCGTTCACCTCCAGCGCCTACAATATTGGCGGAAGTACGAGTGCTAACGGGCTGTGGAACCCAATAGGTGTGGCTGCCGATAGCACCGGCGGGGTGTACATATCAGAGCGCTGGAACCATCGAATCCTTCATTTTCCTGGCACGAGCACTACGCCCGATCGGGTATACGGGCAGGGTGGCTCGTATACCACAAGCACACAAAATAAGGGCGGTGTGAGCGCCAATAGCCTGAACGATCCGTGGAGCCTCGCTGTAGATGCCAGCGGCGGTCTTTACGTCACCGAATGGGGCAATCAGCGAGTCCTTCATTTTCCGGCGGGCGTCACCACGGCAGATCGTGTTTA
This sequence comes from Terriglobia bacterium, assembly GCA_010084195.1. GTDB lineage: Bacteria > Acidobacteriota > Terriglobia > Bryobacterales > Bryobacteraceae > BOG-234. The sequence goes on from RGPS01000232.1 coordinate 2,782, forward strand.
CGGGCAGTTTGGGAATTTCACTACAGCTCTAGCCAACAATGGCGGTATCAGCGCCGCTAGTCTAGCCTACCCGGCGGGGGTGTTTTCCGACGCCAGCGAGGGCGTCTATATCAGCGATTCCAACAACAACCGTGTGCTGCACTATGTATCGGCCACGGTGCCGGGAGCGCCGACGATTGGGACGGCCACAGCGGGGGGCGGGCAGGCAACGGTTACATTTACAGCACCTGCCTCTGATGGCGGAGCGGCGATAACGGGGTACACGGTAACGTCGATACCAGCGGGCGGCGTGGATTCCAACGCCGGGACTACGGGGTTGTCGCACGTGGTGACAGGGCTTACGAGTGGAACAGCCTACACCTTTACCGTTACAGCGACAAATGCGGCGGGGAACTATAGTTTGCCCTCAGCGGCATCAAACTCGGTGACCACCCTGACTGCCCAGACGATCACGTTTGCGAATCCGGGGACGAAGAACTTCGGTACGGCTTTGACTGTGACAGCGACGGGCGGTGGGTCGAGAAATAGTGTGACGTTCACGTCATCGACCACGGGAGTCTGTACGGTGACTGCAGGCGGCACGGTGACGTTTGTGACTGCCGGGAATTGTACGATCCATGCGAATCAGGCGGGGAACGGCAGTTACGGTACAGCGGCCCAGGTAAGCAATACCTTTGCGGTTTCGGCAGGGGTGCCGGGAGCGCCGACGATTGGGACAGCTACGGCGGGGAACGCACAGGCTTCAGTTACTTTTACCGCGCCTGGCACCAATGGTGGGGCGACAATCACGGGGTATACCGTGACCTCGAGCCCAGGAAGCTTCACGGGCACCGGCTCAGCCAGCCCTATTACCGTCACCGGATTAACCAACGGGACAGCTTATACGTTCACGGTAACTGCGAGTAACGGCAGCACAGGCGCAGCCTCGGCAGCGTCCAACTCGGTGACCCCGAAGGCTCCGCAGACGATCACGTTTGCGCAGCCTGGAGCGCAGACGGCAGGGACGCCGCTGACTCTTGGGGCTACGGCCGGTTCGAGTCTGGCGGTTGTGTACTCTTCCAGCACGCCGACCGTTTGTACGGTGTCGGGAGCCACGGTGACGTTCCTGATCTCCGGCACGTGTACGCTTACGGCGGATCAGGCAGGGAACAGTGTTTACGCCGCTGCGCCGCAGGTGAGCCAGTCGGTGACAGTGGCGGGGACTCCGCAGACGATCACGTTTGGGAACCCGGGGACGCAGAACTTTGGGACGACGTTGACAGTGACAGCGACTGGCGGACCTTCGGGAAATGGGGTGACGTTTATCTCAGCGACAACGGGAGTCTGTACGGTGACTTCAGGCGGCACCGTAACGTTTGTCACGCCGGGCACTTGTACGTTGATTGCGGATCAGTTGGGGAGCAGCCGTTATGCCGCAGCGGCGCCGGTAATCCAGACATTCATTGTGGCCGCGGTGTTACCGGGAGCTCCGGCAATTACGACTATTTCCGCGGGGAACACCAGGGTAACGATTACATTCACAGCACCTGGCTTCACAGGTGGAGCGGTGATCACGGGCTATACGGCTGCCTGCGGTTCGCTGACGGCGACGGGAACCATAAGTCCGATCACGGTGACGGGCCTGACGAATGGAACGGCGTACATTTGCACCGTTACGGCGACGAACGAGGTGGGCACAGGAGCAGCGTCGGCAGCGTCGAATTCGGTCTTGCCGGTGGGGTTACCTGGAGTGCCGACGGGAGTGACGATTACGGGTGGCCGCGGAGCGTTAGCGGTAAGTTTTGTGGCCCCCGCAGACAGCGGTGGGGCGGCCATTACGGGATATACGGTGAGTTGCAATGCCGGTGAAATCAAGGTGAGCGGGACGGCGAGCCCGATCACAGTTGCCGGAATTACCCGGGGAGTGGGATATACGTGCACGGTAAGTGCGACCAGTAGTGTGGGCACCGGCGCGAGTTCGGCGGCTTCGAACACGTTCACGCTGGTTGAAGTGCCAGGGGCGCCGGGCGGAGTGGTTGCAACGGCCGGGGATGGAAACATAACGGTGAGTTTCACCGCTCCGGTGAGCAATGGCGGTTCGGCGATCACGAGCTACGCCGTTAGTTGTAATCCGGATGGAGTTACGGGAGGTGGAACCACAAGCCCGATCACGGTCATCGGAGTTACGAATGGCAGGGCCTACACGTGCACAGTGACGGCTGGCAATACCAGCGGGAGTGGTGCAGCCTCCGAGCCGTCGAACAGTGTGACCCCCAAGTTGAGTGCAGCGCCGCTGACACTAAATATTTCGTCGTTCCCGACCGGCATGGTCGGGAGCGAATATCCGCTGCAGATCATGACGGCTACGGGGGGAGTGAAACCGTATACGTTCTCTATAAGTGCTGGTTCACTGCCTGCCGGGCTGAGTTTCAGCAATCCGGAGATCGCGGGGATTCCAACCTCGGCGGGTACCGCAGGGTTCACGCTTCGTGTGAAAGATGGGGGAGGTGGCGAGGCCAGCGCGCCGGTAACGATCCTCATCAATCCGGCAAACGCTGATTTGATTCTCTCGGGCAGCACGGTGCTGTTTGATCTGATGTCAGGCGCGAGTGTGGTGCCGGCGCCGGCGAGTATTACGGTTCGCTCCAGCGTAATTCAGCAGTTGCTGAACTACACAGTTCAGGTATCTCCGGCCGTAGGTTGGCTGAGTGTGACGGGCGGGGGCACTACCCCGGGTGGAATTACTGTGGGGCTGTCGAGTGCAGTGCTGGGAGCTACGGCAACAGGCGGGGGAGACCTTCTGAGTGTGGGGGCGTATCAGACGACGGTGACGGCGACCTGCATTGCGCCCAGTCCGTGTGCGGGCAGCGTAAAAACGGTGACCGTCTCGCTGAATGTGACGGCACCGGCGCCGGTGATTGCGTTGACGAGCGGAGTGCTGGCGTTTCGTTCGGTTGAAGCGAGTGCGGGAGCGCAGGCGCAGTCGGTGGGAGTACGGAACGCGGGTGGAGGGACGATCACAATATCGTCGGCGACAGCGTCAGCCAGTTGGATTTCAGTGGGGAGCCTGCCCGGGAGCTTGAGGGCGGGACCGGCAGTGCCGCTGAATGTGACGGTAAATCCGGCGGGGTTGGGGTCGGGCTTTTATTCGGGGACGGTTGTATTCGCAACGTCGGCAGGGTCAGTAACGCTGCCGGTGACGCTGGCCGTGGCGCCGAAGCCTGTGATCCTGCTGGCCCCAGGCGGGGTGCAGTATCAGATGACGGTGAAAGGTTCGCCTGGAAACCCGAACGGCACATTCCAGATTTCGTTGCCGAACTATCAATCTGCGATTCACTGGAATGCAACGGTGTTGTCGGGAACATCGTGGCTGACCCTGAACACTTCCGAAGGAACGGCGAATGCGGGTGTTCCTGGCGTGGTGTCTTACGCCGTGGATCCGTCAGGACTTACGGGCACTACGGCACAGACATACTACGGAGCGATCCGGGTGACGTCTGCTGACGTGGTGAATTCGCCAGTGGATTATCAGGTAGTCCTGAATGTTATGGCTGCGGCGATTCCGGTTAAACCGGAGCCATCGCCGGCCGGCCTGGTGTTTGTCCCGGCTGCTGGCGTAACGAAGTCAATACAGACGGTCCAGGTCTTCGCGGCTTCGACGAATCCGCTGGCGTATCAGGCGTCTATTGCGACGGAAGACGGTGCGGGGTGGCTTTCCGTGAGCCCGGCGACCGGGTTTACCTCTTCGAGTGCGCCGGGACAAGCGGCGGTTTCTGTGAATACAACAGGTCTGGCGGCGGGCGTTTATCGGGGGAGTGTGAGCTTTGCCTATGCGAGTGCCGGGGTGCGGACCGTGAGTGTAACGCTGCTGGTTGTGGCTGGTGCGCCGGCGGCGGGTTCGACGTTGACGAGTCGTTCATTGCAAGGGGCATCGCAAGGGGCATCGCAACGGGCAACCACGGCAGCGGGCCCGGCAGGATGTACTCCCACGAAACTGATTGGCACGCAGGTTGGTCTGGTGAATAACTTCCAGCAACTGATGGGCTGGCCGTTGGAAGTAGCGGTGAGTGTGATGGACGATTGCGGAACGGCTGTGTCGGATGCACAGGTAGTGACGTCGTTCTCCAATGAGGATCCACCGTTGAAGCTGCATGCGATCGATAATATTTCGGGCAAGTATTCGGGAACGTGGATCCCGCGGGCAGCATCGCCGCAGGTGAGCATCATCGCGACGGCAACAGGCCTGAATGGGCTTGGCGGGACGGTGCAGATCACTGGGCAGGTATCGAGCAATACGCCTCCGCTGCTGGCAGCGAACGGGGTACTGCATGTGTTTGTACCGGCAATCGGTGGAGGGCTGGCACCCGGGACAGTCCTGCAGCTCTACGGTTCGAATCTGGGCAGTGAGCCGGTTGCAGCAGGTAAGACACCGCTGCCAGTTGGCTTGGGGGGGACCTCGGTGCAGATAGGTGGGGTAGCTGCGCCGCTGTACTATGTGGCACCGGGCCAGATTAATGCGCAATTGCCGTATGAGCTGAAGGCCGGGAATCAATATGAGGTCCAGGTGAACGTGAACGGGGCACTGAGCAGTCCGGTTCCGATCAGTGTTGTGCCGGTGTCGCCCGGCATCGCAGCGTATGGCAGTGGCGGGGTAATTGCGCAGCATGCGGATTACAGCCTGATCAGTGCGGCAGCACCGGCGAAACCGGGTGAGGTGATCATCCTGTATCTGGCTGGAATGGGAGCGGTGGATGCGGAGGTGGCGACGGGAGCTGCGTCACCGGCAACGCCCCTGGCGCACCCTGTGCAGCCCCCGGTGCTGACCGTGAACGGGAATC
>RGPS01000233.1 GCA_010084195.1 Terriglobia bacterium
TTCGTGATCGTTTCGTTCGGTGCGCAAATCGTTCCGCTTTGTCGAACACCTCGTTGGGGATCCACGGGGAACCCAACCCCGAAATCATCCAGGACTTCCGCGAAGAAATGGAACTCACCGCCCTCCACCACCCCAAAGGTCTCGACGCTCCCGACGAAGCCCCTAATCCCGAGTAACGCGTCACTGGTGTGGGCTGGCCGCTATCGCCCCGGAATTGCGTCGTGCGCCAGACCCGTATCCCGCAAGGTGAGAACCACGTTGAATGCCTCCTTCTGCAACTGGCGCAGGTAAGCCCGCCCACCAGATCTCGCCTTGCGAAATCACCACGCTACTCTTTGCAACATCAGCTCGGCACCCCGCCGGCTAAAGACGTCAGCGCCCGCACCGGCTGCCCGAATCTGATCAACCGAGCGATTGATGGCCGTGGTGATTTCATTGTCGAAATGGCGGGCGACACACTCGCTGATCGCAGCGCTGTAGATCTGGCTTCGTGATCGTTTCGTTCGGTGCGCAAATCGTTCCGCTTTGTCGAACACCTCGTTGGGGATCCACGGGGAACCCAACCCGGAATAACGCACTGTCCCTTCTTCCTGACTTTTCTCGCTTCTTCAAACAGAGGTCATATGAAGAAAACACACTTACTCACCCTCGGGTCCCTGTTTGTAGCGACATCGTTTGCAGCGACATCGCTGTTCGCGCAAATGGTCGTCGATCCGCCCATTCTAAACTCCCTGGATGACGCATCTTCCATCATTGAAGGTCAGGCAACCGGCTGCCCCGGCGGCGTCGCCACAGTCTCGGCGTCTGTCGCCAATAAACCAATCCCCGTCGTTGCGGCCATGGCGGACGGTACCAAAGGAACATTTCGCATCGTACTGCCGGGACCGCAGAAACAAGGCGACAAGGTTCTTGTTTCCTGGACCCTCAATTGTGGGGTGCTTGGCTCGTCGTCGGCTTCGGCGCCGGTGACCGTGGGGCAGGGAACCACAGTAAAAATTGACTGGCCCATCAAAGAAGGGCAGGGTAAAATCACAGGCGCCGTAAGCGGTTCTGTCGCCAAGGTCAGGGTATTCCTGATTGCTCCCCTTGGAAACTCCGGACTGGCCGAAGTGGGCTCCAACCCTCCAGCCGATCCCAAGCCCTCCGTGCCAGCAGTGCCCGGGGCTGAGGTTGGCTCCAACCCGCCAACCGATCCCAAGCCCTCCGTGCCTGCCCTGCCCGGAGCTGACTACGGCCCTACCCTCCTCAAATCACTGAATCTGCCCCAGCGCCTCCAGACCTTCAATCAACTCAAGGCGGCCAGGATGGCAAAAAACAAGACACAAATGGAAGAGCTTACGAAGACCTTGCAACAAACAGCGGCGTCCGATCAGGAAATCAATTCCCTCCGTTGTGCCTACGGCAGGGTCCTAGATAGTCAGGAAGTCCCGGTTACTGACAAAAAATGGGAGGTCGCGTTCCGCTCCGGCCTCGACCACGGTTTGTGCGTCCTCGCGCAGCCATCCGGTTCAACACCCAAACTCACTGCAAGTGTCGACACACGGTATATCGACTCGGTTGACGCAGACTGGGGCCGACTTCGCGGAACTTTCGCAGCAGGAGTCGCGGTGGGGCAGTCGAATGGTTCCTTTGCCCAGGCCGACCCCTACCTGTCTTTCTACACAGAGGCGGCTGCCTACAACGGGAGCCTCCTGAACAAGAAGGATGTGGACAAGCTTTCTCCAACCGATTTTGGTTGGGCGTTGCACCTCTTTTCCGAGGGCCGCCTGAGTCAGTCCGCCGTAGTCCTGCCTGGACTGTCGGACTCGGTCAAAGCCAGTGCTGAACAAAAGCAGTCGGTTTGGTTTCAACTCGGTGCCTATATCCCCTTAAGGGTCGCCGGCATGGACTGGTGGAAAGACGGCCACCTGAACACGTTCACTTTCGGTCCCCTCGTCAAGTACGGTGCCGCCTGGGTGGACGGGGGCGTCCTCACCAAACAAACCGTTACCACTTACCCGCCCGAGTTGAGTACCCTCCGAGGCCCAGTGGCCGGAAAATCGGATACCTCGCCCACCCATGAAAAACAAGCTCTGCCGTTTTATGGCACAGGCGCACGGTTTGGCTTCTATCGCTACGAATTGCTGGAAAACGTCCGTCGCAACCGCCAACTGGCCCCGGAACTTCTGGGCTACGTCGACTACATCTTTGGGCAGGATCGGTCACTCCAGACGCCCTTCCTGTTCAGCGAAACCAAGGCAACCGACAACTCTATCGGGAAATCAGTCACCGGCTATCGCGTCGAACCTCGTCACATGCTGGAGACCCGCTTAAAAATCCCCAATATGCCGGTAATGGTCGGCCTCGACGCGAGTTTTGGCAACAAAGGCTCACTTCAGTCGCCCACTGTGCTCCGTTTCGTCATCACCACCCGACTCGACGCAGCGTCCGCCATCGGCAAGCTCTTCGGAGCCGCGAAGAAGTAGATCTGGCGGGTCCCGCCGAGGCAGGCTACGGTTGCTTCGGCGGGACCTTCACCGGATCAACTGCTGCTGGTGGCCGGAACCGCTGCGGCAGCACAACCTTAGCGCTCGCCAACTCCACATAAGCCGCCAAAACCTTATCCTTCAAAGCCGGGTCCACGCTCAACTGTGTATGTTTCCCGGAAGCCGACGCCACAAAACCCAGCCGTCCATCCGCGCCCACCGTCACCGTGCCGGTCTCCGCCTTGAAGTAAGGTTCCTTCTGCCTTGTCGCATACAACGCCGCAGCCAGAGCCGTCGTGGACGCACCATACGGCATCTGTTGCCAGGCCGCATAAGCCGCAGCCACCGGATGATCCGGAGTATTCGCCGGAAACTCTTTCTCAATCGCCGACGCAGGGAAGGGAATCGCCTTGCCCACCTCATCCGGAACAAACGTCACCGGAGTCGGCCACTCAGCCAATACCTTCCGGGCCGCCCACGGATCCGCCAGAAAACTCTCCACCCCCGCAATCACCAGGTGCGAAGATCGCTCCTTCACCAAATCCTTGACGCCCTTGAAATCCAAAGCCACCGCCAGATTCGTCGCCCGCCCCGCCAGCACGAAATAACTACTCTTCTCGTACTGCGCCTGCAGATAATTGCGAATCAATGTGCTCGGGTCGCCCGTATCCAAAACGCGCGCAACCCTGTTCGCATACAACGGCGACCCATCTGCCTTCTTCTTCGCAAACGGTTCCGTCAAACCCGGCGACACAACCCCGCCATCCCCGGTCGTAATCATCCCCGGAGGCGGCACCTGCGCAAACACCGCAGCCGGACCACGATAGAACCGCTCCACCATGTCCACATAACCCGCAACCTTCAGGTTATTGCGGCTCACTGTTACAATGGCAACCCGGCACTCACTCTTACCCTGTAAACCATGCAGCAAAGCTACTGCCAGCAGGCTGTCCACACTCTGGAAATCGCTGTCAAAAAACGCCCCCGCAGCGGGCTTACCTCGTCCAAACTGCATACGCGTTTACGCCAAATCCAAGCCCGGCAGATCCATCCCTGCCAGGCGGCCATTTGCATCCCCGAAGTCATCCACCGGAGCCCCCATCCTGTCCATCATCGTCAGGAACAGGTTGCACATCGGAGTCTCCCGGCGAGCCATCACGCGCCGCCCCGTCTTGAAGTAATTGCCGCCCTTACCGACCAAAATTGTCGGCAGATCTTCGTGCAGGTGAGCATTCGGATCCGACAGGCCCGCGCCGTAGATCAGCATGCAGTTATCCAGCAGGCTGCCATCGCCTTCCTGTGTCGTCTTCATCTTTTCCACAAAGCTGGCAAACTGCTGCACATGATACGTGTTGATCAGCCGAACTTTCTCCATCAAATCCGCCTGATTCCGGTGATGCGTCAACGGATGGTGCCCATCCGGAATCCCCAGTTCACGATACGGCCGCGAAGAACCTTCACGCGTCATCAGGAACGTGATGATTCGCGTCTGGTCCGCCTGGAACGCAATCGCCATCATGTTCGACATCAACTTGAAGTGCTCAGCAAAATCCGCCGGCACACCATACGGCTTGTCCATCTTCGGATCAATCTGCGCGTTATCCTTCTCAGCGCGCTCAATCTGCCGCTCTACTTCCCGGATCGACGAAAGGTACTCTTCCAGCTTCCGCTTATCCGTCGGTCCCAAAGTGGACTGCAGCTTCCGCGTGTCATCGCTCACGAAGTCCAGAATGCTCCGCCGATACTTCGCCTGCCGCGCCTTCTCTTCCGGCGTCATCGGCTGCCCTGACCCGAACATCCTCTCAAACAGCGCCCGGGGATCCAGTACCGGAGGCAGCGGTTGTGATTCGCTTCGCCACGCCAGATTGTTCGTGTACGCACACGCGTATCCCGAGTCGCAATCACCCGCCTGCCGGGCGTCTTCCATGCCCAGTTCCAGTGACGGGAAGCGCGTCTCCTTACCAATCTTGTTCGCCACAACCTGGTCGAACGACACGCCGTTCTTAATCTCGGTCAGGCTCTTCTTCACCTGAATGCCCGTCAGATAAGACCCCGAACAACGCCCGTGGTCACCCGCGCCGTCCAGCAACGCGCGCCCCGTATTGTGCGTGAGGTTGCCGATATGCAGGATGTCTTCCTTGAACGGGTCCAGGGGCTTCAGAGTCCGGGGCATCTCCGTGAGCTTGCCCTCATACGTCGGATTCCAGCTGTCCATCATCATGCCGTTCGGGACGTAAAAGAACGCCATCCGAACCGGGGCCTTGGCGGCCGGCGTCATAGCCGGTGCCATCGCTTCCAGGAATGGAAGTCCAATAGCCGCGGTGCCTACCCCGCGCAGGAATGCTCTTCTCGGCAGAGCTTTCTTCGTGATCATTTTCCGGCAATCTCCTTCGGCTTACTATTTTTCTGGACTGTAACCATTTCACCACGCCGCGATTGGAAAGGCAGCGACCGCACTACTTCATATATCAACGTCTGGAACTTGTACCCATCCGCCTGAACCCGCTTATTGATCTCATCAATCGCGCGGTTGTCATAAACCTGCATGCCGCGCCCCATCGAATACGTCATCACCTTCTCGACAAGACTCCGCGACACCAGTGGCAAACTCTCCATCAACACAGTCCGCATCTCCGCAGCGGAACTAAAACTCTTCCCGTTCGGCATCGTGCCGCCCACGTCAATCGGGAACTTTCCGTCCAGCGTGCGCCACTTGCCGATCGCATCGTAATTCTCCAGCCCAAAACCCAGAACATCCATCCGGTTGTGGCACGACGCGCAAACCGGATTATTCCGATGCGCTTCCAGTTGCTTCCGCAACGAAACATCGCTGCCCACCTTTGAATCATCCAGCGCCGGAACGTCCGGCGGCGGGGGCGGCGGGGGCGTGCCCAATATATTGTTCAACACATACTTCCCGCGAATCGTCGGCGACGTCCGGCTCGGGTAGCTCGATACCGCCAGGACACTGGCCTGGCTCAGAACCCCGCCACGCTGCTCGGTAGTCAAATCCACCCGGCGGAAATCCGGACCCTTCACACCCTCAATCCCGTAAAACTTCGCGAGCGGCTCATTCAGGAACGTATACTTCGCGTTCAGGAAGTCCGAAATCGGCTTATTCTCCGCCAAAATATGCTGGAAGAACAAACTCGTCTCACTCCGCATCGCATCTTTTAACTCCGGAGTCCACAACGGGAATTTCTGCGGATCCGGCTTAATCGAATCCAGATTCCGAACCTCCAGCCACTGCCCTGCGAAGTTATCCGCAAACGCCCCGGCCTTCTTGTCCGTCATCATACGCTTCACCTGCGCGTCCAGCGTCGCCGGAACACTCAGCTTGCCCGTTTCAGCCAACTGCAGCAGTTCATCGTCCGGCATGGAACTCCACAGGAAGTAGCTCAGCCGTGACGCCAGTTCCACATCCGAGATCCGGTGCACCTTCTCCGGGTCCGTCGGGTTCGGATCCTTCTCCACCCGGAATAAAAACTCCGGCGAAACCAGCATCGCTTCCAGTGCCAGCTGAATCCCCTGTTCCGTCGACTGCCCCTGACCCTTCGCCATCGCCACAAACTTCATCAGCGCCGTAACTTCCGCCTGCTTCACCGGACGCCGGTAAGCATGCCGCGCCAAATTGGCCACGATCTTCTCAACACAAGCCTGGCCCGTCTTGACGTCGCAAATCAGAACCTTCTTGCGACTCGCCTTTTCCACCTTCGACGCGTACGGCCCCACAAATGTCATCGACCCAATGAACTTGTTCTTCTTGTCGCTGTAAGCGTCCTTGGCATCCAGGGTCTTCACGAAATCATCGTTCAGGAACTGTGCCCGGAACACATGGTCGCCTTCCGGCAGATAAACCTTGAACTCCGCATCGGAGAACGGATTGAAGTAAACCAGCCCGGAGGGCTTCGTCGCCACCTCAATTGTGTTCAGCAGCAGGCCATCCATGTAGAAGGCCATTTGCACCGGCTTCGCATCCGCCGGACGCTCCCCAGGAAAACCAAACCGAACCGTATAATCGCCATCGAAGTCCACCCGGTGCGAAGCTTCCACGGTCGAAAAATCCAAACGGCGGATGTTGCGGTTCTTCAACTCATAGGTAAACTCAATCGGCTTCTTCGGCAATGGATCCGCGCCCAGTGCCCGCGAAGCAATCGCCTCTGCCGCATTCAGGTACTTCTCCATTAAAATTGGAGAGACCGTCAGAATGTCGCCAATGTTGTCGAACCCATACCCGGAATCATCCGTCGGGAAATCTTTGTCCGCCCGGAAATCCACCGCCAGCAGATCCCGCACCGTATTCCGATACTCATTCCGATTCAGCCGCCGAGCTGTCACACGTCCAGGATCCGGCTTCACTGAAGCATCTGCCTTCGTGAACTCACCCTTCGCAAACGTCACCAGGGTATTCATCACAGGCTGAGCCGGCCGCGGCATACCCTGCGGAGGCATTTCCCCCGATTCGATTTTCTGGATAATCGTGTTCCAGGCGGCACGGTCCGTCTGCAGCGTCGTCCCGTCCAGATAGGGCAACAGGTTCACCCCGCCCGACATCATCGAAGCGTTATGGCAACCCGTGCAGTTGTTCTTAATGATCGGAGCCACATCACGCGCAAACCCAGGCCCGTCAACCGGGGCCAACTTCGCAGGCGGAGCCGCCACAACTACAAACGTCACCACCAACGCTGCGCACGGAGCGACCAACCACTTTTGCCAGTTCATTGTCGCCCTTGATTATATATTTCCCCCAACGCTAGATGCACCCCACCTAAAGGACAGGTACGAGCCTCTCCCGTCACCAAACGGTAATACCTCCAAATTGCGGATGGGGTAATAGCGGACCACCGGGCGATCTGTCTATCCTGAAAGTTCTACTCCGATCTTGCAGAGGCGAAGTTTGCAGGAGCATCCGGACTCCATACGTGCAAAACCCCGCCGAATCAGGGCGGGGTCTGCAAATCTACCGGAGTAGAAAGGGGGGACTGCTTATGGTCTTCTCGATGTTGATCGTTTGTCTG
>RGPS01000234.1 GCA_010084195.1 Terriglobia bacterium
GCCCGATACGGCCCCCGGATCGCGATTTCCAACAGAGTATCAGCCTGACACGCAGACTGCCGGCCACGATAATTCTCTGGTCGTGCAAGACCAGTCCATGCGCCAACGACCGCTGGCGAATACCTCTTCCGACAACCCCAAACGTCGGTCGGTGGCCAGCAAACTGGCTGTGTTTGTCCCGGCGGCACGGCCATGCGGCTACCGAACCGCGACTGTGAGGGAGTGGCCCGATACGGCCCCCGGATCGCGATTTCCAACAGAGTATCAGCCTGACACGCAGACTGCCGGCCACGATAATTGTGAAAATTCTCTGGTCGTGCAAGACCAGGCCATGTGCCAACGAGCGCTGGCGAATACGTCCCACAACCCGAAAGGTCGGTCAGGTATCGGCAACCTGGCGGCATTTGCTCCGGAGGCCCGCCCATGACACCCGATCCGCCCCAAAATGATCCCCACGCGAATTTCCGCGCCGAAGTAGCCTGCTATTCGGCAGCCGACCCGATGCCCACCATGCGCAACCTGTCGGAACTGACCGGTGTGCCGTTGCGGGACCTGATCCGTTACGTCCTGGTGAAGTACGCGGCCTCGGCCTCTGATGCCCTGCTCTCGCTCGACCCCATCGTCTTCCGGCAAATGCGGGAGCACGTCGCCCGCGCGGAGAGTGAGGATACTGACGCCGCCCGCCTCGCCGGGTACCAGGCGCTGCGACAGATGATCGGCTGGCTGGGGCACGTTCAGGACCCGGTCATACTAAAACCTGGTGAATAAAACCGCCGAAAAGGTGGCCGGGATGGCCGCCCTCGTTCTCTGCCTGGCACTCTACCTCCTGAACCTGGGCGCCATGGGCCTGGTCAGCGTTGACGAACCGCGCTATGCGGCGATCGGCCAGGCTATGGCCCGCTCCGGGGACTGGATCACGCCGCGCCTCTGGGGCACCCCCTGGTTCGAAAAGCCAGTTCTTCTGTACTGGCTCACCGGGTTGGGTTTCCGGCTGGACCTGGGTCCGGAAGTGGCCCCGCGGCTCCCTGTTGCCTTGCTGAGCCTCTCTTTCCTGGCTTTTTTCTGGCACCGGGTGCGAACCCTTTGGGATAGCCGGGTGGCGACCTATGCGGTTGCGCTGCTGTCCACCAGCGTCGGTTGGCTGGCCTACAGCCACATCGCCATCACCGATATTCCGCTTGCCATAGCCTTCTCTGCTGCCCTGCTGATATCTCTCGAAGGCGACCTCTCGGGGCGTCGGGCGATCGCGGTGGGTGCCGCACTGGGACTGGCTGTGTTGGCGAAGAGCCTGGTAGGGCTGGTCCTGTTTGCGCCCGTCCTGCTGCTGGACCGTCGATGGAGGTACCTGCTGCGCCCGGCACCTATAGGCACCTTCCTGATGATCGCCCTGCCCTGGCATGTCTGGTGTGGCCTCAGAAATGGCCCTGAGTTTTTCCGGGTGCTCTTCCTGGAACACCAACTGGGCCGCGCCACATCTACCGCGCTGCAACACGTCCAGCCCGTTTGGTTTTACCTCCCGGTGCTGGTAATGCTTTTGTTTCCCTGGTTTCCGCTGCTCAGCCTCGCCCCCGGGCCGCGCGGTGATGCCCGGGTCCGAACGCTCTGGGTAGTAGTGGGCTTTGGCTTCGTTTTTCTTTCTGCCACCGTTAACAAGCTGCCCCACTACGTGTTGCCACTTTTGCCGGCAATTGCTATCCTGCTCGCCCTCGGCCTGGCCCGAACGGCACGCCCGGAGCGGGCGATGATCGCGCCCATGGCCTTGTTGGGGCTGCTGCCTTTGGCGTCGCACGTGGTCCCCCAGGCTCTGGCTGACGGGCTGCGAGCCGCAGAGATCGCCTGGCCCCTGGCACTTTGGGTGGGAGTAGCCGGCCTCGCGGCCACGGTCCTCGCGCTGGCGAGACGAGGAAGGCGCCTGGCCGTCCCGGTTGCCTTAGTAACCGCTGGCCTGGCCTTTCTCTGGTTCGAGTTCGCCACCTTTCCGGCCATTGACAGCGCCGCCACGGCCCGACCGCTCTGGCTCAGCCAGCACCCCACCTGCGCCCCCCCCAAGCCCCGCTTTTTGAATTATGGCCTCAGTTACTACGCAGGCAAATCCATGCCGGAATGCCGGGTCCTTGACCTGCAACACGATAGCGTTGTACGGTAGCTAAGAAACGAACCCCTGATGATACTTCCATCAACATACCTTTTTTCCATTCTCCTGCTGGTTCTCGGCATGATCTGCTCCGGCCTCTGGGCCAGTACTTTTAAGGCCGCGGGGGGCAAGTGGCGGTTTGAACTTTACTATTTCGACTTCTCCCTGGGAGTCATCTTCGCGGCTCTGCTGGCGGCCTTTACGCTTGGCAGCCTCGGCTGGGATGGATTTTCCTTTATCGATGACATCCGCAATGCCGGTAAGAGGCAGGAAGTCTACGGGTTCCTCGCGGGCTGCCTGATCAACCTCGGGAATCTGATGATGCTGGCGGGGATCTCGCTGACCGGTATCGCCATCGCCTTTCCCATCGCCCTCGGTATGGCCATTGTGGTGAGCGGCATCTGGAGCCTGATCCTGACTCCGGGCAGTGCCACCCTGCTGTTGCTGGGAGCAGGAGCCTTTTGCCTTGTAGCCACGACCGCGGTCGCCTGCATGGCATTTAAGGCCAATGTCATCAACCAGCTGGCTGCGTTGATTCAGCAGGGTAAGACAAAGTCTACAAAGAAGAACTTCAGCGCCAAGGGCCTCGCTCTGGCGATTGCAGGCGGTGTCCTGATGGGTTCTAACACCCCGCTCCTCGACCTCGCCCGAGATAGTGACATCGGCCTGGGACCGTACGGTCTCATCGGAGTTGTGGCAATTGGCGTCGTTTTGTCCACTTTCGTCTACAATCTGTTCTTCATGAATCTTCCCGTTCAGGGCAAGGTTCTGGACTTCGGGGAGTACTTCAAGGGCAACATCAAGGCCCACTATATGGGAATCCTCGGTGGCATGCTCTGGGTGAGTGCCATTCTTGCCAGGGTAGTTGTGGCCAAGGCGGACCCGATAGCTCAGGTGCCTGCCGCCATTAGCTTTGCCCTCTCTGAGGGGGGAATTCTGGTGGGCACGCTGAGTGGTCTGTTGCTGTGGAAGGAATTTTCGGATGCAGACAGCAAGGTGAAGGGGCTGCTGACCTCCATGCTCGTGCTGTTAGTGGTGGGGGTTGCGCTGGTGACAGTGGCCCCCATCTACAACGTGAAGTAGCTTCACGCTCCGGCAGCGACATCTGCAGAACTGAAAAGCCCACCTTTCGAGGTGGGCTTTTTCTTTGTGAACGGTTCCGGGGAACGGTTCTCGATTGGGAGAATCATCTTCGACGGCATCACAACCGCCAAAAACTTTGTGCTTGGATCTTAAGGTTTTCCGGGACCGTTCGTCAAGTGGAAATGCAGTGCACTAAGGATAATACGGCAAGCATTTCATTTGTAAAGACTTAGCAACAAAATACTCATGCGGCCCCGACAGCGGCAACCACACCCAAAGCACACGATACAAAGCACTTCAGAGTTTTTCGCCACGACGATCAGAAATATGCAGCGAGATCATTTCGTTCTCGTCGCCGTGCTCCCCGGACCGTCGAAAGAGATAGCGAAGACCGCCAAAGGCAAGCCCGGAGGTCAGGCACAGGGCGACCAGCACCCCGCACAGAATGGCGACATTCCACAGGAGGTTACCCGGGTTATCTTTGAGGCCCGGCAGCTGGTGAGGCACCGTGATGTCGGCCGAGAACTTGACCTGCGCCAGCAGCTTCTCGGCGTCATCGGCTGTAGGCGCGCCCAGGGTGATGGCTACCAGCGGCCCGGAACGCTTCACAATCGCCCCCGGCACCTGACTGAAGGCCACGGTACGGTCACGCGCCATTTCCATGGTGGGGTAGCTGAAAATTACAAGAGTCGTTTCTTTGCCTTCCGGGCCGTACTTCGCCAGCACGCCTTCTGCGCTGAACCGGAACGCGGCCGTGGACGGCGGAATGGCCGGAGCAAAGCGAGCCAGGCTGACCGGCCCGGTGATGTAGCGTTCGGAATTCAAACCCGCGCCCGCAGGCAGGTATTTCGGCAGAGTTGGCAGGGGCGACCGGGCATACTTCGGAGCCGTCGCGAACAGGTGGCTCAGCTCTTCCGGCAGGAGCCGATAGCCTTCGGCGACAAAAATGAAGTTGCCGGCAGAGACTATTTGCGTGGTTTCGTTTTGTACCGTCATCCCCATGATTTTAATGGGCTTGGCATCTACAGGCCGAAGCTGATCAAAGGCCGACATGGCACCGGTCCCGTCAGAGAAGCGATAGGCGGTGAGGACAAACTTCTTGCCCGCATCCGAATAGGGCGTGCTCTCTGACTCTTGTAGTCCATACTCTTCCCAGACCGTCTGATCGGGAATTTTGGCAGCCCCCGATTCGCCTTTTTGCCAGTGGCCGATGGTGTCAGGGAGAAGTGCGGCAGAAAGAAAAGCGCCGAACAAGGCTGGAGTTATAAGAAATACAAATAGACGCCGCATAAGCTTTGGGGTTGGACACCTCATCATACCGTTCGGTTCCGGGAAATCAGTTCCACCATGTCCGCGCCTGACGCCCCGAGTTCCGCAGTAAGCCCGGCAACCACGCCTTCGCGATTCCGCTCGGGCTGGTTCTGGCTCACTTTCCACTTACCCTCAATCCCTGTGATCCGGAGTTCGAACCCGACAATGGCGCGGGTCAGGTTGTCGATGTACTCCGTTGGGGCATCGGCGACGGCCCAGGGGGTGGGGCGGGAAGTTTCGTGCTGCTCTGTCAGGCGTGAAAGGAAGCCACGGAGCCTGGCTGCATCCTCGAAGATTTCAATGGTGCCCCGGACATGGACCACGGCATAGTTCCAGGTAGGCACGGCCTTGCCGGTTTCATGCTTCGAGGGGTACCAGTCCGGGCTGACGTAGCTCTGCGGGCCCTGAAAGATGGCGAGGACCTCCGCGTGCCCGAAGTCGCGCCATTGGTCATTGGCCCGAGCCAAATGGCCTGTAAGTGTGCCGCAGGGCCCCGCTGTGGGGTCTAGGAGCAGGGGCAGGTGGTTGGCGGCCAGTCCCGAGGGGCCGCTGCTGATGAGGGCCGCCAAAGGGTACTCCTGCATCAGGCGGTGCAACACTTCCGGTCGATCTTCTCGAAAATGGGAGGGCAGGTACATGGCGGCGAAGGGTATTACCGGGGCATGTTGTACAGGAAGGTCATTTGGAGAACGATGCGGTCTCCTTTGAAATCACTGGGTAAAGGCGGCAACGGGTTTGAAGCGCTGATGGCAGCGACGGCAGATTGGTCCAGCGCCTTCGCCCCGGATGCACCGGAGAAAATGACCTTGGTTACCCCGCCCTGCTTTGCGATGGCGAACTGGAGGACCACCTGCCCTCTTTGACCAAGCCGTGCTGCTTCCGGGTAGACTGCAAACCAGCTTCGGCGGACGGCCGCCAGCACCTGGAGCATATAGGGCCGGAAGTCGACTCCCATCGGGTCGGATTTCAGTTCCAGGTTGGAACGTGGCCGTCCGGCGGAGGGAGGTAAATTCAGGCCGGGCCCCATGCCACTATCTTCGGCACTAATATCGCCAATGGAAATGGCTCCGATGGTTCCGGAAGACCGGGAGAGGCTCCGGACCGCTTCCTGAATGGACGCGGAAGGAACCTGGATCAGGCCAGTTCCCCTCCCCGAGCCTGTACCCGGGGCCAGATTGCCAGCCGCAATACTCTCAAATGCAACTTTCGGTTTCTCCGCTTCCGGATTGGGAAGATTAGACTTAGGAAGCTGCGCTGTCTGGATTCCCTGCACCGGGGATTCGATTTTCGGAGGCTCGATCACGACCTGGCGCGGAGTTTCCCGGGGCGTGGGAGGTGCCGGTATTGGTGGAGCAATGGTGGCAACCTGAGGTTTGGCCGCAGCAGGCGCCGGAGAGGGGGCTTTCAGGGTCGGTCGGGGAGCGATGGACTCAACCGATAACTCCTTTGAAATCGGTACTTTGTTCGCTGCTTTCTGAGTTAGTTCCGGAGGTGTATAGAGGGGTGTCACTCGCTGCACAAGCATACGTTCCGGCTGCCGCGGAACGTACGGACTCTCTTTTACGTTGAGGGCGACAGTGGTGAGTAAGAGATGAACGAGGGCCGAACCAATCGCCGCCACCCGAAAGCGACGGGCCTCCCACACCATGTCTCTGTCGAGGAGAAGGTTCAGCTTAGGCTCAGGAACGATGGAATCAGTATCCGGCAGATCAGGACTTCCATTCCGCAAGGGTGCGCGAAACGACACCCGCGTGTTCCCCGATCTTATCAAGAACGGCGAGGGCTGTTTCAAGTGTTTGACGAGCGACCAGCCCATTCAGTTTCGGAGTGGTCCGCGACTCAACGGCATCAAGGAATGCCTCGAACTGTAGCTTCAGGGGTTCACCCGGCTCCACCACGACCTGTTCGAAGCCAATTCCGTCCGGCCCGCCCACGGTGAAAACCGCCAAAGTCTTCGCGGCATAGTCCAGCGAGGCGTACTGCCGGGGCTGGAACAGACGAAGCTTGCGAACCTTTTCCGTGGATACGCGGCTAGCCGTCAGGTTCGCAATACAGCCGTCTTCGAACTCCAGCCGGACATTGGCGATGTCGACTTTGGGTGACAGAACCGAGATCCCGGCAGCTCGAATCTCTTTTAGCTTAGACCTCGTAAGTGATAGAACAATATCGAGATCGTGGATCATCAGGTCCAGCACAACATCCACATCAAGGCTACGCGGGGTGAAGACACTCATCCGGTGCACTTCGAAAAATAGCGGGAGAGTCGCCAGGGTTTCCAGCGCAATCACAGCCGGATTGAAACGCTCCAGATGGCCAACCTGCAGAATTCGACTGCCCTTTTCCGCCGCCGCGATCAGCCGGTCGGCTTCTTCCAGGCTGGGAGCTATCGGCTTTTCGACCAAAACGTCGATTCCGGCCTCCAGCAACGCGACGCCGATTTCGCAGTGAGCAATTGTTGGAACGGCGAGGATCGCCGCATCCACTTTGCCAAGAATATCTGTGTAAGCCGTTGCTGCCTGGCACCCGTGCGAATCGGCAAAGTCTTTTGCTCGCTTGAAGTTAGCGTCCACGACATAAACTAACTCTGCACGACTGTTTTCCGACACAACACGAACATGATTCCGCCCAAACCCACCGGCTCCGATTACCGCTACACGCGTCATCTAGTTACTTTCCTCCGGCTCCATGCCAAAGACTGCGATTCCGGCGGCATTGGCCTTACTCAGTAGCTCTTCCCGATCCAGCAGCAGCGTTCGACCGGCATCGACCGCTACAACCGTAGTTCCAGTAGCGATCATGGTCTCAATCGTTGCGGGCCCGATGACCGGCACGTCGAAAAGCAGATGCCGTCGGCGCGAGGAAGCTTTCACGAGAGTCAGACGCTTATTCTCTACAAGCGTCGCAGCTCGCCGA
>RGPS01000235.1 GCA_010084195.1 Terriglobia bacterium
ATCGACGGTCTCGCCCGGGTGATCGAAGAGGCCCGCAACAACGCACAAGTAGCATTCGGCTGAAGAGAAGATCCGTGTTGTCCTAGCGCTGGACCTCAAGACCGCCCTTCGGGCCGGCTTTCGGCGCATTGTCGTCACCTCGCGTGGCGGCGAAGTGTTGGTCGGCCGCGCCATGGCCGACTTGCTCAATCGCCACGAGGCCGTGCTGGTCGCCCAGGGGCAGTGCCACTCCGCCTGCACCCACATGTTGACCTCGTGTGGTGAAAAAACTGAAACGGGAACTGCCAAATGAAAATCAAGAGCGTCCTTCTAGCCTCGACCGTCCTTGGGGTGCTACCGCTTGAGTTGCAGGCGCAAACGTCGCAGCAGGGGGAGCCTTTCCAGGGGTTCTACGTCGGTGTCGAAGGCGGCGTAAACTGGCTCGTCAACAGCGGCTATAACATGAATACCGGCTGGGCAGCGGGCGGCGTTGTGGGCTACGACTTCGTTGGCCCGCGTTTCGAGATCGAGGGCGTGTTCAGATCCAATTACGGCACTGGTGCCAGCACTCCCGGCACTTCCGCCACGAGCACTCCCCCGGTCACCTCGTGCGACTCGGGGGGGGTCTGCACGACGACCGCCGCCGGCACGACCACCCCCGGCACCCCCGGCTCGACGATTAGCGGCAAGATTGAGCAACTCGCCTTCATGGCCAACGGCTATTACGACTTCATGCCCGGCGCTACCTTCGTGCCCTATGTCGGGGCCGGCGTCGGCATTGCTTTTGCCGACGGAAGCATAACTGGTTGCTCGCTCTGCAGCACACAGTTCGCCTACCAGGGGATCGTCGGCTTGGCTTGGAACTTCGATCAAAATATCAGGTTCCATGTGGACGGGCGCTACTTCGGCACGACCAGCCCCGTTCCATATACGAACAGCAACTTCACGGTGATGGCGGGCGTAACCTACAAATTCGGCCAGGCGTCGGTCTCACCGCTGCCGGCACCGCCGATCGTAATGCCGCCGTCCTTCATGGTGTTCTTCGATTGGGACCGCTCGAACCTCTCGGCCCAGGCGCTCAACACGATCAAGCAGGCCGCCCAGGCCTACAAGTCAAAGGGCAATGCCCGCATCACGGCGACCGGCCACACCGATACGTCGGGCCCGGAAGCCTACAACATGGCGCTGTCGCTGCGCCGCGCCAACACGGTCAAGGACGTGCTGGTGCGTGAAGGCGTGCCGGCTACGGCCGTCACCGTCATCGGCAAGGGCGAGACCGGCCTGCTGGTTCAGACCGCCGACGGTGTCCGCGAGCCGCAGAACCGCCGCGTCGAGATTGTCATCCAGTAGGACGGTTTCCGTTGGCTGAACGAGCGCAGCAGGGCGTCTCATAACCGGGCCGCTGTACAACAAGGGAAGGCTAGATAAAAAATGTGTGTGAAATGTGATGCTTTCTCTATGTCGCGTCGGACTGTTTTCCGTGGTGCCGCGGGGCTAACGCTGGGTGCTGCGATGGCGGGATGTGCGAGTGCTTCGACTGGGCAACTGGCGCAGGCGCCGCCAGATCGATCCTATGAAACGCCTGAGATGGCGCTACAAGCCTTGGTCCAGGGAAATGCCCGCTACGTCGCCAACCAGCCCCTCGAAAAAGACTTCTCGGCGACGCGGGCTTCCCGTTCGAAGGGCCAGGCGCCATTTGCTGCAATCCTTTCGTGCGCGGATTCCAGGGTCGCCCCCGAATACGCTTTCGATAGTGGCCCCGGTGAACTGTTCGTCGTTCGTGTCGCCGGTAACTTCGTTACGGATGAAGGCCTTGGAAGCCTTGAATTTGGGGCAGCCGTGCTCGGTACCAAAGTGATCATGGTGCTGGGACATACCAGTTGCGGCGCCGTGAATGCCACGGTAGATGCGCTGCGACAGGGCAACAACCTGCCTGGTCATATTGCTGGCCTGGTGAGAGCAATGAAACCCGGCATCGAACCAGTCCTGAAGCAACCGGGCGCAGACATCTATCAGCGCGCCGTCGTTGCAAACGTCCAGGCCAATGTTAAGCGCCTCTCGACCGCCACGCCGATCCTGGCTGGAATGGTCGCAGGCGGAAAGCTCGGCGTTGTCGGTGGCGTCTACGAACTTGAAACTGGTAGGGTGACGCTCGTTTAGAGGCTAATTCACTATCCCGTCGGAAAAGCATTCTCCGGGAAAAGATTTGGTATCTCCTCTGGCTGGCCGGAAAGAGCTCCTACCACTCCGCGCACATCTCTAGCGCGGAGGATCTCGGCGGAGATAGATCCTCAATAACGATGGGCTGGTTGACGAGCTGAAGAAGGCGCCACCGGCAAATGCCTTGAAGCAGGGGGGGCATCGCCAAGCCTATTGGCGCGGACTTGGGGGGGTGTATGCGTCAGTTTCTGGCCTGTTTGGGACTGGGATTGGTCCTGACGGGTTGTGCGAGCGCCCGACTGAACTACAACACAGCGGATCTGGCCTCCTCGCTGGGGTCACTGCAAAAGCGGCAGATTTTTTACAATCTTGCCCAGGCCCTCGACGATCCGGAGTTCATTCCCTCGCAGGTGACGATCTCAATAGGTACCGTCCAGACGGCCAACGCGGTCAATCCGAATCTCAGCATTCCCCTGGGCTCGAGTTTCGCCTCTGCAAGCCGAATCACCGATGCGGGGAGGAACGCGGGGAATCAGTTCACCGGAACGGTCACGACAGCCGCGACTGGGCTGGGTATCCAACTCGTCGATTCATGGAACCAGAGCTGGACCATTGTTCCCGCGAACGGATCCAATCAGCTCAGGCGTCTCCGGGCACTCTATCAATACGCGACCGGCTCTTTCCCGCATGTGGAGCCGGGCCGGGAGATGAGCCAGGATGAGGCGGAGAAGGCCTTTCTCTGCGAGTATCCCCTGCAGGCTCTTGCGGTGCCGTCATCGCCGCCCGGCGACAACATCGCGTATCGTGTCGAAGGCTGTTTGGAAAATGGGCAGGGCCCGCGTTCGCAGTTGATGTACGCCGACCCGACCTTCACGCAGGGGCCCAACTGTGTGATCTGCGTGGACGACCTGAAGTCGAAGTTCCCTCGGGTCTATGTCAATCCGCACCTGAAATACCGTTTCATCCACAGCGGGAAAGACAAGACGGACGACATGGTCAAGGTCGGCGATCACGGCTTCACTTCCTTCTACGTCTGCGCCTCCCGAAAGAGCGACTGTAGACGCGTCCCCCTCCAAGCACCATTCGACGGGCCCAAGGCCTTTAGCGATTTCGTGCTGTTCGTCTACGAAGCCATGACCGTGCCGGCCGGCGGTTCGGGGAGCGGCAAGTCTACGGGCGGCGCCAACTTTGTCTATTCCGTGCGGTGAGTCCGACGGAACGCTTCACGGCGCACTCGTGCGTCAACAAATTGACCTCGTGTGGTCAAAAAACTGAAACGGGAACTGCCAAATGAAAATCAAAGGCGTCCTTCTATCTTTAAGTCCCAATGGAAGCAGAGAATAAATGCTCAGACTACTCATCCTCGCCGCCATCCTAGTTACCTCCCTTGGCCCTGCGGCTCTAGCTCAGGACGCTGCCAGAACTCCGCTCAAGGAGTATCTCGGAGCATGGATAAACAACGATATATGGGACAAGGCGTCGTCTTGCCGGGCCATCGCCCAAGGCGGTGATGATGACGGCATGCTGGTAATAAATGAGAGTACATTCCGGATCTATCTGCCACAGTCTCCTTGTCGAATTACGAAGAGCCAAAAACTGTCAGAAAGCTCTGTCTCTATCGAGGCGCAATGCGGTGGTAGATTGGTTAAGGAAACATGGCACCTTAATAGAAGTGCGCTGGAACGCAGAACTGCACAAAATGTCATGGTAACGTACGTACGATGCAGGCGGTGATCGGCACCGAAGTGGAGGTGGCTTTTGCGTGTAATAAGTGCGGGCCTCGGCGGTGCCGAGGGGATGTCCCGCTCTTTGTTGAAAGTCGCTCAGCAGGCGTGCGCAGTTTCTGAGCCTATGCGACCTTGGCGCCCAGTTCAAAGCTTGGGCTGATGGCGTGCCTGGCCTGATGGGCCAGTAGAGCAGCTCGCAGGATTGGCAGTTTCTTGTGTGCCTTGAGCCGGCGGAAGCCCTTGGCGCTGCCGCGAATGCTCTGAATTGACTTCCGCTTTCGACATCATAGCGGACATGGCCAGGCTTGCTACTGACTCGACCCGGTAGTGAATGACCCCAAGCAGAAATGGCAGACCCTCGTACTCGATTACATCTTAAGCTTGGGCAACGAAACGATCGGCGGCGGCAGGGTGACCGCAGCGCGGTGAATCTACCGAGAAGGGAATCCGTTCATGGGGGACCTGCCAAGATGATCTACATGAGAGGTCTGCTCGGCCTGCTAGCCGGAGCGCTCGTTGTGCTTTCCGCATGCGCAAATTCCTTCACGCAGGCGGACGTAAATTACTTCCAGCCTCCGATCATATCTACTTCAGCGCCCGCCAAGCCACTACGCGAATCTTGGAACCTGTCTAACAATACGGCCCGGGTTGGTCTCGCGGAAATGCGGCCACTGGTGCCGGCGTATGCAGGAGCGGGCGCGCTCCTGGTCAGTTGGAATCCGCATGCGGGCGGCACTCGAGATCGCCTTACCTTCATCGTCACGCATGGCGGGCATGGGCTCACGCCGACCAACTTCGCGACTGCCCTCTGGCTTCAGCGGACCTTCGATGCAAACGTCCTGATCCTTGATGCCTACTGGAGTAGAGGGATCGAGGAGAATTGGAAAACAGGAACGCGCTATGGCGCCTCCATGCGGTCGTTGGACGCGATCGCCGCGGCTCGCTGGCTCCGCGATACGCAGCGTACGGATCCGGGAAAAACTTTCCTGCTCGGAGATAGCCAGGGCGGGTGGACAGTTTTGCGGACCTTCACCAATGAAGGATACTGGCAAGACGAGGTGCGGACGCTCTTCCGTGGCGGATTAGCTCTCTACCCTGTATGCAAAGAAAATGGCACAGCGCAGTATCCGCGCCTCGGCCCCTATGTGGCGCCCGTCATCGTCTTTACGGGTGGGAGGGACACCGCGACCCCTGCCGACGAGTGCCGAAGGACCGTGCTGACGGCCGCAACCCGATGGATCAACTATCCGGATCAGACCCACGGCTGGGACGTGGCAAACAGGGGCGCCCATTCGCCCGCAGTCGATGGAGAATGCGGGCGCGCCATGAATGTATATAACCAGTTCCCGGTTTGTCGTAGCAATTCAACGACCAACGACATGCGCGAGAAGATCAGGAGCTTCGTGCGGGAGACTATCTCCTACTAGGCCGTCGGCTTTCGCGCCGAAGCAAAAAGCGGCGAACAGCCAGGGTATGCTTAGCCGAAAGGTCGGCGTCGGCTATTGGCAGATTTCGTTGCAGAAGTTGGTTGAGGTGTGCATCGAACGATGGTTCTGTGTCTGCGGACGGTTTTCTGCGGAGGCGCGCGATGATGGGGCAGCTCAACCTGGATCAAGGGCAGCTATTGGCACAAAGCCGACGTTATCTGCGCCTAAAAGAATGTCCGCTCACGAGGTGTGAGCTCAACCGATCAGTGCAACACCGCTTGTAGTTCATCGGCTGGAGTTTCGAAGCCCAAGATTTTTCGCGGACGTTGATTGAGTCGTAGGGCAATCGCATCGAGATGCGATTGCGTTCGTCACGTGACTTCAGGAAGCCTTTGGTTTGCATCAGCCGACGCGCCACGTCTCGGGCATGTTCGTTGACATCGCGCGGTACCCGGAACCTGGCGGAATGATAGCCTTCGCACCGTTCCGAGGGTTCATCTGGGGAATGTCGGCTAAAGGGACATCCCACAAGTTGGAGCAAGTTGTATCGTAATCCTCCAGCGCAGGACGCAATTCAATCTGGCGGTCACAATGGCTTATCTACCTATAGGCATCTCTACCTTGCTGTTCTTTCTGCTGCCGGGCTGGCTGGGCCTGTCGTTGGCCCGGGCGCAGGCCGAGTGTCGCCCACCGCCGCCGGAGGTGGCCCGTCTGGTCGAGATTCGTCCCGGTTTTCATCGGGTGACCGGGCCGCTGGCCGAGTTTGATCCTTGTCATCACTCGGTGCAGCTGTCCATGCCCGGCTTCTTTGCCGACAAGCTGGCCGACAACCCGCCCCTGATGATCATCGCGCACGGCGGCAATGGTCCGGGCTTGGCCGAGCAGGAAATGGTGCGGCGGATGAATGCGCGCGGTGTGGCCACTCTGCTTTTCGACGCCTTTGAGATGAACGGTTTTCGCTATCACGGCACATCGTTGTTTCTGACGGGCGCAACCAATGAGTCGCGTCAGCGCATGATCTTCAAGGCCACACTTGGTGCCTACCATTGGGCCCGGCTGCATCCGCGTATCGACGGCTCGCGCTTATTCATTCACGGCCTGTCCAACGGCGGCAGTGTGGCACTGAACATGGCTGCAGTAGTCGACCCGGCACATGTGCGCGTGGTTGTCGCCGAAGGGGCGCCCTCGGCGGGAATAGGCATGCCCGATCAGGTCCGGGTGCCCCTCCTGGTGGTCTTCGGCAAGATCGACAACTATGGCGGCAAGACTGAAGACGATTGGATGTACACCCGCGCAGACCTTTGCGCCCTCAATCAGCAGGCCGAGCAGGCAGCCCCGGGCACCACCCAGCGTTGCAGCCGGACCTACAATCCCGCAGCCCAGATGATCACGCCGCAGCAGTGGGGTGAACAGCTTAAGGCTGAAGGCCAGCCGGTGGAATTCTGGTTCTACGATGATGCGGCGCATGGCCTGCTGGGCGGACCGATCCACCGCGGCATGCGCATCTATGGCTCGGGTCCGACAGCCGTCCGACGCTACGGATGGACCGGCGCCAGCCCGGACGCTGCCAACCGCTTCACCGCTGACCTGATGAGAAGGATCCGCGCCACTTACCCGTGAGCAACCCTATCTCGTAAGGACCGCGACCAACCTGTTGAAATACGCAGTCAGCGTACCCCTCCGGCGTGGGCCGCCTGTACGCTGAAGATCTGATCGTGAAGATTGAGGGTGCCGTGGGCACGATGATCGTGTCCGCGTAGCCCAGATGGACACGATCATACATGTCAGCTTCGAGAGCAGACGCTGCCGCTAAGCGGCGGCGGCGGGTGCGCCCTGAAGACGAGAAGTGGCGGATCGTAGCGGAGACGTACAAGTGCGGGGTGTCGATTTCGGAGGTGGCCCGGCGTCACGGCCTGAACGCCAACCTGCCGAGCGGATGGGGAGATGAAGTTGGGCACGCCGGCTAAGAGAGAGTTGGATGCCAGGTCCTTTCCCTCCGCCATTACCTCGTCGCTAACTCTCGCTGGCGTCGATGGAGCGCCCGAAATCCTTTTGTA
>RGPS01000236.1 GCA_010084195.1 Terriglobia bacterium
TGCCTCGGGCTGCGTTGCTGATTGTGGAGTTATTGGCTGCGGAGTAGCAGGGCGTGGGCGAGTTTGGTGGCGATTTCGGTGGTGAGGTCGAGGGTGGCGATTCGGACTGCAGTGTCGCCCAGGCCGTAGTCGCAGGTGGAGGTTTGGCGGGAGTACTCGGGAGCAGCAGCTTCGAGATGATGACCGATGGCTAGTTCGACCTGAGACTGGGAGACGGCGCTGCAGAGGGCGAGCGGGGGCGCACCGGCGGTGGCTGAGGATAGCAGCAGGAGTACCAGGGGCGCAAGCATGTCGGAAGTTTCAGTAAATCACTTCCGGGACTGGGGAACAAGGTGTTCCGTAAAGGTACGCGGGATGGTGTTTGGTGATTTGAAGTGGTATTCTGCGTGGCATGTTGCGGATCTATTGCCTGTTGTTGGCGGGGTTAGCTGCTGTTGCGGCCGAGACTTCACGAGTTGAGGTGAAGATGCCCGCTCCTTTGGGCGGGGCGTGGAAGGTGTCGCGATTTTCAGTGGATTTGGCGCCTGGAGCGACTGGCCCGACATTGGTGGCGGAGGTGATTGCCCTGATCCGGGAGTGGCGATTTGAAGCAGCCCGGCGGGGCGGGATTCCGATTGTTATGCGAGGGTACCTGGAACTGGAGCTGGATACGGTGGCGAAGGCACGTCCGCGTCCGAAGACGAGTCTTCGGAAACTCTGACAGAACATTTTGAAGGTGATGTGCGTAATCCGGTGTGGAGAGTAACGAACATGTACTGCACAAGCTGTGGCGATCAACTCCGGGAAAATGACAGGTTCTGTTCCCAGTGCGGGAATCCGATGGCTGCGGACGCGAGGCACGTCGCGGTGCCGCCTCCTTTGCCGGAGCGCCAGTTACTGATGCTGGATAAAGGCCGGAAGAAAGTGGCCGGGGTTTGCGCGGGCTTTGCGCGCTACTTTGGGGTGGATCTGGTGCTGATGCGGGTGCTCTGGCTGGTGCTGGCGATCTGCACGGGGGTGGGGTTCATCGCCTATATCGTGGCGTGGATTGTGGTGCCGAGCGATTTGGATTATGCTCCTTCGCCGGGATATCCGCAGAGGATCTGAAATAAGAAAGGGCCCCGATTCGGTTGAATCGGGGCCCTTTTAGTTTGTTGTCAGGGATTTTAGAAGGCCTGTTTGACTTCTGCCCAGGCCCAGTCGAGCCAAGGGAGGAGGGCCTGCAGGTCTGAGGCTTCGACGGTGGCTCCGCCCCAGATGCGGAGGCCGACGGGGGCGTCGCGGTAGGCTCCGATATCGTAGGCGACACCTTCCTTATCGAGGAGGGAGACGAGGGTTTTGGCGTGCTTTTCCTGGTCTTCGACGGGGAGGGCATTGTAGGCCGGGTCCACGATCTTCAGGCAGATGGACGTGCTGGAGCGAGTGGCTTTGTCGGCGGCGAGGAAGCCGGCCCAGGTTGAAGTTGCGACCCAGCTTTCGAGAACCTGGAGGTTGGCCTGGGTGCGGGCCATGAGGCCGGGGAGGCCACCGATGGATTCGGCCCACTTGAGACCGTCGAGCGCGTCTTCGACACAGATCATGGACGGGGTGTTGATGGTTTCGCCGGCGAAGATACCTTCGATGAGCTTGCCACCCTTGGCCATCTGGAAGATCTTGGGCAGGGGCCGGTCGGGCGTGTAGGTGGTGAGGCGTTCGACGGCGCGGGGGCTGAGGGCGATCATGCCGTGCGCGCCTTCTCCGCCGAGGACTTTCTGCCAGGACCAGGTGACGACGTCGAGCTTATCCCAGGCGAGGTCCATGGCGAAGGCGGCGGAGGTGGCGTCACAGATGGTGAGGCCGGTGCGGTCGGCGGGGATCCAGTCGCCGTTGGGGACGCAGACGCCGGAGGTGGTGCCGTTCCAGGTGAAGATGACGTCGCGGGAGAAGTCGACCTGGGCGAGGTCGGGGAGTTGGCCGTAGCCGGCTTTGAGGACGCGGAGATCGGTGAGTTTGAGTTGGCTCTTGCAATCGGCGCCCCAGCCGCTGCCGAAGCTTTCCCAGGCGAGGACATCTACGCCGCGTGCGCCGAGCAGGGACCACATGGCCATTTCGACGGCTCCGGTATCGGAGGCGGGGACGACGCCGAGGAGGTAGTTCTGAGGCATGCCGAGGATTTTCTTACTGAGGGTGATGGTGTCAGCGAGTTTCTTTTTGGAACCTTTGGCGCGGTGGGAACGGCCGACGGTGGCGTCCTTGAGAGCATCGAGGCTCCAACCCGGGCGTTTGGAGCAGGGGCCGGAGGAAAAGTTCGGATTACCGGTGGATTGTGTGGGTTTCATTGGGAAAGGCTGGGGCACAGAGGGTTGCTGCCCGAACCTTTAGTTTACCCGGCGCTATGTGCGGGGTCGGCGAGTGGCGGTTATGGCAGCGAGGCCGAGCGTGAGCAAGCCCCAGGTGCCGGGCTCGGGAGTGTCCGAGGTGGAGAGGGTGGCGAAGAAGCCTGTGGAGTCGGCGAAATAGGTTCCGTTGCTGCCCGTGCCGACAGCGAAGTCAAGCAGGTCACCCTGGGTGAGGTGCAGGGTGGTGGTGAAGGTGGCGATGGCCCCGAAGGTATTGATTATGTCGCTGAAGAGGCTCTGTCCGTTCAGGAGAATGTGAACGTCTGTGGTGGTGCCGGACCGGTCAAGGCCGCTGAACTGCACGAAGAGGTCTGCAGTGAAATCGGACGCGGCAGTGTAGCGCACGTTGGCGAAGTCTCCGGTTGGGCCGGGGTGGAGCAAGCCCTGGCGGGCAGCCGAAACGATGATAGTTCCAGTTCCAAATTCGACGGTGGAACCGGTGGTGTTCAGGCCGACGATAGGCCACAACGTACCGGCGGGGTTCCAGGCCAGGATTTCGCTGTTGGCACCGTAACTGGAGTGGTCCGTGGAAAGGGTTGGGCTGGCTCCGAGGGTGGTTCGGGAGCCGTAGGTCCAGGGGCCGGAGGGATTGGAGGTGGTGGAGAAGTCGGCGGCAAAATCGGCGAGGATGGTGGCGGCGTGGGAGGTTGCACAGCAAGCGAAGGCGGCAAGAACCAGGCGGGGCAAGGTTTTTAGGGTGGTTGGATTCATGTGGAGGTGTAGGGGTGGAAACAGGGTAGATGTTGGGAAGCGACAGGTATTACCATTGGCAGACGGAGCCTGCGAGAAGAGTACGTGGTCTTCGGGACGGGTACCGAAATGGGCATTATGCGGGGCGATGCTGACCGTCAGCGGGGCATTGTCCGGGATGAAGGCGTGGATGTCTCGCTGGTCTTTAGCTGGTGAGGGTGGGGGCCTGTTTGTTCTTTGCCAGGCAATTGCTTACCGCCCCAGATGCTGATTAGCGCAGGCCGAAGACAAACATCGTGTTGCCACTGTTTACCGCTACATATTGCTTGCCTTCGATGGCGTAGGTGATGGGGGCCATGTTGATCTGGCCGCCGAGGTCGATACGCCAGAGTTCCTTGCCGTTGCGGGCGTCGAGGGCTACGAAGTTACCTTCTCTGCCACCGGCGAAGAGGAGGTCAGTGGCGGTGGTGAGGAGACCTGAGGCTCCGGCGCAACTCAGGCCTGCGCACTGGCTGAGGCTGTTGCCTGCGTTCATTACATACTGCCATTTCATTTCGCCGGTCTGGGGATCGAGAGCGCGAACCGCTGTGTATTTGTCTTCGTCGGCTCCGATGGTCTGCCTTGGACGTCGAGAGCCTCCGGCTGTTGTGCCGCGAGCGGCGTAGTTGTGGCCTTCCACGTACTCCTGGTCGCCCTTCACGAAGAGCGAGGATCCGCCTTCACGTGCCTGTACGTAGAACAGTTTGGTGCGTGGGCTGAAGGCGGGGCTGAACCAGTTGGTGCCGCCCTGGTTATCGGGAAAGATGAGGGTGCCTTCGGTGCTGGACTTCGTGTTCGGGGCCATCATGGGCCGACCCTTTTCGTCAAAGCCGACATTCCAGTTTTGCTTCACAAAGGCTTTGCCCAGGAGGAACTGGCCGCTGGTCCGGTCGAGGACGTAAAAGAAGCCGTTCCGATTCGCCCAGAGGAGTCCCTTACGTGGCTGACCCTTCCAGGTGATGTCGGCCATCAGCGGTACCTGTACGGCATCCCAGTCAAATTCGTTGTGGGGATTGGCCTGGTAGTGCCATTTGAGCTTTCCGGTATCGGCATCGAGGGCTACCAGAGAACTGGTGTAGAGGTTGTCGCCGGGGCGCACGTCACCGTTATAGTCCGGGCCGGCGTTGCCGACACCCCAGATGGTGGTGTTGGTGTCGGGGTCGTAGCTTCCGGTATTCCAGATGGAGCCGCCGCCGTGCTTCCAGGAGTCTCCGCCCCAGGTCTCGTTGCCGGGTTCGCCGGGGCCTGGGATGGTATTGAAGCGCCAGACTTCCTTGCCGGTGTGGACGTTGTAGGCGGCGAGGAAGCCGCGGATGCCGAACTCACCACCGGCGGTGCCAACGATCACCTTGTCCTTAATGACGAGGGGGGCGGCTGACATGGAGTAGCCGGCTGAGGCCTTTGCGACGACGGTGTCCCAGAGGGGGCGTCCGGTCTTCGAGTCGAGGGCGATGAGGTGGCTGTCTTCGGTGGCAAGAAAGATGGTCTCGCCGAGGATGGCGACGCCCCGGCTGATCTTGCCGCAGCAGTATTTGGCGTCGGGTTCGATGTCGTGGCGGTAGATCCAGAAGGTGCGACCGGTTTTGGCGTCGAGCGCGATGACATCGTTGGCCTGCATGGTGTAGAGGACGCCGTCAACGACGAGGGGCGTGGTCTGGAAGGAGTCGAGCGAACGGACGGGGAAGGCCCATTTTAGTTCGAGGTCCTTTGCATTGGCCGGCGTGATCTGGGTGAGGAGGCTATAGCGCTGGCTGTTGTAGTTGCCTCCGAAGGTGAGCCAGTTTGAGGGTTCCTGGCTGGCATGGAGAAGGCGGTCGAAGGTGACGGGAGTGCCGGTGGTTTGCGCGGTTGCATCCTGCGCTGCGAGAACGGCCATCACCAGGGCCAGAACGGGAAAGTTTCTCACTGCGACACCCCTTTCAACTGCGACAGGAAAGCGACGAGATCCTCGACTTCAGCGGCGCTCAGCGTGCTGCGGAACGACGGCATGGGAGGGGAGTCGATGAAGTTGTGCTCCCTGAGACCGGACTTCTGAAAACTGACTAAGCGCTCATTGGTATCGAGCATTTGGAGGCTGGCGGTACCCTGGTTCAGGAGTTTACCTGTGATGGTGGCGCCGTCTTTGGTAACGACGCGGTACATGCGGTTTTGCGGCTGAAGCTGGGAGGGCGGGTCGAGGATCGCCTGGCGTAGTTCGGCGGGCTGGCGGGAATCGCCGATCCGCGTGAGGTCCAGGCCCAGGCGGGACCCTTGCTCTTTCACCCGATGGCAGGTGGTGCAGGCTGCTTTTCCGGCGAAAAGGGTGCCGCCACGCTCGCTATTGCCTGGAGGTGGCTGCGTCTGAGCGGTTGCGAGGTTGCAGGCGACCACTCCGGTAATCACAATTGTATTCAGCAGATTTCGGAAAGGCATCATGATAGTCACGCTGGCGGTTGCAGACTATCAAGTTGGGATGGTGAAGTCAAATGCAGCGGGGGGCGACTGGCCCGGGAGACCGTGGTCTCCACCGCCTTGGGCGAGTTTCCCCATCTGCCGCAGCGGGGGGGAGGGGCGGAAAAGCCAGTCATCTTTTCGTTAATGATGCCGCTCATGACGCCGCCTGCGGGACGGGGATTCCAACGCGTGCCAGGAACTGGTTCGGGATAGTTGCGGGTCCCGAGTGTCCGGCGTGTGTGGGTGGGTTTCAGGTTGGAGGAGCATCAACCGCAGACTGCCCTTCAGCCGCGTAGCCACTGTCGGGGGCGTGTTCGCAGCGGACCGAGTCAGCGAGCGTTCGGGGTGCACCAAAATTAGCTGGATCGGCTGGTTTTGGAGAGCAGGCGGGTGAGGGGCAGGACCGTAAGACCGAGGGTAAGCAGGCTCCAGGCGGAGGGCTCGGGGGCGTCCACGGAGGACCGGGTGGTGAAGAAGCGGGTGGAGTCGTCGATGTAGTTATTGTTCGCGCCCCAGCTGACTGCGAAATCAAGGACATCGCCGGAGGTGAGGTTGAGGGTGGAGGTGTAAGCGGCGATGGCCCCATCAGCGCCGACTCATCGGCCTCTGCGAATCGCCAGTTCAGCCGCGCCAGAGCGTCACTACAGCCACATCTGATAGCCCCGCTTCGCTTGCAGTATTGTCCGAAGTGAGGGGAACCAGAAAGAGGCCAGCGTTGCCGCCAGCCTCTTTCTGTTGTTGGTTGTTCGCCGACCTTGTGAAGATGCGCTACCTACTGCTTGTCGAATACCCTCACACGATTACTAGTTTTTCCGTCTTTATCAACGGTGGTGGTGGTATATGTCTTCACTTTACCGTCAGGTGAGATGACCGAGGTCTGCGTCATGCGGCCTTTGCCTGTAATGGCGATACCAACCCATTTCCAGTGGAAATCATCACTGTGAGTGGACGTCACGAGCATTCCAAAGGCGGCTGGTCCATAGCCGATCCCTGGTCTGGCTACACCATCGGGTTTGCTGATGAGGTTTGCACTGGTGGCATTGCCATCCTTATCAACGCCATGGTTCTTATTAATTAGCCAGCCGCCATCCATGCTGACGACTTGCGTGCTGCTTCGTGGAACATTTCCATCGCTGGATGTCGACTTGGCCACATTCATCACCCACGTACCACTCTGCATGTCGGCAGCCTGAGCGGCCATGGAGAGTGCAAGAACAGCTACTACGGTAAAACCGATTCGTTTGATCATCGTGGATCCTTATTCGTTACGTGCACGCAGTCTCTGGATGCACGGGCCATAGTCTCTCACACGAAGCGTACTGGTGGGACGGGCGGTTTGTGCCCCGGAGATCTGGCGGATGCGAACAACCCTGCCGGGTGACCACGCCGATTTCAGGCTGCCTATGCGTGAGGTTTGAAAACGCCAACGATTGAAATCCAGTGGGTCATCTGTAGGGTAAAGCGATCGCGCTTTTGAATCACAGCGTGATGTTTTGGTCTATGCTGATCTGGCGCCCACCCACAACCGAACCCAGTACCGATTCGGCTGCGGGCTGATCTGGCAGGGGCGGATCGCTCCGGCACTCGCGAGAAATTGGGTCTTCCGCACTTTTGCTACAAACTCTTCGAGGAGCTTATCATCAGACGTGCCCCACGTGGCGATGATGGCATCCAGATCTTTCGCGGCAGCGCGTAAGGCTTCGACCTCCGCCTTTCGACTCCGTTTTTGAGCCGGAATGTAGACAGTGTTACCCGGAAGGTGGTCCTGATAAGGCTCACAATGCCTGAGAAGTGAGGGAA
>RGPS01000237.1 GCA_010084195.1 Terriglobia bacterium
CCCACCCACCCCCAACTTCGTCATCATCCTCCTCGACGATTCCGGCTGGGCTGATTACAAGCCCTTCGGCCACCCTCCCTACCCGACGCCTAACCTCGAGCTCCTCGCGCGACAAGGTTGCCGGTTCAACAACTTCTACGTTCCCCAAGCCGTCTGTTCCGCGTCCCGCTCCGCGCTTCTCAGCGGTTGCTACCCCAGCCGCACCAAGGTCTTCGGGGCCCACGGTCCCGGCGGACGAGGCCTCGAACCGTCCTACGCTACGCTCGCCGAAGTCCTGAAGCCGAAGGGTTACCGCACCGCCGTGTTCGGGAAATGGCACATCGGCGACCAACCCGACACCCGTCCTCAGGCCCGTGGCTTTGACGAATCCTGCGGCCTCATGTACTCCAATGACATGTGGGAATTCCACCCCGAGGCACCCCAAAACTATCCCGCTCCCCTCCGGTTTTGGGAAAACGGCAAGGTCAAAATCGACCGCATGACCCCCGAACTCCAGCCCATGCTGACCACCTGGTACACCGAACATGCCGTCGACTTCATCAGGCGCAATAAGGACAATCCCTTCCTGCTCTACGTCCCGCACTCCATGCCCCACGTCCCCATCTTCCGCAGCGAGAAGTTTAAGGACAAATCCGGTGCCGGTATCTATGGCGACGTCATGATGGAACTCGACTGGTCCGTGGGCGAAATCCTCAAAAGCCTGAAGGAAAACGGCCTCGACGACAATACCCTCGTCATCCTGACTTCCGACAACGGTCCCTGGACATCCTACGGGAACCACGCCGGCCAAACCCCCTTCCGCGATGCCAAAGGTACGGGCTTCGATGGCGGCACGCGCAGCGCCTGCCTCATGCGTTACCCCGGACAAATCAAGGCCAACTCCGCCTCCACCCACGCCCTCTGCACCATCGATCTTCTGCCCACCCTGGCCCATCTCGCCCAGGCACCTCTTCCGAAGAACTCCATCGATGGTCGCAACGTCTGGGATCTGATCACCGACAAGCCGGGCACTAAAAATCCCCACGAGTTCTACGCGTTTACCACCGGCCAGACCTTCGAATCCGTCATGTCCGGCGACGGTCGCTGGAAACTCCACGTGCCCCATACCTACCGGGATCTGGTGTCAGCCGGTAACAATGGAGCCCCCGGCAAATTTGTCCAGGCCCGCATCGAGTTGTCCTTGTTCGATCTCGAAAAGGACCCCTTCGAAACTATCAACGTCCTCGACAAATATCCCGAGGTCGCCACCCGCATGAAGGTCTTCGCCGAACAGCACCGGAAGCAGTTCTTCGAGTGAGGCGCTAACTGGCCTCGCCAAGTAAAAACACCACGGACCGGGCTACGATCTCGTCCAGAACATTCGT
Organism: Terriglobia bacterium; assembly: GCA_010084195.1. Lineage (GTDB taxonomy): Bacteria > Acidobacteriota > Terriglobia > Bryobacterales > Bryobacteraceae > BOG-234. The sequence continues at coordinate 1,365 of RGPS01000237.1, forward strand.
CAACTCATGCCCGGAATCCATCTCCGTCAGCTCCACGTTGCCGCGCCCAGTCGCAAACTGCCGCGACAATCCGATCGGCACCACATCATCTGCCAGACCATGAAAAATCAGGCTGTCCTGCCGGAAATCCGGGAAATGTGGATGCTGCAGCGAGTCCTCGTAGAGCCCATACGAAATTGCCCGTTGCTCGCCCACACCATAGTGAAAGACCTCCAGCGACCCGGCGGACCGCCACTCCGCCAGCTTCTCGGCACCCAGCAAATGCTGCCATCTCTCGCTGAACGAGAATGCCGGTGCCAGCAGCACCACGCGCTCCGTCTCCGGATGCCTCGAAGCGTAGAGTGCCGCCAAATAGCCGCCCATCGAAGACCCCACCAATTGCACCGGTTCCCCTCGCGCCAGCTCCTCGATCAGTTGTAACTGTCCGGAGATCGTCAGGTGTTCGAAATTCCCTCCATCCAGCGCAGGGATCTCCAGCTCAACGTCCCGCGCCGCAAACGCGGCACGAAAACCCTGCGCTTTTCGTGAGGATGGTGCCGAAGCAAAACCGTGCAGATAAATGTGGCGCATGCACTCCCGATTCTAGCCTCCGGTTCCTGCCTGAAGCACACGCTTCAGCAAGATGCGTAAACTGAGAGAAGACGGGAGTCCATATGCTCAGATCAAAGTTCGGCGTCGCGATGAACAGAGTGTTTTTGGCCGCACTGGCTGCCTGTACCTTGCTGGCCTTCGACGGCGATAGTTTTTCGGCGAAATTTGAAGCTCTCCCTAAATCCGTCCGCGAAACCGCCACCGCCAATATGGACAACGCCTTCCCGGTGAGCATCGGCTCCGCTAAAGGGGAGCAAGGCTGGGATTACCAGGTCAACACCGTGGTCAACGGCAAATACCACAACCTTGTCATCGATTCAGCCGGCAAACTGGTCACGATCAAAGACGAAACTGACCTCGCCGCTCTGCCATCCCCGGCTAAATCGGCCCTCGAAAAGCAGGCCTCCACGGCAAAGATCCTGAAACTCGAAAAGCTGACCGAGAGCGGCCAGATCACCTATGGTGCCGTCCTGAAGAACGAAGCCCAGGGGACTCTCGTTCAAGTTCGCGTTACCCCTGACGGAACCGTCAAACCCACAAATTAGTCTCGCCGACGTAGACCAGGTTGCTTACCGCACCAAAATCCGCGTCGGCCGGATGGCCCCGCAGGGCACCACGCCGGCGCCCTCCCCGATGCAGTAAGCATGGTCGGCGTCGAGCCCGGTCAACGTTTCCCTGGCTCCGGACGGCCAGAAGATCTCCAGCTTGTCGGCGCGGCGGTGGGCTGCCAGTCCGAAGTGAAGCCGCAAATCGCTTTGTGAGAGATAGCTTCCGGAACTTCGCACCTCATCGGTCTGGACCAGTTCCCCCGCCGTGATTTTCACCCGCGCATTCAGGGCCAGCTTGTCCCCGGCACCGGCAAGTTCCAGGCTGATCCAGTGGTTGCGAGCTCCGCCTTCCGGCCGGAAGATCACCGGCTGCCCTTCCAGGTTTTCTGCTACAACTTCCTGAACTCCGTCGTTGAAAAGATCGCCGATTGCCAGCCCGCGACCCACGCGTGGAACCTTCAGCGCGGGCCCGACCTGGCTGCTCACATCCCGAAAAGTGCCGTCGCGGAGATTGAGGAAGAGCTGTCCCGGTTCGCGGTAAGAGACGCCAATTTTCGCCTCATCCACCTGTGGGTAGACATGCCCGTTCACAGCGATCAGGTCAAGCCACCCGTCGTTGTCGAAATCGTAGAAAGCATCCCCCCAGCCAACGACGTGTTTGGTGGCCCGCGCAATATTCGAGGTATTCGAGACGTCGGTAAACCTCAGCCCGCCGTCGTTTCGAAGCACCTGCAGGTATTGTTCGCTGAAATGCGTGATCGCGATGGAGGGCAACCCGTTGTGCAGGTAGTCCCCTAAAGCCACGCCCATGTTGGCCAGCGCATTGCCGTTTTCAGCCAGAGCCACGTCGGCCTCAAATCCGATTTCCCGGAAATGCCCTTTGCCCTCGCTTCGATAAAGATAGTTCTGCGCGCCGTCATTGGCCACGAATAACTCAAGCTTGCCGTCGTTATCCAGGTCGGACCACACGGCAGTCAGCCCCAGCAGGTTCTTCGTATCTTCAACGCCGGCCTCTTTGGACACATCCGTGTAAGTCCCATCGCCATTATTGTGATAGAGGCTGTCGGGCGAGCCCTCCAGGCCGGCGGGGCCGCACTGGACTTTGATGGTATGGTACACGCAGTTCACCATCGAGCCGAAGGCCGGCAGGTCGTGGAGTTCATAGGCAGCGTAATGGGAGACAAACAAGTCTTCAAAACCGTCGCCATCGTAGTCTCCGAAAGCCGCCCCCATTGCCCACATGGTGTCGCCCGCCAACCCGGCTTCGCGGGTAACATCGACGAATACCCCATCGCCGTTGTTGCGGTACATCACCACGCCACCGAAGCAGGTTACCAATAGATCCGGCCAGCCATCGTTGTTGTAATCGCCCACCACCGCGCCATTTGCCCAGCAGGGGTGCGCCACGCCCGCTTTGTCTGTAACCTCGGTAAAGGTACGGTCGCGATTGTTATGGAAAAGGGCGCTCCGGGCCTTCTTGCCCGCCAGCTGCATGTCAACATCCGGAGCGTTTGTGAAGTAAACATCCGGCCAGCCGTCGCGATCATAGTCGATGAGCGCCACGCCACCACTCATGGATTCCACAAGATACTTCTTGTCCGGAGAGGCATGGTGGTTAAAACGAATCCTGGTGGAACTGGTGATGTCTATGAGCTGAGGCAGCGGCCCGGGCTCTCGGGCGGAAGCGGGGGAGGGCTTGCTGTTCTGGGCGAGCAGACATAGCCCCCCCAAAGCAAGGGCCAGGCCGACCACCCAACCATGTCCCGGACCACTCCTCACGGCTGCTTCACAAGGGCACTCCGACCCTTGAATACTTTGCTCATTTTGTCTTTCAGCTCCTGATAATGGCGGAACGCCTCCATCTCGCGGGAGGCATCAGCCGCTCGCCCGGCACGCCGGTAGAGACTGCTCAGCCGAAAGTGGGCAATCATGTTGGTGGGATCGGTCTTCAGTGCGCTTTCCAGAAGCCCCAGGGCCTCGTCGGTCCCGTTGGTCGAGATCAGGACGATGGCCAGACCTGTCTTGGTTTCTGCGTCGTCCGGTTGCAGCGCCAGCGCTTTTCTGTAGGCTTCCTCGGCGGCCTTGAAATCTCCCTTCGAGTTCATTATTCCGCCCAACTGGCGCCACGCCAGGGCGTCCCACGCGTTCATCTTCAGGGCGGCTCTGTATTCCGCTTCAGCCTGCGCGCTCATGGCGGGGTCCACAGAGGTCCTCATCAGCTCGGCAAGTTCAAAATGCACGCCTGGAAGTGCCGGGTTCAGCCGAATTGCTTCGCGATACTGGCCGACTGCCTTGCCCGGATCACCTTCACGTGCGAGTTCGCCAGCCATCATCATGTGCATTTCTGCAGAATCCGGCGCCGCCACCATCATGTTGAGCATCGTGTGATCCATTGTCTGGCGTGCGATTTCGAACGTAGCGAGCAGTACCTGGGGCTCGGCCGGTGCCATCTGCCCCAACTTCACAGCCACTGCCAGGGCCTTCTCGAACCCTGCGGCACAGTTTCGCGACACACATGTTGGAGAACGGTACGGATACAAGGGTGATCCAGGCACTCCTGGGGCACTCGTGTATCCTTACTACCGCACGCTACACGCAGGTGTCGAATCATGTGGTGGCCGGCACACCGAGACCCCTCGACCAGCTTGTCCGCCAACCGGAACAGGCTCCCAGGCAACCGAAGAAGTAGTCTCCGATGCTGCGGCCCGCAATCGGGCTGACTGATATCTTTCCGCAACACGGCGAAGCTTACCGTGCGGAGCACAAACACCCGCGCGAGCACTTGCGCGTCATGCGGCTTCTCGAAACCTGGCGCACCGCCACGCTACGTGGCCATGTCAAAAAATGCAGTCGCTGCGATCACATCCGTATCGCGTACAACTCCTGCCGGAATCGACACTGCCCGAAGTGCCAGGGCAGTGACAGGGTGAAATGTCTGGAAAGCCGCCAGGAAGAGTTGTTGCCTGTCCAGTACTTCGACGTCGTTTTTACAGCGCCCGAACAGGTGGCACGGATCGCGTTCCACAACAAGCGCGAGGTCTATGACATCCTGTTCGCGGCCACGGCCCAAACGCCGGCGACGATCGCCCGGGACCCCACACATGGGGGGGCCGAACCGAGCTTCTTCGCCATCCTGCATACCGGGGGACAAAACCTTCTCCACCATCCACACCTGCACTCTGTGGTGCCGGGGGGAGGTCTGAGTCCGGACGGAACGGAGTGGCTTGGGTGCCGGAAAGGGTTCTTTCTGCCGGTCCGGGTCTTGTCGCCTTTGTTTCGCTGTCTGTTCCTCGAAGCCCTGGAAAAAGCCCATCAGAAGGGGGCACTTCGCTTCTCCGGAGAGTTGGCCGACCTGCCAGGCGAGGACAGCTTTCTGCAGTATCTTGCGCCCCTGAGAAAGGCCGAATGGGTCGTGTACTCAAAACCTCCCTTCGGTGGGCCACTACAAGCCCTCCGCTATCTCGGGCGGCACACGCACCGTGTGGCAATCTCCCACCAGCGCATCCTGAAAGTCGGCGAGGGCCGGGTGACTTTCCAATGGAAGGGGCTATCGCCGAAAGGAGAAACAGAACTCTTTGGAGATGACCCTTCAGGCAGATGACTTCATGCGCCGGATCCTCATCCACGTCTTACCTCCCGGCTTCCCCCGAATCCGCTACTACGGGTTCCTCGCGAATCGAAACCTCCGGGAACAACTGGCGCTGCGTCGAAAGCTTCTGACCGAAACGGTAACCCATCTGCTGCCGGAAGCGAAGCGTCGCCGGGAACTGGTGAAAGATCCTGCTCACAAGCCTGCACCAGCGTGTCCGTAATGTCGTCAGCGCGTGATGCGACGGCTCGGGTTCGTCGCCGGGTATCTCTGGCCGTCAAAACCACCCGACACCTCATGATCTCCGGCTCCAGCCTGCTGTCGGCAGCACCGCGCAGACGTGTACCCGAACGCTGGCGAAGGCACCACAGATCGCACTCCGGCACCATCTAACCCTGCCGCACGGTGCCGATGGGGGCCGAAACCTCACTTTGTCCCGAAAAAATCCGGACCGGCACTGCCTTCCCTGTTACCAATACCAGCCAGTCAGCTATTCAACTTCCATAACCGAACGCACTCTGCGGTTTCGTTCACCGCACGGTTACATCCCCGAAACCGAAACCGCCCGGGGTCCTGCTCCCCCTGCACTTTCGTGCCGCTACGGCGAAGTAATCCTCTATCAGTCACAAACTCCAGTCAAAATATTTGAGCCATCCAGCCTGAACTGTTTCAAACACTTACAGTCCTCCGACAAAACCTGCCCCGCCGTTCCTGCTTGCTCCCCATGCCACCTTCAGCATGAGGAAGCACTATGGAAAAAGAAACCGAACTCCCGCACGAAACCGACCTCGGGTACGTCGCCATGAAAGCCGAACGCGAAGTCTACCTTCTCGAAGTCGTCCAGCAGGCGCGGACCGAAATGGCCCCCCGCAACTTCGCCGAACGCCACCTAATTGACGAAATGGCCATCGCAAAATGGCGCGCCATGCGTACCGTCCTCATGGAGCGTGCGATCTACGACTGCCACGCCGCCTCGCCACACTCCACCCCCTGCGCAGATCCCGACCACTTCAACCAACACGTGTTTCACGTCGCCAACGCCCACGCCGCAGACCCGCACGCAGTCATTCTAGCCGCCCTCAGCCGGCTGGACGACCGCTTCCACTACAAATTCTGTTCCGCGCTGCGACACTTTCTCGCCCTTCGCCGCCAGAACCCCTTCGGAAAAACCTTCCCCGTCCAACCCAGCCCCACTCCC
>RGPS01000238.1 GCA_010084195.1 Terriglobia bacterium
AATCTGTTTGATCTGGAACTGGACAAGGACAAGAACCAGTACGAATCGAATGCCAGCTCCCAACAGGAGCAGAAGCAGCAGGCTGTTGACGAAGCGATGAAGAAGCTCGCCGATTTGGCCCGCCGCCAGCAGGAACTCGCCCAGCAGCAACAACAGCCGAATCCGCAGCAGTTAGCTCAGCAGCGCTGGCAGCAGGAAATGTTGCGTCGCGAAGCCGAACAGCTTCGTCGCGAAATGGAGCAATTGCAGCGTGGGGAACAGGGCCAACAGGGTCAGCAGCAGGCTGGAAGCCAGCAGAGTCAACAAGGCCAACAGGGCCAGCAAGGTCAACAGGGTCAACAAGGTCAACAGGGACAGTCCGGTCAATCGGGCCAGTCCGGTCAGCAGTCCGGTCAGCAGAATGCGCGGAATCAACAGGGGCAGCAGCAACAGGCGACGAATCGGCCCATGTCCCGCCAGGAACAGGCCAGCCGCCAGCAACTGGAGCAGGCCATCCGCCAGCTCGAACAGGCTACCCGCGACATGAGCTCTGCCGCTTCCGCCCGCCAGCCCGGCCAGCAGGGAGGTGCCGCCGGACAGTCCGAAGCCCAGCGCGCTGCCGAACGCCTGAAGCAGGCACAGCAGTCCATCCAGTCCATGCGCAGCCAGCAAAATGGCACGGAAATGGCCGACCTCGCGAACAAAGCCGAGGCTCTCGCCGGGCAACAGCAGGATTACGAACAGCGCCTCCGTAAGAACTTCGGCCAGGGTCAGGAAAACCAGCAGGCAGCCCAGCAGATGGCCGATGAGAAAAAGGGCATGCGGGAGAACTACGAGCAACTGCAGAAGCAGATGCAGCAGGCTACCCGTAGTCTTGGTGGAGCCCAGCCCGATGCCGCGAAAAAACTCCGCGATGCGATGGGGAAGAGCCAGCAGGATGAAGTCCAAAGCAAGATGGAGTGGACGGAGGCCGCACTTCGTCAGGGCTACGGCCAGTACGCCGTCATGCGCGAAGCCCCTGTCACGCGTTCGCTCAATGATCTGAAGGACGAACTGAAGAAACTGGCGTCACAGGCCGGCCAGCAGGGCCAGCCCGGGCAGGATGCCGGTGATGATCGCAGTCAACAGGCAATGCAGCAGGCCCTAAATCAGGCCGAACGTATCCGCCGTAATATGGAGCAACTGGCTCGCGGTGCCCTCGATCGGCAGAACGGTCGAAATGGCCAGCAGGGGAATGGCCAGCAGGGGAATCAGCCGGGTCAGGGCCAGCAAGGCGGGCAGCAAGCCCAGAACGGGCGCCAGGGTGGCCAGGGCCAGCAGCAGGGACAGCAGCAGGGACAGGGCCAGCAGCAGGCGCGCAATGGGCAGCAGGGCGGTCAGAAGGGTCAAGGCCAGCAGCAAGGTCAAGGACAAGGTCAAGGACAAGGTCAAGGTCAAGGCCAAGGTCAAGGCCAAGGGCAAGGGCAAGGGCAAGGCCAGCAGGCCGGGAACTCACCCCAGGGCGGTGGCGGTGCCGGGAACCAGGTTGGTGGCAATCGCAACGGTGGCATGAATGGCGGTGGGTACGGTGGCCCCAACAACGGGCAATTCAACGGTGGCCCCGGACGTTTCGATGAAGCCCGCCAGCTTGGTGGCAACGCCGGGGATCCCCGCAACGGGAACGGTATCCAGACCCAGGCACAGGCCGACCAGGCCTACGCCGAACTCATGCGCGACATGGGCCGACTCCGCAATGACGTCTCGGGCGACCGTGACCTCAACCGCGAATACCAGGAACTGGCGCGTCAGGCGCAGCAACTGGATCCAAAGCGCTGGGCAACCAACGGCCAGCTCGATCAGGTCATCAATGGCCAGGTCATGCCGGCGTTGGATCAGATGGAGCTTCTGCTCCGCCGGAAACTGGACGCCAACGACGGTTCGGTCCGCAGCACCAGCCCGCGCAACACGCCGCCGGGCTATGCTTCGGCAGTGGCCGAGTACTACAAACGTCTTAGTAAGCAATAACTCCAGTTTTTTGCAAAGTTTTCTCCGCTTTCTGCCGATAAGAATCCTCAGAGAAAACTTTTCTATGGCCTGGATGATTTCACTAAGAGAACATATTGATGGTGTGCCGTCAGCTCCACCCTCCGTTGTATTGGCACCACCCACTGCGATTGGCGGGACTGCGGCCTATTGCGAACTTCTTTCTGCCCTCAGCGAGTCTGCCGGCAAAGCCGTTCCCGGCGTCGGCACCGAACTGATTCGCACCCTTCAGGCGACCCGGGAAAAACTGGAACACGATTTACCCCCGTCGGTTCCGCAGGACCTTCGGGATACGATCCGCACTGACCTGGACGCCTGGGCTGTTCGGGCGCTACACTTTCATACCGAGAACGAGCGGGAAATTAAGGAAATCATGAACGGTGTCGCGCGGGCCGCAGAGAGTATAGGCAAGCGTGACGAAAAATATGGCCGCCAGGTTGGCGATCTCACGTCCAGGCTTCGTTCCAGTGCCAACATGAAAGATCTCGCCCCGATTCGCCGGTCTATCCTGGATACCACTGCCGCGCTTAAATCCTGTATGGATAAGCTGGCGGAAGAGAATAAGAGCGCGGTAAAGCAGCTCTCAGCGCAGGTAGAACATTTTCGTGCCAAGCTGGCTGAAGTGGAGGTGACGGCTTCCCTCGACTCTCTGACCCATCTTGCCAACCGCCGCTCGTTCGAGGAACATCTGGAGCGCCGAATTCAGGCATGCTGCGTCTTCTCGCTCATCATGTTGGACCTGAACGGCTTTAAGCAGGTGAATGACCAACTGGGGCACGTCGCGGGCGACAGTCTGCTCACCCAGTTTGCCACCGAACTCCGAAATCAGCTTCGAGCGAGCGATCTCGTTGGCAGATGGGGCGGCGACGAATTCGTCGTCATTGTGGATGGTGGTGTCGTCGAGGCCGAGTCCCGAGCTAGTCGAGTTCGCCACTCGGCATTCCGCGAGTACCCTCTCGACGCAGGTTCCCGACAGGTAAAGGTCATGGTGACTGCGGGCATGGGGGTGGTGGAGTGGAATGGCAAGGAGTCCGGCAAGCAACTTCTCGACCGGGCTGACCAAAAGCTATATGCCGCGAAAGCCCGCATGAAGTCCAGTCAGTCAGACCTCGTCGCCGTCTAAATCGCCGCTCTACCGCTGGCCGAACTTCCAGAGAATCTGTCGCAAAATCCCCATCACCAGCGGTGCATCGCGGTGGCTGATCCGCAGCCGCCGCACCCAGCGACGTACTTTCTCATTCGTCGATGAGGCTGTCGTCCGATTGGTGAATCCGGCCAGCACCAGAATTTCCCGCAGCATCTCCGTAATATTCTCCGCGTCAGCCCCCTGGGGTGCCTCAAACGCTGCCTGAACCGGGACCGCATTCCCGTCCCGAATCATTTCATACAGGCAAACAGCCACCGCCTGGCCCAGATTCATGGAGGGTGTTTCCGGAACTGTAGGAATGCGGATCAGCGAGTGGCAGAAGCTCATGTCCTCATTCGATAGCCCAAACTTCTCCGAACCAAACAAGATCGCCACCCGACCCTGATGCCCGATAGCCCTGGCCATCCCGGTTTCCAGTCGATCCACCGGATGTTGCGGTATCCGGCGCTGTCCGTCAGCGGTCCCGATCACCAGAGAACAATCTTTCAGCGCTTCGGCCAGGGTCCCAAAGACTCGGGCCGCCTGCAGGACGGGAGCCCCGCCTACTGCGGACACCGCTTCCCGAAACGCAACATCGTACGGATTTACGAGGCGAAGGTCAGTGAGGCCAAAATTGGCCAGAGCTCGGGCTGCAGACCCTATATTCAAAGGGTTTCGCGTATCAATCAGAACAACTGTGATCTCGGTGGGGATGTATGTATCGTTGCACATTCGGGTGCTGCTGCCGGTTCTGCATGAACTGCCCCTGCCCATGTCTGGTCCAATGGTGTAGAATCGAAACTTCGCGTTCTTTTGGCCGCCTCGCGCGCAAACTCAGGGGTGTAAAAATTTAGGTCCCGCGCGACCCCCCAGGCTATAGTGGAGAAAGTTATGGCATCAGCTGTTGAGCAAAAAGTAAAGCAGATCATTGTCGAGCAATTGGGCGTTGATGAGAGCCAGGTCGACAACAAGGCCTCTTTCGTGGACGATCTGGGTGCAGACTCCCTCGATATCGTCGAACTCGTGATGGCGTTCGAAGAGGCTTTCGAACTCGAAATCCCGGACGAAGACGCTGAGAAGATCGGCACGGTCGGAGACGCCGTGACGTACATCGAAGGCAAGAAAAAAGACTAAGCTCACCTCTCCACCAACCCCGAACCGGAGGTCTCTCGCAACTGGAGAGAACCAACCTCCGGTCAAGTTGCGACCGTTGCGGGCACTGCAGCATCCAACAAGCACGATCTCTGGATACGTGCGGCCTCTCTCCGTTTTTCATTGCGGGGCCGGTGGCGGATGTGGAGATCAGTTCCGATGTGCATGAGTTCCCATGTACATCATCTAAGGAGAACGTTATTTCCCGTAGAGTTGTAGTTACCGGCGTAGGTCTCCTGACCGCGATCGGTGACACCACCGAACAAACCTGGAATGGCCTGATGGAGCTCCGGAACGGGATCTCCCCCATTACCTGTTTCGACGCAGCAGCCTTCAATTGTCAGATTGCAGGTCAGATTCATCACTTCGATCCTTCTAAGTTCATTGAAAAGAAGGAAATCAAAAAGATGGGTCGGTTCATGCAAATGGCTGTGGCCGCCAGCGATGAAGCTATGGCCAATTCCGGCTACAAAGTCACCAGCCAGGAACTCGCCGAGAGGACCGGTGTCTGCATTGGCAGTGGTATCGGGGGCTTCGAAGTCATTGAGCGGGAGTACCGCAATCTGCTCGAACACGGTCCCCGCCGTATCTCCCCCTTCTTCATCCCTGCCGTCATTATCAACATGGCGTCCGGGGTTGTCTCCATCAGGAACAAAGCCAAAGGGCCGAACTCAGCCACCGCTACTGCCTGCACCACCAGCGCCCACTCCATCGGTGATTCGTTTAAAATCATCCAGCGCGATGACGCTGACGTGATGATTTGCGGTGGTGCGGAAGCCTGCATTACGCCCCTCGGTATCGGTGGCTTTGCCGCCATGCGTGCCATGAGCCAGCGGAATGACGACCCGGCCCACGCCTCTCGTCCCTTTGACGCGGACCGTGATGGTTTTGTGGTTGGCGAAGGCTCCGGCGTCCTCATTCTTGAAGAACTTGAGCACGCAAAACGGCGTGGCGCGAACATTCTGGCTGAAATCGTAGGCTACGGCATGAGTGGTGACGCTTATCACTTTACCTCGCCCCCGGAAGACGGAGAAGGAGCCTTCCGCGTGATGCGGGCGGCGCTCCGTGACGCCAAACTCAATCCTGATCAGATCGACTACATCAATGCTCACGGGACGTCAACGCCGGTTGGTGACCTGGCCGAAACAAGAGCGATTCAGCGGGCGTTTGTGGATCCCGTCGATATGTTGGCAGTGACTTCCACCAAAACAGTCGATGACCTGTCGGAAACCATCGGCATCAAGCGGGCGCTGGGCGATCATGCACGGAAAGTCGCCGTCAGTTCCAGTAAGTCCATGACAGGTCACCTCCTCGGTGGCGCTGGTGGCATTGAAGCCGGCATCGTCGTGATGGCGATCCGGCATCAGGTAGCCCCGCCCACTGCCAACCTCGAAAACCCTGGCCCCGGCTGCGATCTGGACTACATCCCGAAAACACCTCGCCCCATGAAAATCGACTACGCCCTCTCCAACTCGTTTGGGTTCGGCGGCACCAACGGCGCTCTCATCTTCAAAAGATTCACGGAGTAACAAGTAAATGAAAATCGTTGTCGCCATCAAGCAGGTCCCCGCACGGGATAGTCTGCTGAAGGTCAACGCGGAAGCCAGCTGGATCGAAGATTCCGATCTTTCCTTCGAAATCAACGAACCAGACGCCTACGCCCTCGAAGCTGGTCTCCAGCTAAAGGAAAAGGAGGGCGGGGAAGTCATCGTCCTCTGTGCCGGTCCCGACCGGGCCACCCAGACCATCCGCGAAGCCCTCGCCAAAGGCGCTGACCGCGCCCTGCATCTCGAAGTCGACGAGGCTGCCGCAGGCGACCCCCTGGTGCTGTCGCGCCTTCTCGCCAAAGCCCTCGAAGCTGAACAGCCGGATCTTGTTCTCACTGGCCTCCAGTCTGACGATCTTGGCTACGGCCAAACCGGTGTCATTCTGGCCGAACTTCTTGGCCTGCCCCACGCCACCCTCATCATGAACATTGAGACGGAAGGGGCCGGGATTCGCGTCCGCCGGGAACTCGAAGATGGCTGGTTCCAGAACGTGGACATGCCTCTCCCCGCGTTGCTCACCATCCAGTCCGGTGCCACCCGGCTCCGCTACGCCACGCTGATGGGCATCAAGAAGGCCAAGACCAAGGAAATCAAGCTCCTCACCGCCGATGAACTCGGCGGGCTTGCTGCTCCTTCCATTACCGTGTCGCGCCTCTACGTGCCGCCGAAAACCAAACAATCCCGGATTTTTGACGATTCCCCCAAAGAAGCTGCGGCCAAACTGGTGGAAAAACTCCGTTTTGAAGCGAGGGTCATATGAGCGGTATTCTTGCAGTTCTGGAACAACGCGAAGGCCAGCTTCACAAGATGTCGCTGGAAGCCCTTGCGGCTGCGCAAAAGCTGGGCAGCGAACTCAGGGAACCCGTCTACGCGGCTCTTCTGGGTGCAGGTGCGGAAACCGCCGCGCAGGCCGTTTCACAGTTTCAGCTGGCAGCCGTTCACATTCTCAGCCATGACCTGCTGGCCGCATACACCCCTGACGGCTACGTCCTGGCCCTCCGCCAGTTGATTGCGGCCCACAGTCCCACGTACGTTCTGCTCCCGCACACCTACCAGGTTCGCGACTTCGCGCCGCGCCTCGCAACTTCGCTCGACCGGGTCCTCGTCAGCGACGTCGTTGGCCACAGAGTGGAAAACGGCAAGGTCGTTCTGGTACGCCAGCTGTTCCAGGGAAAAATCGCCTCCGATGTTCACTTCAACGGCGAAGGTCCTTACTTCGCCTCCGTTCAGGCGGGGGCCTTCCGTGCCGATTCCCTGGCCGCAGGTACCGCCAAAATTGAAGCCGTTTCGGTCGTCCTGGAAGCTGCCCAGATCCGCACCAAACCGCAGGAGCGTTTCCGCGAATCCGCCCGAGCCATTGACCTCACCGCCGCGCCCTACGCTCACAATGATGGGCGCGGCGGTGAGGTCAATGGCTCGGGCGGATTCGCGGAAACGCTCCTGCGGTTTGG
>RGPS01000239.1 GCA_010084195.1 Terriglobia bacterium
GGCGTGGTAGTGAAGGTCTGACTCAGGAGACCGTTGGTTCCGGAAGGGCCGAGGGCGGCGAAGTTCGCCCCGGTGATGGGGAGAAAACCGTCAAAAGTGTTGTCTACGTCCCAGAGACGGATTCGCAGGGGGCGAGCACACCGGCGATTGCGAAGCGGCTATGTGCCGGCAAGTACCCGCCGCACCATGTTGGGTTCACGAGCAATTACGGTCAAATACGAACGGACGGCAGGGTCGGGCTGCCGTCGGCCTTGTTCCCATTCCTGGAGGGCGCGTTTGCTGAGGCCGAATTCGCTGGCGAAACGCGCCTGGGACATGCGGACGCTTTCGCGAATTGCTTTGACGTCGACAGGTCGAGGGAGAACCTGTTCAAGAGCCAGACGTTCGCCCGTTTCGTGAGCTACAACGTCTTCCAGGGCGCTGATAAGGCGTTCGCCGAAGGCGGGAGGTTTAATTTTCTTAGCTGGCACGATATTTTTCCTTTAATTGCCGAATGAGCTGAGCAAGTCGCTTTGTTTCCAACGGGGACAGATCGCTTTTTTCGTTCTTTGCATAGCAATCCAGGAGATAGATTCGGTCGGCGATAACGAGGTAGTGATAGATCAGCCGAACGCCACCTCGCTTTCCCTTCCCTTTCGCTGCCCAACGCAACTTACGGGCACCGCTTGAATGGGGGATCACATCACCGGCTAAGGGATTAGCTAGCAAGTATTCGGCGACAGCTTCGATGCCCTCCCGACCAATCACAGGCATCGCAGCATTGCTGAATGCGAGGGTCTGAAGAACTGTGATGTTTGGCGCGGGAGCCACACGCTCACTATACCGCATTGCCGTAGGAAAGTCAGGATCGGCAAAGAAGCCTGCGGCCGCGGGGATTTCGGTTAACTGGAGAGGGGATGAGATGGCGGATCGGTTTCGGGGGGGAGTGGTTTTGGTTGGGCCTCGGCCACCGAGACATCATGGAGGGCCATGTAGCCGGGTTCGCCTTGCGAAGCAGACATGGCTCGGGGACGACCGTTGTTTGGTTAGTGACGCTATCGCGTCCCCCGAGGACATCTTTGCCCTGCCAGCCGGATGGAGGCCAAAGCGGCAGTGGGGCACTTCCGGATAGTTACACTCATTCGGTGGGCTGCGGGGTGTTGCCGGTATCCGGCTCTCGCAGCAGATCGAGCAGGCACTGATACATCCGATTGCGGAGATCAAAGCGCTCGCCTGCGCGGGTGACGTAGCGGACAACGAGGTCGACACCGGAAGGCCCGGGACGCATATCGACGGCGGGTTCGGCGGTGAAATGGCGTTGCAGGCGTGACCATTCGCCGGTTGCGAGTTCGAAGTTTTGCGCGGCTCGGCGTCGTCTAACCAACTCTGTCTGGGGGGAGGCTCGTTAGGCCACGAAAAGCCGGGTCACGCCAAACTGTCGAATACGTCCGTCGCAGCAAATTCATTCGCCGACGATCCCCAGAAGTCCTCTTCGAGGAAGCATGCGACTGTTCCCCAGAGGACTGCGGGGAACTGCCTCTGTCGAATCTCGCGTAGACACATGAGTGACGCGGCAAGAGATCGGCTTGCTTCAAGCCTGCCGTTCCCGTCATGTTTCCGCAAGAGCAATCCCGTCGTTTACGGCGTTTCGCAGTTTCTGCTTGCATCCGAGGTAGCGCTCTGTCGTCTGAACTGAGACATGCCCGAGCAGGAACAGGATCTGTTCCAGTTCTCCTCCGGCGAGATGACACAACCGCGCGCAGGTCCGGCGAAGGTCGTGTGGGGCGAGGGTTGCTATCCCGGCCCCTCGGGCCGCAGCCTTCACCACATGCCATATCGCCTTAAGGCTAATGTCTTCCCCCCAAACCACACCGTCTCCGTTAACGGCGCGAAAGATGAAACCGGTCGTAATTGACGCTGCCTGTGTCCACTCGTCCACGGCCCGTTTGACCCAGCCCGGCATCGGAACCGTTCGAATGTGTCTGCCCTTACCGACCAGATCGGCCACAACCCAGCGTTCCTCTCGAATCTGCAGATCGACGCACCTTAGCCCAACCAGTTCGGCGCGCCTAAGACCGCACCCTATGAGGACTGCCAGAATGGCGCGATCCCGCTTCCCGCTCAGAGCATCCGGACAAGGTGCACGGAGAAGTGCACGGCACTGAGCCACCGCTCAGCCAATTCCCGATTCGCGTTCCCAGTCGTTTTGCGCCCTTCACACGGCGGATACCCGCTGCCAGATCGGGACTCAGGAGGCCGGAGTCGGACGCCTCATAGGCCAGCCGCCGAACAGCTGCGAGTCGAACATTGATCTTCGACGGCGCCAGATTCTTCTGCTCCAGGAAGAAGCGATATCGAAGTACCACGGTGCGATTGAACGCGAGCCGAGGTTCGGAGCAGTACCACCCGATGAACTCATCAATGGCGTGGCCGTACGATTCCTGCGAACTCGCCGCCGCCAGTGAGTTGACGACGGCGTTCTTTGAGTGTTCGAGGTCCGGAAACCGGAGGATTGTCTTTGGCTTGTGCCGTTTTGTAGTCTTTTGCCGACGTGCCATACTGGCGGCCTCCATTGCCGCGAGATCAGTATTGCGGAAATGGGTTCGAGGGTCCGGTCGTGGAGACGACATCGCCGGGCCTGAACGCAGCGTTTTTTCGGCCTTCCAGCCTCGCGCCGGATGATCCGAACCCGCGATAATCGATTCATGGCCGCCGGCGATCCGCAGCGAGTTTGGTTCGGGCAGATGGTGGAGCGATTGCGTGATCGGTGGCATCCGGCCATGTCTTTCGATGCACTTATTTCGTTACGAGACGACCTTGACGCGATGCTCCAGCGACTTCGACTGGAAGGCAATATCAGTTCGCCGGTTTTCAGCTGCAGGGACTGCGGATACGTCGGCCCAGCCGCGACGCCCCATGTCAGCGTGCGAGCGATGGTCCTGTCGCTGGCCCGATTCGGCATCGCTCCCGCCGAGCAAGTACGTGCGCTCGAAAAGAGGTGGGCGGGATACCGCAAGCAGAATGAACTGGACCTGTACGGCAAACAGACGGCTTCGCCGCCGGTTGAGGCCTCCCAGTGTGCTCACGCCTGACAGATTGGATGCAAGGTGTCCTTCCCACGAATTCCGCCGGACCGGCCCGCCGCTTTGCTGCAACTTGCGCGTGATCTGCCCGGAGCACGGTCCCACGCTTCCTCGAACGGGACCTCGGGGGAGGTTATGGTCTGGCGCTTCCCGCCGCCTTCAACCGCTGCGCCATAATGAAGCAATTACAACAGGAGTGGTATGCAATCGTTGAACTTTGAGGTGCTAAGGGCGCGTTACCGGCGACTCGCAGATCTCGGCGGGTTTGCCGAGCAATACTTGTACTCCGATCCAGAAAGCTCCGCGGCAAAACTTCGCAAATTTGGTGAGCTCCTGGCATGTGTGATCTGCGCCCACTACGGCTTGCCCGAGGACGCTGCGACACAGTTCGAACGTCTCACGACCTCGGAATTTGGGTCGATTGCGCCGCAGGATATTCGGGCTAAATTTCATTTCGTCCGCAAGACCGGAAACGACGCCATACACCCCTGGGGGGCAGAGGTGACCGAGGCAACTGCACTCACTCGCCTGAAAGACGCCCATGAACTTGCAAAATGGTGGGCAATGCTGGCACTCGACGCGGAAATAGAATCCATGCCCCCATTCACGACCCCGGTGCCTCAATCGACTGTGTCGCCTGAAGAGTTGTCGCGTCTGAAAAACCAGCATCAGCAGGCTATCGAAGAATTGGAGACTTTGCGGCGGCAGAACGCTGTGGCGGTGCCAGACCAGAGCCGACTGGAAGTGCTGCGCCGAGAGGGCGAGGCCTCTGCCCATCGATTACGGTTGATGCCAGATGAGCAGGGTGTGGCACGCGGTGTGAGGCTGTTCGGTCATCTCGCCGAGCAGGCAAATCATGGCAGGCCCACGGGGATCTCCTACGCTGACTTCATCGCGCATCTCCACGGTAAAGAGAGTTTCTTTGGAGTCGCCGGACGCAACTACCTGCCCGGGGACAGCGGGGCCGTAATCGCTCTGGCCTTTTGGGTCACGCAGGCACAAGGGGGCCGAATCGCCGTGACTGCGGGCGGAACGACGATCCAAAGCGGCATGGACACCTTCATTTGGAACTCCCGGCCTCCACATGACCGCCCGGATAAAGCTTGGCAAAACCGCAGAGGAGCACCACCCTATGATCAGGCTCAATGGCGGATTGTCTTTCCCGACGGATACCGCCGCCTGGTCGGACCCGGCCAGCCAGAAGTTGAACCATGAAAGACCAGTACTTCGGTGATGTCAACGACTATCGCAAGTACGGCCTCCTCCGCGCGATTCTTGCTTCAGCCCCTGTTCGCCTCGGGGTTTGCTGGATGCTCACAGCGCCCGATCAGCGAACCGACGGTAGTCATCTTGCTTACTTGGAGAAACCGGCCAGATTCCGGGAATTTGACGAGGAATTATTTGATCGGCTGCAACAGGCGATGCGGCAGTCTCACCGGCGAACCGCCTGGATTGAATGCAGCGAACTACTTGCCTCCGCCATCTACTTCTCCGACCTTCTGTCTGATGGCCGGGATCATCGAAATGCCTGGTTCGCCAACTGCCAGCGCCAACTCGCCGGTTGCGACCTGATCTTCTTTGATCCGGACAATGGAATGGAGCGCTCCGTTGGCTACGGACGGCGTCAGTCGCACAAATACCTGTACTGGGCAGAGGTTCGTTCCACTTACGCGAGAGGAGCGTCCGTGCTGGTGTACCAGCACTTCCCCCGCGAAGCGAGGACTGCCTACATCGAACGCCTGGCGCAACGGTTACGGGACGAAACCACTGCGGCAGAAGTCTTCTCATTCAGCACCCCGCACGTACTTTTCCTGCTGGCAGCCCAAGAGCGACACGTCACATCGTTTCGTGATGTCGCTCGCAACCTACCTCTTTGCTGGCCCGAACGAGAAATCCAGGCGCGGGAAGTGCGGCCGCGCCTTGCGGCACAAGGGCAGCGCCCGTCCTTGTGAGGCGCGTCTGGCAGGAGTTCACCGCCCGGTTGATTTATGGCGTGCTGAGTCCATTATCAACTCCCTGTAAACGGCGTTGTGGGAAGCGTCGTCCGCACTCCCGACGCTCGTCGGCCACCCGGTAACTCGCATGCCCCGACGTTGTAGGAATCTTCGTCCACACCGCTGGTCGTCGCCGCGCTTCCTTGATGGCTCGGACCAACACAGCCGACCGGACTGTGGACTATGCTGTGGAATGGAGCCGACAAGTGGAACCCATTCAGGTCGTTCCTGATAAGGAACTGTTGCAGGCAACAGACCACGCGGCCCTTCGGACAAAACGTAATCGGTCGGCGCTGGTGCGGGACGCACTCCGTGAACACCTTTGGCGATTGACCATTCAGGCCATGGAAGAACGGGATCGGGCGGGGTATTTGGAGCGGTCGCCTGCGGGCGGCAAATCAGGTTCCCTATCGGATCGTTCTGAAGCCGAGCGTTCTGAACCTGAGCGGCGGGAAGCCGAGTTTTGGGAAGCCGAGGCTGCGTGGCCGAAAGAATAGCGCGGGGAGATGTTCGGCTGTATCAGTTCGCGCCCCCCGATAAGACGAGACCGGTAGTTGTGCTGACGCGCGACAGCGCACTTGCCTATCTGTCGACGGTTACGGTGGCTCCGGTCACGTCAACGATGCGCGGTATACCATCCGAAGTTGCGCTCGACGAGAAGGACGGCATGAAGAGTCCTTGTGCGGTCAACCTGCACAACGCCGTTACCGTGTCTCAGGGGCGACTGGGGCGGCGTGTGGCCCGATTGAGCGATGATCGCCTGCGCGAGGTATGCGCAGCCCTGCGGTTTTCGCTTGGCTGCGATATGGTTTGAGGCTCCGGCACTTCAACGGTCGAGCGCCAACGGTGGAGCGCCAACCGTCGAGCGACCGTAAGCGGGAGAAGACATATTTCATCAATGCGTGATCACTGGCGAGGATCCGGGAGGTTACCGAGAGAGACGCGGAACGGGTCCCGCGGCGGTTAGAGTCACTTCAGGCTTTGTGGCTCGCTGCCAGAAGCTGTTGATAGAGGCGGGTGCGATGCGGAACCCATTGGCCATGAGCAGATCCAGCTCAGGTTGAAGGTCACCGAGGATCCCGCTTCGGCCCGCCGCGAGGAGGATGCCAAGGACGCCTGTGATACGAAGACCCAGGCGCTGCGCCGCGCGGCGGCCTGCACCGGCATTGAGAAGGAGCCAGTCCGGGAGAAGAAGCCAGTCCGGACCGAGATGGAGGGCCAGGCGAATGGCCTCTACTTCGCCACACCCTAAACCGATTCCAGCTTCAAAAAAGGGTGCAGTGGCCGGCAGATCCATGACGGTCACCCATAGAGGGAGGGACAGGCTCTTTACTTCCTTTTCCACAGCGCGGGGAACCACGACAACGTCGAATAACTGACGCAAGAGGTCCAGTCGACCGATCGCGTTCAGTGCGATAAACGGACTGGAATCAGAAACGACGCGCAGTGGCGATATCGGCGGCTGCACAAATCTCATCGTCAAGGTCTTCGGGAGTCAGGTTGAAATAGGGAATATCGGCAGCGGCGGCCCGGCGCAGAAAAGCCTCCCGTGTTTCGGCGAGAAGTTCTGCCGCCTTGCCGCTGGAGATGCGGCTCTGCCTATAGAGTTCGAGCACAATCAGCTCGCTGGCTGACTCGTTGATGGGCTGAGGCAGGAACTCACTAATACCCTCAGGAATTTGCAGGTTCATCGTGTAATCCGTCTGATTCATTATGGCAGTTTTTGGTGCGGAGCTTACGCGACCTGTTGCCGATGAAACCTGCCAAGGGCGGTTTCGCCGGGATTCCGCCCATGGTCGATTCCATCGAACGTCGATTGCAGAAGAAGGCCGCTTCGGGGACACAGCCTTTTCAGTCACAACTTCCGAAAGTATTTCAGCAGGGACTTTTCTGGCGCTAAGTCCCTTTTTTTCATGGCTTTTTAGATCTGCCGGGGTGGCCGGGGGTGGGTTTCTGCGATTTCTGCGTGGTACTTCGGAAGCAGATATGACACGGAGGCTAACGGATCGAAACACGTGGATTGGCGGGTGGGTGGCGGGGAAAGTGCGTCCTGGTGCGGGTGGGGTTCCGGAGCCGGTGGAGTTTGCGCGGCGGATGGGATTTGAGGCGGACGAGCATCAGGCGGCGGTGCTGCGGTCGACGGCGAAGCAGGGGATTTTGAACTGTACGCGGCAGTGGGG
>RGPS01000240.1 GCA_010084195.1 Terriglobia bacterium
ACCAACATCCTGAAAAGGGAAGAGAAGAAGAGGTGACCTGTCTACTCCAGCAGATCAGACAAACTTCCTCGAAGTAAACCTTGAACCTCTCTTTCAGAGTTTGTCGAAGATTTTTCTCTCTTCACCATTGCTTCATGAAGATCTGCTTCGGACACGATATTGTAGCGGTCGTACACCGATCTGGTCTTGTGGCCCGAAATTTTCATTGCAACCGGATCAGACACACCGGCACGAGAAAGATTTCTGATGGCGGTGCGTCTGAGGTCATGAAACGTAATCCCATCCAGGCCAGCCAATTTTATAGCTGTAGTGAAGGCTCCCCTGATGCTTTTGATCGGTTTCCCCCTGTAGGTGAAGATCCAGTCTGATTCCCGTTTCATGTACCTGAACATTTCACGCAGCTGCTGATCCAGAGGTATTGTTCTTGTCTCGCCATTCTTTGTCTCGTAAAGTCTTATGATGCCCCCGTTCAGGTCAAGGTGTTCCCATTTCAGCTTGAACAGTTCCCCACGGCGACAACCAGTTTTGTACGCAAAAACAATGATCGGTCTGATGTGTTCAGGCGCACTGCTGACCAGCTTTTTGTACTGTTCATCGGAGATGAATCCCTGTCTGGGAGCAGCTTCCTGAAGTTTAGAGATCTTGACAGGACAATCAACTTCCGCAAGATTGTAAGCACTTCTCAGAAGCGCCAGTTCTTTATTGATGGTAGAGTTGCTGATCTTCTTGGACCTTCGGCTATCAATGTAGTCCGCAATGAGACTTTTGTTGAGATCGGTGATTTTTTTGTCGCCGAAGAAGGGTCGAAGGTGCACATTGCAAACGATTTTGCACCACTCGAGACTCTTGCCGTTGATCTTGTAGTCTTTCAGCAGTCCGTCTAGCAGGAAGCCGATATTTCCTTTGACTGGACTTTTCCCTTCGGTCAGTCTTTTGGCGAAAACCTGTTGCGCTGCCGCTTTGGTTTTCTCTTTCGTTGATTCCCTGTGGCGTTTACCGTTGACTGAATAGCCCATCCACCAGAACGGACTCTTTGGATCCTTGTACAGTGCCATGGTTTGAAGTTGCAGTGTATCACAGGCTCTGTCAGACTCTGACATGATTCTGACAATTTCAAGCGAGAGATGTCAACTTTCTGGCATCACGTCCCTTTATTATCAACATTTTACAGTTATTACACTAGATTCAGGTTCTAGTAATCGCAAGGTTGTGGAGAGTTAGGCTCCCCAATGAGACACTTCGCGAACTGAGCGCAGTGCCTAAGCCGAACACCTCTGCTGTGCAAATATACCTCCTCTGTGTTGTGACTATAAGGTCGCCGTGCCTACAGCAGGAAGGGATTGCGGCAAACTGAAAGATGCGAGGGCGCTGCTTACGGTTATCGTGACAAACAAGGGCCTGACCGCAGCACGCAGAGCGGAGCAGTCGCCGCAAGTTATCCGCGGAGGAGCCGGCAGTGGATTTAGCCTGGCCCATTCGAGCAGAGCCTGCTCTGTTCCGGCGGCGGCGTCAGTGAGGCCCAGCCTGCAGTATCCGCGCTCAGTCCCATCCGGCTGCTTAGCCCTTCGAGCGAACTCATGAGAGTGTTTGGATTCGAACCTTCGAAGGCCGCGTTGACTCCGAATTCACCTGCCAGCCTGTCGAGTTCGGGCACGGCCGCAGGTGCGGCGGACGTCACGATCATTTCGATATCCACAGCCTTTGCACGCAAACAGCCGCAGGCGAAGCTCGGCCAGCCTGTACTTTATCTTCGTCACCTCGTCCGGCGACAGATTGTAGTCGAGACTTTTGGAGATCTCGGGACTGACTTTCTGGAAGCTCGAAGCCTCCAGGATCCCCGTGCCAAGCCCATCGGCTTTTTCCGCAGCCTCCGAGAACGAGACCGGCCCAAACGCGCCGACTGAAAACCCGACTCTCAAACCGAGGACGTTCATTGCCGGGGAACCGATCTGCCTGTTTCCACGTTTCGAGACGCTCGGCGGTCCGGCTTGTCCGCCTCGCCCCGGTGCCTGTGCCCAGATCGGGCCGGTTGCAATTCCGGCAATCATCGTAAGGGTAATCGCTAAAGTATTCTTGTTCAGAATGGTCCGGATCGACGGAGTTTAGATTGAGGGTCCAGCCTGTCATCATTTTTCGTCCGGTGCAAGCTCTACGGAAGGATCAACGCCTGTTACCGTCCGGGTGGCATTTACTACCTCCCGGATCGAGATGCGAAAGAACTCACGATTAGAGACGCGAGACGGCCGCGAGATGCTTGTGAACTTCGGCTTCGTGGGACTGAGGATCGGAGCGCTCAAACAATGATTCAATGACGAACGGACTTGGGACGCCGGTAGCCGAGTTTAGTTCGGCCACTCGCGCTGGAACTGGTCTCGCGGTTTGGCCAATCTTTCGGAGTCCGGGCATCTCAGGGTTGGACAGGATGTACAAGTAGCCTGCGATCCGACGAATCAAGTTGTCGCCACATGCCATGCAATGGACAGCTACCTCTGGTGATGTAGAAATCGTCAGTTTCGATGACCGCCCACATCTGCTGCACGAGTACTTTATTTCAAATGGTATTCCGACGCTCATCTTACCTCTCACCGGGGGGGGCGGTCAGGGCTGACAACGCGGGTAGTCTTGCGGGCGATAAGATGGGACGCGTGCGCCTTTCGGTCTTGATTCTCGGTCTGGGTCTGTCGGGGCTGGTCGCCGGACAAGACTTCGTCGGTTCTGCGCGCTGTTCCCCCTGCCACTCTGAGCAGAGCCGACGACACAGCGCGGGCATGCACGCCCGCGCACTCAGTCGCGCGGAGAACAGCCGGATGCCCGCGCTGCTGGACCGTCCGGTGGCCGAGCGCAACGGCGTCCAGCTCAAGTACTCCCGGACACCCGAAGGCTGGACGGTGGAAGCCCAGCTTGGCCGCGACCGCCAAAACGCTTTGCTGACGTGGATCTTTGGAGCGGGCATGTTTGCTTTCACCCCGGTGGGTCAGCGCGAGGGCCGATACTTCGAACATCGGGTATCCTGGTATTCGGCGCTGCAGCGGCCCGGGATGACGATGGGGCACCCCGCCAGTATGCCGACGTCAGCCGCAGCCGCGCTCGGTCAGCCGCAGACACCCGAGACCATCTTCCGCTGCTTCAATTGCCACGCAACCAACGTGAAGCCGGGGCCGGACCTGACTGCCATGCAGCCGGGCGTGCAGTGCGAGCGGTGTCACGGACCTGCCGGCGCGCATGTGCAGACACCCAGCCCCGCCAACATCCGCAAGGACTCCGGCATCGCCGCATGCGCCGTTTGCCATCGCATGCCCGATGAGAACGCGGCCAACAAAACGGCACCCGAGCAGGCAGATCCCCTTTCCATTCGGTTTGCACCGGTTGGTTTAATGGCCAGCAAGTGCTATCAGGCGGGCGGGGCGCTCACCTGCATCACGTGCCACGATCCGCACGGTCGCCCCTTGCCGGAGAAGCCGGAATACGAACAAAAATGCCAGAGCTGTCACGCTCCGGCATCTTTGGTTACTTCGAAGTGTCCCCGTTCTGAGAACACTCAATGTCTCGGCTGCCATATGGTGAAGGCGACACCCCTGCCGGGCCTCACCTTCACCGACCATCGAATTCGCGTCTATCGAGAAGGCTGGAAACGATAACGCGCGAAACGATGACCTTTAGAAATTCAGCTTCAGGGCCATCTGGATGGTCCGACTGCCGGCGGAGACTGCGGTGATACGACCGAACGTGGCCTGTCCGAGCGTCGTGTTCGGATTGGCAAAATAAGGCGTGTTGGTCAGGTTGTACATCTCGGCGCGGAACTCCAGGTTTGACTTTTCGCCCAGCATCGGGGTGACAAACCGCTTCCCCAGATTGAGATCATGGTTGATCAGCCCGGGGCCGAAGAAGAGGCCACGTCCTGCGTTGCCGATGGTGTACTGAGGCGGAATGCTGAACGCCGTTGTGTCGAACCATTGATTGACCGAACGTTTATCGCTGCTGACGTTGGGATCACGGGAAACATTCGGCCGATTAATGGCACCGCACTGGCATTGGTTTTGGGCCGTGGTGACGGTCAGAGGGAAGCCGCTTTGGATGGTGGTTATGCCGTTGACTTCCCAGCCGCCCAGGACGTAAGCGGCCACGCCGCCGGTCAGCCAGCGCTGCCCTTTACCGAAAGGCAGAGCATAGGTGTAAGCAATCGTGAACCGGTGCGGAGCGCTGTTGGGCTCGATGCCGCGGTCCAGATTTCGGTTGCCCAGAGGATCGCGATAGCCGAGGTCGCCCACTGCCATCGTTTTCTGGAAGGTGTAAGCCGCAAGGAAGCCGAGGCCCTGTCTAAAGCGGCGTTCGACCTTTACCTGCAGCGAGTTGTAGTTCGAAGACCCGATCGACGTGTTGACCGTGACACCGTTCGGATACTGCGGATAGGCGATGTACGGGGCAATCAGACGCCCCTGGGCAGCGGCTGCCCCGTTCGGGCCGATCGCATTCAGGTTGTAATTGCCATAAGGCAGGTGGACGCCGCGGCTGCCGGCGTAACCCACTTCGAAGAAGTAGTTTGAAATCTGGTGGCCGATGTTGAGGTTCCACTGCTGGAAGTAAGCGACCGGGTTCTTCGCCGGGTAGATGGCCACGGATACGGCGTTCGCGCCGGTCTTGTCCGCAGGTGTGTACGGGATCAGGTCCAGTGTCGTCTTCGGCGTTAACAGGTCGGTAGAGGTGTAGCGCCCGGCGTCGGCGTCAGCAAAGATGGGTTGCCGGGGTAAACCGCCCGACTGCCCAAAGCCCTGCTGGCTGATGCTGAACAGACCGTAGCCGCCGCGCACAACCGTGCTGCTCTTGCTGAACGGCGAGTAGGCGAAACCGAAACGCGGGCCAATGTTGTTCCAGTCCTGATCCCAGTTCGTGGTGCGGAATCCGTTGGTACCAAACTGGACGAAGCGACGCTGATCCAGGTCAAAGACGCCGCTGCGGTTTTTGCGCTCGCTCCAGTAGAGTGGCGCATCCCAGCGCAGGCCGAGATTCAGAGTCAGCCGCTTGCTGACACGGATGTCGTCCTGTACGAACACCGCGTAGACCGAGGTACGGGGTGAAATGTAGCCAGGGTAATTCTCGTATGTGTACGCCTGAGGGAGGCCCAGCAGGAATCCGGCGTAATCGTAACCGGTATTGTTGAAGCCGCGCTGGTCCGTGAAGAGGTTGCTGAAGGTGAAGCGGCCGTTGTCAGGCTGCGGCTGGATGTTGTCCGTGCGAAGCTTGCGGATTTCGCCCCCGAACTTGATGGTGTGGCTGCCGCGAACCAGGGTGGTGATGTTGACCAGCGCGAAGCTCTCCTGCTTTTCCAGCAGCAGAGAGCCGGACGGGCTGCCGAGTGAAGCGAAAGCGCCGGTGCCGGTGAAATCGATGAGCGGTGCGCCCTTCTTCTCGTTGGCGGTATTCATGCCCAGAATGCCCAGGTCTGCGTGGCTCAGCTTTCCGAAGCCCGCGTTGTAGCGTTTCGGGAAGGTGCGGAAGTACGAGAGATGGAGGTCATTCGTGGTGCGTGCGCCGAAGATGTGAATGTAGTTCAGGACGGCCTGGCGAGCCGTGTTCGTAAGATCAGTGCCCGCAGAGGTGCCGCCGCCGATCAGGGAATTGAAGAGCTGGGGGTATATCTGGTTATTTCCGGTCACCGAGTACCGGCCCATGATCTTGTCCGTATCAGAGAAGTTGTGGTCCCCTTTCAGATCGAGCGCGTACTGATTGGTCACGTTCGAGCCGGAGGCGTTGTAGTTGGCGGCAACGGCACTGGTAAGCGGTGCCGGATAGAACGACTGCAGCTTGAGCGCGGCAGGGCTAAGCCGACTTGCGGGAATCCTGTTGCCCGAGAACGCATCGCGAAGCACCACGTTGGCGCCGGCGGCGTTGGCCACCGTGCGCTGTGTCCTGGGGTCGAAGATCTGGTTGCGGAAGACGGGGCGGCCGAGCGCATCCAGGCCAAGCTGCTCGGCCAGAATGCCGGAGAAATCGCCGTTGCGGAAGCCCGCCTGCGGCAGCGTGTAGTTATTAAATACCGTGGTGCCACGCTGGCGGGTGTACTGCAGGCCACCGAAGATGAAGGTTTTGTTCTTTACGACAGGGCCGCCGGCGGTGCCGCCGAACTGATTGAAGCGGAGGATGTTTTTCTGGCCGTTGTAGTAGTTGCCGGCATTCAGTTTGTCGTTGCGGAGGAACTCGAAGAGGGTGCCGTGAAGTTGGTTGGTGCCGCTTTTCGTGTTCGCGAGCATGACAGAACCGCTGGTCTGCCCATACTCGGCGGAGAAGCTGTTGGTGACCACTTTGACTTCCGAAACGACGTCCGGGTTCGGGTTCACCGGCGTGCCGCCCCACACGTGGTTGGAACTGTGGGCGCCATCAATGTAGTAAGGGTCCTTACGGACCATGCCGCCGTTGGTCACAATATCCCCGTCGCGATTCTTGATGACGCCGGGGGAGAGGTTCTTAAATTCCTGGGGATTGCGTCCCAACAGGGGGAGGTTGACAACCTGACGGTTCTCCACTGTGGTGCTTAGTGCGCCGGTTTCCGTCTGCACCATCTCAGCCGCGCCAGTGACACTGATGGATTCAGACACCTGACCCGTCTCAAGCTTCACGTCAATACGAAGTTCGCGATCAAGTTCCAGGGAGATGCCGCTGCGAACGAAGCGTTTAAACCCTGTTGCCTCGGCTTCGATGTTGTAGGAACCGGGCTGGAGGTAAGGAATACGGAAGTTGCCGCTGCCATCGGTCACGGCAGCCATGCGGACGCCCGTATTGGCATTGGCTGCGGTGACACGGACTCCAGGGACAACAGCGCTGGAGGGATCCGTTAAAGTGCCGACAATACTGCTGTTCACACCCTGCGCAAAAAGCGTCGATGAAAACAGAATAAGACTAAGGGCGATTGACCTCAATTTCGAGGTAATACGCGGGACATCTGGCTGGAGAAGCATCGTCCGCTAACCTATCACAAGTAATTGATTAGCGACCTGCAAGAAGCAGGGCACAAATCGGGCGAGGTTGTATTTGGTTAGGGAGAAGGCTGGGGGATGGGGGCAAAGAGCTGCTCGAACGCGGCCCGATTGAGAGGGAAGAAGTTCGGCGCAGGGTCTGGATAACGCTGGTAAATGCTTTTGGTTCGTCAGAAGACTCTGTGGGTTAGTTCCGGCTCCGGCAGCTTGCCAAGTGAGTGATACAGGGCC
>RGPS01000025.1 GCA_010084195.1 Terriglobia bacterium
ACCGTCGGTCGACAACAAAAAGAAAACTCCCGAAAGGACCGCGAGTCGAACTCGCTGTCTCTTCGGGAGTTTTGTGAAACGAGCTACGAAGAGTTGTTAGCTCTTGTTGGAGCGACGGCGGCGAACCATACCGACAACCAGCAACGCACCACCCATCAATGCCATGGAGGTCGGCTCGGGAACCGGGTTGAACGTCTCATCATAGGTGTAGGTGTATCGGACAACCAGGCCCGTGATGTTCGCGAAGTCGTCTAAGTCACCGCTGCCGGCTGCTGCCAGGCTGGTGCCGCTGAAGCTCGAGCTGTTCGTGAAGTTGATCTGACCCGTCTGAGTTGCAGGAGTGGACGTCAGCGCGAACGACTTTGTGGATGCTCCGACGTACTGGGCCAGTACAGAAGCCCACTCCGCATCGCCATCGAAGTACGCATTGGAATCGCTTCCGGTCGCTGTTTGGTTGATGGACAGACCTGCGGTCGTTACCGTGAGGCAACCCCGGGTCGCAACACCAGTGGTGCATCCTGCGTTCCTGCGATTCGTGTTTGTAAGGACGGTGATGTTTGGATCCGCCACCAGAAGTGCAGTGGTAATCCCGTCGTTAAAGGTAACCGCAGCACCGGCATTCACTGCTGCCGTCGGTGACACCACATTTGCTATACCGGCCACATAGTTCGTCGAACCAGAAGTGTTGCTGAGGCTGTAATTGATGGTCGCCGCCGACCTCACCCCGAGTTCCACGGAATCCAGTGTCAATGCACTGCAAATGTAGCTAAATGTGCAGTTTGTCTGGATGGTGTTGTTGGTGGCTGTTTGGTTGAACTGGCTTACAGAGGTGGAACCGCCCGATCCGATAGTGAAGCTGGGGAGGTTTCCATACACTGTGATGGTCACTGTGATAGGTGTAGCTGAGGCCGTATTGGCCAGAAACATCGTGCCTAGTGCTATTGGCGCGAATGCACTTAGAACTCTCCGAATTATTGTCATGTTGTTTGTCCTTTGAAAACGTTAACAGAATTTTCAACAGCAACTCGTGCCACTAGTTGACTGTTCATAAGAAAGTGTAGCCGGGGCTTGTTTCGGTTGCAAGCATTTTTTGCAGAATACCGTATCCCCGTCTTGCAGTGGAGTACCGGTACCGCCTGCAACTTGCAGTTGGCTGCGTCCCGTTCTCCTGACGTAAACTAATAGGGTGACTCGGTTTAGGTACAGTTGCGTCTCGGTATGCCTGCTCGGCCTGCTTGGCTTCTTCGGTTGTGGGCAGAACAGCGGATCAGTAGATTCGAAGCGGGCTCAATTGTTCCCGAATCCGCCCGGCGAGGACACGACCCCGGCAAAACCCCTCAACGCCGATTCGGACCTGATTGCCGCCGGTACCTCTATAGAGGTGGAGACCCTGGAGACCGTCGATTCAGAGACAACACCCAGCGGTGGCTTTATTCCCGTGTTGGTGATTGCCGACGTGAAGGGCCGCGACGGTAAAGTGGCGATTCCGCAGAATACCAGCGGCGTCCTGATTGTTCGCACGGCCTCACGGAAGGAAGGGAAGTCGGATCTGGATGTCGCGCTCTATCAATTAACGATAGGGGACAAATCCTATCTCATAAGTAATGGTGGTGTGAATCTGGCCACGCTGCGGTTCCAGGAAGAGGCGTCCAAAGGTGCTGCTCACCGCAGTGTCCACCTCGGTAAGCGGACACCGCTCAAGTTCGTGGTCAGCCAAAGCTTTCAGTTCAAGCGTTAAATTTCTTTCAGTCTGCTTCGTTAACACTGCAGCCGCTTGCCCCGTCTCATTTGCCGAATCCACCCTACGGATTCCAAAAGGAGATGTAAAATGCGCAGTATCCTTCAAACTCTGGCCCTGGTACCTCTGGCCCTCGCCCCGCTCTTCGGCGGTGGCATGATCCTCGAAATCGGCAACGCAAAGGCCAATCCGGCCGCTCTAGCCAAACAGGGCGTCATCCTTGCCCGACTCACCGCGTGTCAATCTCCGGCTAAAGGCGTTTGGGCCGCTACGGTCGAGGGGCTTGTAGCCGGCAAACGGCAGACCCTTCCCCTCAAGGTGGATAATCTGGCCGAACCCGGCGTTTGGTCCATCTCCCGTGCCTGGCCAAACGAGGGCAAATGGGTAGTCCCCCTGGTGGCCTCACACCCGGAGTACGGGGACCATACCAGCAGCTTGGTGGTGGGCGTTACAGGTGATTCGTTTGATTGGGCCCGGGTTCAGCGGTTTAACGGGAAACCACCCTCAGCCGACGATCTGGCCGGAATTTCGGCAAAATAGACGTGGCGAGCCCCCTGCTCTCCGAAATCCATATCCCAGTGGCAGCAACACCCATATATAGGGTGTATCCCGATCGGGTAGCCTTCGGAGTAATTTACCGGCAGGGGGCTCGTATGGTCTACGGCAATCTGCCGGCGCATGTGCCGCCGGCGGGTGCCGAGGACCTGATTCAGGACGTATTTCTTCGAGCCATGGGGCAGCTCGAGGGCCTTCGCGAGCCGGGTGCGGTGGGGGGCTGCCTCGCGACAATAGCCCGCAATGCTGCCTGTGATTACCGCCGTCGTGCCCGTCCTGGGGTGGAAGTGCACGAGGCGATGGCGTCGGTGAAACCCACTGCCGACGCGTTTGCGGCGCTGGACGCGATTCAGGCGTTGCCCGAGGCCTATCGCGAGACCCTTTGCCTGCGCCTCATCGAAGGTATGACCGGGCCCGAGATTGCCGAGCGAACGGGGATGACACATGAATCCGTGCGGGTCAATTTGTGTCGTGGAATGAAGATGTTACGGGAGAAACTCACGTGTGTGATCAGTATCTGTGGGATAAATCGGGAGTCCAGGATCGGGAAATTCAGGACCTCGAAGGGTTGCTGGGGCAGTTCCGCCATCGCTCGCCCATAAAACGCCCACCGGTAAAACAGATGCCGCGCCGATACTGGTGGCTGCTGGGTGCCGCCGTAATCGTTCTTGGTTCCGTTACCCTTCTTCGGGCGCCCCTTACCGACTGGCGCTACACCGCAGGAAAGAACGAAGCCATTCAGGTTCGGACCGGCCAGACTTTGGATTCCGGCAAGTCGACAGCAACTCTCGAATCCCGTCTCACCGGGGAACTACAAATCGAACCCAATTCACGTCTGCGCCTCGTCGCTTCCGGTGACCGGCAGCAACGTTTCGAACTCGAACAGGGGACGATCCACGCCCTAATTTGGGCGCCGCCCGGAAAGTTCGTGGTTGACACCCCTGTCGCCCGCACCATCGACCTGGGTTATCGCCATACCCTGCAGATGTCAAAAAGCGGAGAGGGCGTCCTTTCTGTGGACATAGGGTGGGTCGCTTTCGAATGGCAGGGAGTGGAATCCTTCATTCCTGCCGGAGCGTCGTGCAAAACGAACCCAAACAAGGGTCCGGGAACGCCCTGGTTTACGGATGCTTCCCCGGAGTTGCAGTCCGCGCTGGTAGCCTTCGACGCAGGGCAGGGAAGCCTGGAGATCGCCCTGCGTGCTGCCGGGGTGCGGGACGCCATCACGGTCTGGCACCTGATGACTCGTTCGAAAGGCGAGGCCCCAAGTCAGGCTTATGATGTTCTGGCCGAACTGATCCCGTTACCGGCCGAAGCGGGCCGGGAAGCTATTCTGGCAGGAAAAAGCGAAGCCATTTACGCCGCCTGGGATGCTCTGGGGCTTGGCTCGGCTGAGATTTGGCGAACCTGGAAACGAAGCTGGTAGCTCTTACCTGGGTAGTCTTTACCGGCGCTCGTCGCGCAGCTTCGAAAGCAGGCGGACCATTTCGAGGTACAACCAAACCAGCGTCACCATCAGGCCGAACGCCGAGTACCATTCCATGTATTTCGGAGCGCCCATTCTGGCACCTTCTTCGATGACGGCGAAATCCAGAATCAGGTTTAGCGCCGCTATCACCACCACCACCAGGCTGAACACAATGCCGACAGGGCCGTTGCCGAAGATACCGGGAATTTGAACGCCAAAGAAACCCAGAACCATGCTGGCGAAGTAGACGACTGCGATACCGCCGGTAGCGGCCACAATCCCCATCGTGAATTTCTCACTCGCCCGAATCAGGCCGCTTCGGTAGGCAAGCAGCAGGCAGAAGCAGGTTCCGAACGTGAGCGCGACGGCTTCAATCGCGATACCCGGGAAGCGTAGTTCCATCATGGCCGAAAAGCCGCCGAGGAACATGCCTTCCAGCACCGCATACGCCGGAGCAGTGGCCGCCGACCACTCCTTCTTAAAGATAGTGACCATCGCCGCAATAAAACCGCCGATGCCACCCAGCATCATGTAGCCGGAGACAGAAGAGATGTCGCGGGTGTCGAAAAACTGATTCCAGACCCACGACGCACTGAACGCCACAATCAGCATCAGAATCCCGGCCTTGTTGGCGGTCCCGGAAATGGTCATGGTCTGCCCGTAGCCGGCGTGAACCGCGGAGCCCTCAAAGGTCTTACCAAACGCGGGGTTTGAACTTTTTAGTTCCATAGAGATATTATCCTCTTACTTACATACTGATGAGCGCCGCCATAAGTTCGATACCGTCCCACAGATTCTGAATCCGGATGTTCTCGTTGAAACTATGCTGGCTGTTGTCGTGGTTGGCCAAGGGGACACTGATGGTCCGCGTGCCCAGCGTGTTCTCAATCTTTTCCAGGGGGACGCTGCCTCCCATCGTCGGCCATCGCACCACTTTCCCGCGAGCACTCTCCACCGTTCGAATTACTTCCTGCGAAATAGGGAGGTCCATCGAGGTCCGGACCGCGTTGTAACCGGCTTCGTGAAGGACCACGCTGGCGACCTTTTCATGCGCCATTCGCTCCGTTGCTGAGGGTTCGTGGTCGGTGACGAAATAGCCCTGCTTTTTGATGTGCTCGATGACGCGTTCCACGGTTTTCACGCGATCCATGCCTTTCACCAGGCGCATATCGATGGAGGCCGTCGCCGTGGAAGGGATCACGTTCGAGGCCCCGGCTCCGGTGCGGGAACTGGACATGCCCCGAATGTTGAGCGACGGCTGCTGGATCAGATCGAGCAGTCTGCCGGGTGCCCCTTCGGTTCCGCCCAGCCACAGTTCCTCCCTCAGGGCCTTATCGGGGACCGGCGATTCCGCGATGGCCCGCTTTTCGGTGTCCGAGAGCGGGGCGATGCCCTCATAGAAGCCCGGCACCAGCACGCGACCGGAGTCACTCTTCATCGAAGTCAGAAGTCTGGCCAGCATCATCGCCGGGTTGGGCGCCCAGTTGCCGTAGTGGCCGCTGTGCAATTCCCGGCGCGGGCCGTACGTGGTCAGGTTGATAGTGGTGACGCCGCGTGCCCCGAAGGCGACCAGTTGCTGCCGGGTTTGGGAAACCGGGCCGTCGCAAATCAGCCAGACGTCGGCCGTGAAGAGTTCTTTGTGGGCCGCGAGGATACGATCCAGATTTACGGACCCGGCTTCTTCCTCGCCTTCGAAGACGAACCGGACATTGGATTTTGTGCGGATCCCGGCGGCCTTCATGGCGTCGAGAGCAGTGGCCATGGCGAGAATTGGGGCTTTGTCGTCGGAGGCCGAGCGGGCGTAGAGGCGCATTTCGGGGTCGAGCGGGAACTTCGCAGTCGCGAGCGGAACCACCTGCCCGTCTTTCTCAATGGCCTTGTCCCGCAGCGTGGGTGTGAACGGCGGATTCAGCCATTCGGCTGCATCGAGGGGCTGGCCGTCGTAGTGGGCATAAAGAGCGATGGTTCGGGTAGCCCCGGGAGTTTTCAGATTCGCCAGAACTACGGGATTTGCGCCCGGTTCTTCCACCAGCTGAGCGGGTGCACCACGTTTGGTAAACATGGCCGCGATGGCGTCGGCATTGCGGCGGATGTTGGCCTTATCGCGGGCGATGTTCGGGATCGCAAGGAGCTCGACGAACTCCGTCAGGATCTCTCGCTCATGCTTCTCCCGCCACTGCCGGGCGGCGATGGAGGCCGGGTTCGTCTGGCTCCACGCCACAGAGGCCAAAGCAAAAAAGGCAGGCAGGATACGCTTCATAGGACACTACTATACGACGCTTTTCCTGAACCAGGCTATGGCTGCTCCAACGCAACCTGGCTATGAATTCATCGCACACCTGCGCGTCACCCTCGTAACGCCCTTCGAAGTCGGTGACACTCCACGCGGGAGACATCGGATTGTTTCCATTAGCGGTGGTGCGGTCGCCGGCCCCCACCTCACCGGAACCGTACTGCCGGGAGGTGGCGACTGGCAGTAAATCGCCCCCAACGGCACCACGGAAGTGGATGCGAGATACACGCTCGATCTGGGGGGCGTAAAGGTGGGCGTCACCAGTCGGGGAATCCGACGCGGCCCGAAATAAGTTCTGCATCGTATCGCAAAAGGCGACAGAGTTGACCCCGCCAGCTACTACTTCCGAACAGCCATCCGGTTCGAAGCGCCCGCCGGCAAGCTGAACTGGATGAGCGAGTCGCTGTTCATCGCCAAAGCCGAACGCCTGGCTTCGGAAGTTCTGATCGAAGTCTGGCGCGTGCTTTAGCCCCCGGTTTCAAGTTCCGCCAATATAGAATCGAAAAGGCGCGCGCAATCGGGGGCTGCGGCGCGTACTGCCTTCGGGTCGATCAATGCAAGGAGACTGGCCCTGTGCGAAGCCTTGTTCTCGAAGTAGTTCCCCTTTTTCGTTTGCCTGGTCGCGTTGCGCATGGCACTAATCAGGTCATCCTTCTCAATCTGTTCGATCCTTGGATTGGCTTTCAAAGCATGGATTGGCTTTCAAAGCACCGTCGCGGAAGTCAGGTCCATAGAACCCAGGGCTTTCTCCAAATTCTTTCTCAGCACGCAGGTATTGTGTCGGAGGGTATCTTGCACAATCGTCTCTTTCCGCCAATTCGCATTCAATCGGACTACTGCGGCTCCTGCATCAGAATCTCACGAACCTTCGCCGTCAGCGCAGCGGGGCTGAACGGCTTCTGGAGCAGCACCACGTCAGGATCAAGAACGCCACGTTTCGCAATCACATCCGCCGTGAAGCCAGAAATAAACAGCACCTTTAAGGGCGGCAGCAATACCTTCAACCTGTCAGCCAGATCCCTGCCGTTCATTCGTGGCAGAACCACATCGGTCAGCAACAAATGAATCTGCCCTGGATGTTCCCGGGCAAGAACAACGGCTTCCTCGCCATCGGAGGCTTCGATCACGTGATAGCCATCCTCCTCCAGGACAGCTTTGGTCAGAGCTCGAACAGGCTCTTGATCTTCGACCAGGAGAACGGTTCCACTGCCTTTCTCACCTGGGGCCTTGATGCGCTCGTCCTCTGGCTGCGGACACGCATCAATGCGGGGCAAATAGATGCTGAACGAAGTTCCAACACCCACTTCGCTCTGCGCTGTGATCCATCCGTTGCTTTGCCTGATGATGCCGTAAACGGTCGCCAAGCCAAGTCCCGTGCCTTTGCCGACTTCCTTTGTGGTGAAAAACGGCTCGAA
This sequence comes from Terriglobia bacterium, assembly GCA_010084195.1. Classification (GTDB taxonomy): domain Bacteria; phylum Acidobacteriota; class Terriglobia; order Bryobacterales; family Bryobacteraceae; genus BOG-234. The sequence continues at coordinate 7,470 of RGPS01000025.1, forward strand.
GATCTGGGCACAGGTTGCGGTGTCCATGCCGTGTCCGGTGTCCGTTACTGTCATCAGAATGTACCGTCCCGGCGTCGCATCAGGGCCGATGGCGGTAACGCCCTCTTCGTCAACCCCAACGTTCGCCGTCCTGATGTCGAACTTTCCGCAGTCAGGCATTGCGTCCCGGGCGTTCACTAAAAGGTTCATGATTACCTGATAAACCTGATCGGGGTCGGCCATCACCACTCCCAGGGTGCCATCGAGATGCGTGGTGACTTTGATGTCCTCGCCAATGAGACGTTGAAGCATGGGAAGCGCGTCCCTGATTGTCTTGTTCAGATCGAGCGCCTTCGGCTCGATTACCTGTTTGCGGCTGAACGCCAGTAGCTGCTTCGTCAAACTGGCCGCGTGTTCTCCTGCCGCGCTGATATGTTCCGCAAACCGGCGCAAGGGATCATGCGCGTGCAGTCCGGCAACAAGAAAGCTACTGTAGCCATTGATGACGGTAAGCAGATTGTTGAAATCATGCGCCACCCCTCCAGCCAGCCTGCCGACCGACTCCATCTTTTGGGCCTGAATCAACTGCGCTGTCAGCTTCTCCTTCTCCTTCTCGGACCGCTTCCGTTCGGTGATGTCTGTCAGGCAGAGCAGCACCCGGCGACTGCCAGCCCCGGGAACGGCTGCGAGGGACGCGAGCAGTGTGACTATCCTCTGCGCCCCGTCCAGCAACACGGTGACCGGAAACTCGATGTTGTCCTGGCGGAGTCCGGTTCTGACGGTGTCCTCCAGGGCCAGCCGCAACGCACAAGTCCCGCAGTTGTTCCCATATCCGCAGCCACCAGGATCGTCCAGGGCATTGACGCATCCACGCAACGGGCCGGGAACTCGTCCTGCATTCAGGTCATCTTCGGAAGCGCCCGTGAATGCCACGAAGGCCGGGTTTGCATGGAGGATGCGACGCTCCGAATCTATCAGGCACAGCATCGCCGGCGCATGGTCGTAGATGGTCTTCAACTCCGCCTGACTCCTGGCCAGCTCCTCCTCTTTCTGCTTGCGCTCAGTGATGTCGCTCATCACAACGTGGCTTACCGGCATGCCATCAGCGTCCTGGGCTGCGGTTGCCTCCAGCAACGCCCAGAAGGGCGAGGAGTCTTTTCGTACAAACCGCACTTCGCAGAGGTGGGGTCCACCCGTTGCAAAGAACTGATTGCGGTGAAGGTAATAGACGCCTTCGTCCTCGGGAACGATAAAGCGGCTAAACTGCGCCCTGACCAGAGCACTTCTCGGGATGCCCAGCAAACCTGCCGCGGTGAGATTGGCTTTCAGGATCACCCCCCGCTCACTGACCGTAAAATAGCCCACCGGAGCGAAGTCGTATAAGTCAACATAGGACGCTTTCGAGTCTGCCAGTTCCACCTGGGTGCGGCGCAGTTCCTCGTTCTGCATCTCCAGTTCGATTTGATGAACCCGCAGTTCGTGCAGCATTCGCTGCACCTCTTCGCGTGCCAGGGGACTGATATTCTCAGGCCACAAGGTGGCGTCTGCACGAGCCATCGCTTCGGCCCTGAAGCGCAATGCGGAGGCATCACCCGGCAAGGTCATTTCTTCAGCCATTGGACTTCCTCCTGATCTGCCTCTCGGTAGTCGCTATGGCATAGAACTCGCCTGCACTATTCAGCAAAGCGGTTGCAGTCAGCATCACTTCCACAACCCGGCCATCTTTGGCAATCCGCTCTATGCGGTAGGGTTTGAGAATTTCCGTCTGGCTGAGCCGCCGAACCCTGCCCATCGCTGCTTCCCGCTGTGGCCCTGCGATCAGGTCGCGGATGTTCATGGCCAGTGCTTCGGCCTCGCTCCAGCCGTACATTCTCACTGCTGCAGGGTTCCAGGCCAGGATGCGGCCCTCTGGGTCCTGCATCGTGATGGCGTCGTGCGAGTCTCGAACCACTACCGCCATATGGCTTAGGTGCCGGGCTTCCCGCACCTCTTCATACATCTTCCTTGTCTCTGAGATGTCGACGAAGTTGACCACCACGCCCTCGATCACATTGTCCATCGTGCGGTAGGGCAGAATACGCATCAAGTACCACTCGCCCGTCCGGGTCTGCAGTTCCACCTCTTTGGGGATCAGGTTATCGAGTACGGCCTGCACATCCGCCGTCAGGCGTTGATAGCCGACGAGGTTAGAGAGGATGTGGCCCACAGGTCTCCCCACGTCGCTCAGGATCAGATTGATGATCCGGGTGGTGGCGGGAGTAAAGCGCAGGATGCGCAAATGACGGTCGACAAAGACGGTAGCGATGCCTGTGCCCGCCAAAAGGTTGTTCATGTCGTTGTTGGTACTCGACAGCTCCGCCACCTTGGCCTGCAATTCACCGTTGACCGTGCCCAGTTCCTCGTTGATCGATTGCATTTCTTCCTTTGAGGTTTCCAACTCCTCGTTAGCGGATTGCAATTCCTCGTTAACCGACTGCATCTCCTCATTGGAAGATTTGAGTTCTTCGTTGGAGGTCTCCAGTTCCTCATGGGCCGCCTGGATATACTCTTCTTTAGCCCGCAATTCCTGCTTGAGCGCCTCGATCTGCCGGTCGGCGTCCGTCTTTGGGCCATCGGTTGCTGCGATAGTCTCAACTGCGTGTGCAGGAGCCAAGGGTGGCCCATCCTCCAGGATGACCAGATACAGGCGTGCCTCGGGTGTGGCGGTGTCTGGCCACACGGGGGAGATGGTCAGGTTGACGAGGGTGAAGTCGCCGTTGGTTTTCACCCGCAGGCCCGGGTAACTCACCGTCTCTTTCGTCCCCGTAACTCTGTGCAGGGCCGTGGTCAATTCCCGCCGTAGCCCTTCACGTGCCATCTTCAGGATGTTGAAGACTCCCAACTCGCCAGTGGGCAGTTCCAGGTATCGGTCTGTGCGGCTGTGAAGGTAGAGGATGTCGCCCTGGCCATTGACCAGTGCGGCGGCTGGGCCAACCCGCTCGAGGAGAGCCTCTACAGTCAACGTCCTTAGCGACGGCTTCATGGTGTCGGTCGGCTTCCCTGCGGTCCCCGGGAGCGCCACCTCTTTCGCCGTCAGAGGCGGTAGAAACCGGCCCGGGGACAGCCACTGTGCGCCCGGCGATTCTTGTTGACGCCGATACAGCTTCAATTTGCGGTCGAGTGTCGCAAAGTGATCGTCGAACTCGCCCACCGTCTCAGAGGTGCCCAGGAAAAGAAAACCGGCGGGGTTCAACGCATAGTGGAACAGTGGCATGAGCTTCTTGTGCAAGTCAGCGCCGAAGTAGATCAGGAGGTTACGGCAACTGATGAGGGCGAGTTTGGAGAAGGGCGGGTCCCTGATGACGTTCTGCTCGGAAAAGACCAGTGTGTCCCGAATGCTCTTGTGGATGCGGTAGGCGCTGCCGTCTGACTCTGCCGTAAAAAAGCGGGCCAACCGCTCCGGCGTAACGTCGGCGGCGATGCTGGCTGGATAGAGACCAGCTCGGGCCGTGGCAATCGCCATGCCATCAATGTCGGTGGCGAAGATCTGTAAGTTATACCTCTCCTTCATCGTCGCCTGGTGCTCGGCGAGCAGGATGGCGAGGGAATAGGCTTCTTCGCCGGTGGAACATCCAGCCACCCAGATGCGGATCGAGCCACCGGCCGGGACGTCGGCAAAGAGTTTCGGGATGATCTGTTCCTCGATTGCCTGGAAGGCCTCGGGGTCTCGGAAGAAACTCGTCACCCCGATCAACAGGTCACGAAAAAGCGCTTCCACCTCCGTCGGCTTCTGCTGCAAATACTTGACGTACCCGTCAATAGAATCGATTTGATGAACGGCCATGCGCCGCTCGATGCGGCGATGGATGGTGCTGGGCTTGTACTGAGAAAAGTCGTGGCCGGTCCGTGAGCGTAGCAGGACGAAGATCTTCTTCGCCTCATTCTCGGCCCTCGGCAGCGGAGCCACGAGGGCGCGGGGGGGGCGGCCGAAAGCATGGGCCACGTAGGCGATGAGCTGGGTGGGCATCTCGGCGGGCGGCAGTTCGTAGTCTACGAGTCCGGTGGCGATGGCGCTGCGGGGCATGCCGTCGTACTCGGCGGAGGCGGGGTTCTGGGCCATGACCATACCGCCACCACCCTTAATGGCCCGCACACCGAGAGTGCCGTCGCTGCCTGTTCCCGAGAGCACGATGCAAATGGCTCGCTCTTTCTGATCCTGGGCCAGGGAGCGAAAGAAAAAGTCAATGGGCAGACGCTGCCCACGGGGGGCGGCGGGTTCCAGCAGTTGGAGCGTGCCCTTCAGGAAAGCCATGTCCCGGTTCGGGGGAATGATGTAGGCACAGTTGGGCTGCACCACCACCCCGTCCTCCACCTCGGAGACCTTCATGCGGGTGCAGCGGCGGATCAGCTCGGTAAGGATGCTCTTGTGGTCCGGGGCCAGATGCTGCACCAGGACGAAAGCCATGCCTGGCTCGACGTCGGTGGGCATGCCGGAGAAAAAGGCTTCAAACGCCGCCAGACCTCCCGCGGAGGCACCAATGCCGACGATGGGAAATCCGGTGTCAGCCGGTTCGGAATACGAAGGAGGCGGGTTCGTAGCGGGAGCGGGGACTGTTTCCGGCGGCTCCTGCTCATTCGCTTGCTTCGTGATTTTGGCCATAATAAAGGATACTCCCTGTAATTGAGGAGCGGATCAGCAATTGTTCTGCCGGGACCGTGATTATCTGATGAGAGTTTCGCGTCGCTAAACCCTTGCAGCAACGGATGCCCATGGACGCCGGCTAAATTATCGGAGAGTTTGTGATCGGGAGCGATGAGCCCCCCACCATCGACGAACTCAGGTCGCTCGTACCAAACTTTTGCAGCGCGCATGGCATTGTCCATCTGGAAGTGCCTCTTCACCCGGCGATCCGTGGAAAAGAGCGATAACCCACTTCGCAGGCAGTCGATTATTGAATCCGCAAAGGATGTCGATGCAGAATAGACAGCACGCGTATCTCCTTCATATCCTGGCTTCCGCCGAGCTAATTCACGAATACGGCGCCGGTTAGACTTTGGATCAGTTCCTCACTAATCCGCGGTCGCAGGGTGCCGTCCTCCGGAGACTCCTCCTCATCGGTGAGGCCGCTGCTCAACTCTGCACCTCCCCTTCGTACGCACCGAACGGAAGGTCTGGCTTGGGCGCGCCTCGGGGAGCGGGATGACCAGGTAATGCTGAACTGGTCACAAACTGGTCCGAATCGTTCTGAGCGCCATGCGGTCTGGCCACAAATCGTTTTCGCTTGCTGTCTCTCCGTGCCACAATAATTACCGTAATGACCCTTCATCGCGCGGCGCTCACCGGTGCCCTCCTGTCCTGTTCTCTCCTCGCCCAGACCGACGGTCTCAAGCTGACTCCAGGTTTTGACCTGGGTGCTATCGACCGCAAAGCTCAGCCCTGCGACGACTTTTACCAGTTCGCCTGCGGTACGTGGGTCGCCAATAACCCGATTCCCGGTGACCAATCCAGCTGGGGTCGCTTTTCCGAACTGGATGAACGCAACCGCACCATCCTGAAAGGAATCCTCGAAAAGGCAGGTCTGGCGAAGTCGCCGGACGCCAACACGAAAAAGATTGGCGACTACTACGGCTCCTGCATGGACGAAAAGACCATCAACGCCAAGGGTCTGGCCTCGCTGAAACCCGATCTGGACCGCATCGCTGCCATGAAGTCACCGTCGGATATGACGGCTGTCATCGCCCGACTCCATCTCCTCGCCGTCAATGTCCTCTTTAACTTCTCCTCCGGGCAGGACTTTAAGGACTCCAATGCGGTGATTGGTCAGGCCGACCAGGGTGGTCTCGGGTTGCCCGAGCGCGATTACTACTTCCGTACCGACACCAAAGCTGCTGATACACGCAAGGAATACGCGGCGCACCTGGGGCGCGTCCTGGTCCTGATGGGCGTGCCGGTTGCAGATGCCGAAAAGCGTGCTGCCGCAGTTATGGAACTGGAAACCGCGATGGCGAAGGCCTCCATGGATGTGACCTCCCGCAGGGACCCCTCGAAGATCTACCACGTGATGAAGGTTTCGGATCTGCAGTCGCTTTCCGATTCCTTCAACTGGACTCGTTACTTTACGCTTGTCGCCTCGCCAAAAATGGACAACCTGAACGTCGTCTCCCCGGACTTCTTCAAGGGCCAGGAAACGCTGCTCAAGAAGACATCGCTCGACGTTTGGAAAGACTACCTCTCGCTGCACCTGGTATCCGCGCAGTCCACCGTTCTGCCTGCGGCTTTTGATCAGGAGAACTTTAACTTTTTCTCGAAGTACCTCCGCGGCACGAAAGAGCAGCAGGCGCGCTGGAAGCGCTGCGTGCAGGCCGCCGACGCCGACCTGGGCGAAGCAGTCGGCATCGCCTATGTGCAACAGACCTTCGGTCAGGAAGGTAAGGACCGGATGCTCGCCATGGTCAAGAACCTGGAAGCCGCGCTGGGCAAGGACATTCAGCAATTGAGCTGGATGACTCCGGCGACGAAGCAAAAGGCGATGGAAAAGCTCCACGCCATCACGAATAAGATCGGGTATCCCGACAAGTGGCGGGACTATTCAAAGTTGCGCATTGTGCGCGGCGACGCGCTGGGCAATTCGCTGCGGGCCAATGAATTTGAAATCACCCGGCAGATTACCAAGATCGGCAAGCCGATTGATCGCGGGGAATGGTTCATGACGCCTCCCACCGTGAACGCCTACTACGATCCGCAGATGAATAACATCAACTTTCCGGCCGGAATCCTGCAGCCGCCGTTCTTTGACAAGAGTGCTGACGATGCCACCAACTACGGTGCCATTGGCGCGGTAATTGGCCACGAGCTGACCCACGGTTTTGACGATCAGGGCCGCCAGTTCGATCCCAAAGGGAATCTGCAGGACTGGTGGACTGATGTTGACGGGAAGTCATTCGAAGAGCGTGCCCAGTGTTTCGTGAAGCAGTACGAGGCGTTCGAACTCCCCGGCGGCGTCCACATGAATGGCAAGCTGACGTTAGGCGAAAATACTGCCGACAACGGCGGTTTGCGGGTGGCGCTGATGGCTCTGATGGATGTGGTGGCAGCGAAGGCTTTGCCGGTGAAAGACGGTTTCACCGCTGAACAGCGCTTCTTCCTCGGCTGGGGCCAGGTTTGGTGCCAGAACCAGACGCCGGAAGTCCAGCGCCTGCAGGCCCAGACGAACCCCCATTCCATCGCCCGCTTCCGTGTGAACGGCGTGGTATCCAACATGCCGGAGTTTCAGAGTGCGTTCGGCTGCAAGGCTGGTCTGCCCATGGTCCGCGGCGGAGATTCCTGCAAGGTCTGGTAGCGAAAGTCAAAAAGCAGGCGGCTTTCCTAAGTTGTGCCGCGCTCGCCAGAGAAACTCAGAACCGGGCCGGAGGTCGGGCTCAGTATTCCACTTTTCCAGGGCCAGACGTGTTGCTTGCGCGGCCACGATCCGAACACCTTCACTACCCGCTTCCACCTCGCCAATCTCGCGATGCTTTTCTGGCCCTTCTGGTCCCATCACTGTAAACTACGACAGTTCTTTGGGCGTCGGCAAGGGCCCATGGCCGAGTCCCCGCGTCAGCTGCTCTGAATTCTCCCCATCCTCGTCCACCGGTTCATTCAGATGAGCCTCGTACGTCACCAGTCCAGCCACCACCATCGTTGCCACCAGAAGCGCTGCCGCGAGCCACGCGCGTTTCCCCGCCGCCGTTGCCAGCATCACCACGAAGCCCGCAGCTGCCAGGCTTAGTCCCGGCTTCCACGGCCAGAACAGCAGGTCGAGGTGAGTCTGCCCTCCAGCCAGAAGCCACAGGGAATTAAAGCTCAGCAGCGCCAGCAGGAAAAGGGCGACGAGGAGAGGGCGGCGAAAGCTTGTCAACATTTGCATCGAACCGTTTGGGAACAGAATCCGTAACCTACATGAGGATATCCTGAAAAGAATGGCAGCACTGGAAATATCTGCGTCCCAGAGCCCTGCGGCGCGTTCTGCAGCGGCCTCGGCCCGTGTCCGATTCAGTTATGAACTCTCCAGCGCGGTTGCCCTCGCCTGGGACTCCATCCGTTCCCACAAGATGCGCAGCTTCCTCACCCTGCTGGGCGTCATCATCGGCGTGGCTTCCGTGATCCTCGTAGGCTCTGCCATTGATGGCCTGGGTGTTTACGCTCAGGAAAGTACCGCCAAAGCGTTCGGCAGTGAATCGTTCCTGATTGCCCAGGTGGCTTCTGTAGGCGGTATGACCCGTCGTCAGTATCTGGACAAACTTCGCTACAACCGCCCCATGAAGATGGAAGAAGCGCGGTACCTGGAGTCCAACAACAGCGAGCACACTCTCTGGTCGGGCTATCGGCAGACGCAGGTTACGGCCAAGCGCGAGAATCTTCAGTCAGAGGAAACCAGCATTCTGGGAGCCTCGGCAGACCTGGTCGATATCCGTGACATCGTGGTGGAATCGGGTCGCTTCTTCACGCCAACCGAAGAGCAGTCTTCGGCGCTGGTTGCCGTTATCGGCGACGATCTGCGCAACAATCTCTTCTCCGGCGGTGGCTCGCCGTTGGGTCGAACCTTCAAGATTCAGGGGAACGATTTTGTGGTGATCGGCCTGCAGGAACGTCTCGGTTCGTCATTTGGGCGCAGTCAGGACAACTCGGCGTACATTCCCCTCTCCACTTTCAACCGCCTGTTTGGTTCCGGGCGCGGCATGTCCATCTTCGGGAGGCCCAAGCCCGACAGCGGCCTGAACATGCAGCAATCACTCGATCTGGCCCGGGTCTCACTGCGGAACAAGTTTCACCAGAAGCCGGGCGAAGCAGACCGTTTCGATTTCCTGACGCCTGACGCGATTCGCGGCTTCATCGACAGCCTGTTAGCTCTGGTGGCGGCCATTGTAGTGCCCGTCACGCTGATTTCCCTGGTGGTCGGCGGCATCGTCATCATGAACATCATGCTGGTCAGCGTTACCGAGCGCACCCGTGAGATCGGTATCCGCAAATCGCTCGGCGCCCGCCGGTCAGACATTCTGATGCAGATCCTGATCGAATCGGTCATCATGGCCAGCGCGGGTGGTTTTCTGGGCGTGGCAATCGGCGCAACCATGACCACAATTCTTACTGTCGCCCTCGGCGTGACCCTGAAAGTCTCCCCATTCTATGTGTTGCTCTCGGTTTTGGTTTCCGGGGGCGTCGGCGTGGCCAGCGGCTGGTATCCGGCCTCCAAGGCTTCGAAGCTCGACCCGATTGTGGCCCTCCGGGCAGAATAGCGAAGACCAAAACAGAATAGTGAAGACTCAATAATGCAGATATCGGCCAGGGAAAATATCGGGATGGCGCTGACAGCGGTTTGGACCAACCGTTTTCGGTCGGGGCTAACGATTCTCGGCATCGTCATCGGCATCACAACGGTTGTCACGGTGGCCTCGCTGCTGAGCGGACTTCGTCAGGGAATTGTGGTCTTCTTCCAGGAACTGGGTCCGGACAACGTTTTCGTCTACAAGACCAGCGGTGATCCCAGCGGCAATTTTGCGCCTCCCAAGGAACAGAAACGCCGCCCGATCAAGAAAGAGTACGCAGAGGCAATCCAGCGGACCGCCACCACCGTGGACATGGTTTCGATTCAACTCTTCATTCCCACGGTCACCAATGGGCACATTGCCACGGCCAAGGTGCCGGGCTTCGAGACCGAAAGTTTCTCCATGGTGGGGACGACTCCGAATACAGCTCAAACCTCCCCTAAAGATTTTGACCAGGGTCGGTACTTCACGGAAGAGGAAAATGACCGCGCCCTCCACGTCGTCGTGATCGGCTTCAATCTGGCACAAGCCCTGTTTCCCAATGGAAACGCCCTGAACCGAACCTTCATGCTGGACGGTGCGGAGTTCACGGTGATTGGCGTTCTGGCGAAGGCGAAGGGTGGCTTTTTCGGAGAGAATGGCACGGATACGCAGGTTTCCATGCCGATTCGTACCGCCGAATCCCGCTACCCGCAAATCGATCGCTATATGATCACCGCGAAGGCCAAAGATGGTATGCGAAAAGATTGTTTCGACGAAGTCACGGGTATTCTTCGCCGCCTGCGCCATTTGAAAACCGATGACCTGGACGATTTTTCGCTCTCCACGCCCGACCAGATCATTCAGCAGTTCGATAAGATCACTGGCCTAGTGGGTCTGGTGGCCATCGCGATCTCGGCTCTCGGCCTGCTGGTAGGCGGTATCGGTGTCATGAACATTATGCTGGTGAGCGTGACCGAACGGACACGTGAAATTGGAGTCCGGAAAGCTCTGGGTGCCCGCCGGTTCGATATCATCGGGCAGTTCCTTTTCGAAGCTACTGCGCTGACGGGCCTGGGCGGCGTCCTGGGCATCTCAGTGGCAGTGGGTTTAACTATGCTCGTAGGGGCCCTCGTCCCCGCGCTGCCCAGCTCTGTGCCCACCTGGGCTGTCGTCACTGCTTTCACTGTCTCCTGCGCCGTGGGCCTGTTCTTTGGTGTCTGGCCCGCAGTCAAGGCGTCGCGCCTCGACCCCGTGGAAGCTCTTCGCTACGAATGAAGTCGGCGGCTTCCAGAACGGGCTCCACAACAGCCAAAGACGCGCGGCGTCGCCGAATCCTCGAAGAAGCCTGGATTGGAGACGCGGTTCTCTCTCTGTGGGCACGGCGCTACGTCCTGCGTGAGGTTGGTGTCCTTGATGCCCCCCGCTTTGAACGGATGACTTCCAACCAGTTTCTGGTAGCCCTCGGCGACCCCTCTGAAGTGGAAGCCCAAATCGGCCGCACTTACGAAGACTCCGGTCTCGAAGCAGCCTTTGCCTGGCTCGATACTCACATTCTGCCGCTTCACCTCAAGCAGGAAGCGAAACGCCCTCGCAAGCGTGACGTTCCTTTACGGAATCGTCTTCCCTAAAATGGATCTCATGCGATCCGCCGTCGGTACTGTCCTGTTACTCTCGGCGTCGGTATGTGCCTTCACGCAAGTCCCCTTCGCCCAGACCCTGTTCAATCAGATTCGGCAGAAGGTTGTCAACGACGTCAGCCGGGCTCCCCGCTACACCTGCGTGCAGACCGTTACCCGCGTGCAATATCGCTTTCGGTACCCGGCAGGTCGTCCGAACAAATGCACGGATCTGATTCAGGCCAGAGCCGGTATCACAACTCCCGGCCAGGCCGTTTGGCGGGACCGCCTCCGGTTCGATGTCGCCATCAGCAACAAGGGAGAGATGTTCTCCTGGGCCGGTGCGACCGAATTTGAGAGCGGTGAGCTGGGTGACCTCGCGCTCAGTGGTTCCACCGGCAGCGGCGATTTTGCAACCTTCCTGACGGCTGTTTTTGGTCCCGACGCTGAGCAGTTCCACTATCTGGGTCCCCTGGAGACGCCCTTCGGCTTGCTGGCAGCCTTTGACTTCAAAGTCCCCCAGGCGAAGAGCCACTACACCTACAAAAGCGAAGGCCATCCCTCGCGGGTGATTGGCTACGGAGGAAAGTTCTATGCCGTGCCGGGGACTGCAGAGCTGAAGCGTCTCGTCATCGATACCGAAGAGTTTCCCCAGGGCGATAACTTCTGTCACGTAGTGGACACCATGGATTACGGACGCCTGAAAGTTGGCTCCGGGGATTTCCTGCTGCCTTCCGTTGCCAGAATGGACATCCTCTTCTCGAACGGTGAGGAATCGCAGAACGAAAAGCGCTATTCCAATTGCCGCGAGTTTACCGGGACCTCCACCCTCATCTTCGATGACAATGACGAGGTCCAGGCCACGGCGGAAAAGACGAAAGAAGCCCTGAAGTCGGTGCCGCCCAAAACGCGAATTCGTGTCCGCATTGATTCCCCCATCAGCAGTGAGACCGCCGCTGCTGGGGATGCCATCATCGGCGTGGTGGAAAAAGAAGTTCGCAACAAAGGCCAGGTTCTGGTTCGGACCACCGACCGTCTGCACGGCCGGATTCTCCGTTTCGAACAGTTTCTCCAGCCCGAAACGCAGTGGCTGGTGGCGGTTCGCTTCGATACGATTGAGCGCGACGGAGTGGAGCAGCGCATGACCTTCGCGCCGCTCGATGACGGTGACCGGAATCCGCCGCCGGTGCGACGCATTACCCGGGGGCCAGCCCCTCCTCCCGTTCAGCTGCAGCGACCCAAAGGTGCCGGAGTATTCCTGTTTTCGAATCCGTCAAAGCTGGTCCTCGACAAGAACTTCCATTCCGAATGGGAAACCCGGTAGTCCCCGTTGGTCAGCGCGGTCATGGGGGCGCGGTTCGGCGACGCAAAAGCTGATCCAGTTCCGGGCTGGTGAGCCTGCGCCACTGCCCGGCCTCCAGCGGGCCCACACCCAGAGTTCCAATGCGAATTCTGGTCAGGGTTTCCACCTTGTTGTCGATGGCTTCAAGCATGCGCCTTACCTGACGATTGCGACCTTCCGTCAGGATAATCTCCACGGTTTTCTCATCGATGCGTTTCACATTCGCCGGGCGTGTCGGGCCATCGCTGAGTTCCACGCCTTGTCGCAGCGCCTCGATTCCGGCGTCTGAGACCGGCGTCTGGCACCGCACCCGATACGTCTTGGGAACGTGATAGTCCGGATTCGTCAACTGCTCGGCAAACTGGCTGTCGTTGGTCAGAATGAGCAGCCCGCTGGTATCAAGATCCAGCCTGCCGACAGGGGAAACGAAGGTCTCCACACCCTGCAGCAAATCGTAAACGGTAGGCCTGCCTTCGGGGTCCTTGAACGTCGTGATATAGCCGACCGGCTTGTGCAGCAACAGGTAGATTTTCTCGCTCACCTCCAGAGGCTTGCAGTCAAACTCCACTTTGTCGCGGTCAAAGTCGATCCAGTGATCCGGGTTCTCCACCACCTTCCCGTTCACCTTCACACGGCGGGCATGGATCCAGGTGCGCGCCTGAGTCCGGGAACCCAGGCCTGCTTTCGAGATCACGCGTTCCAGAGTTTTCTGCGCAGCCACGTTACGGGAGTATCACCTTCGCCAAACCTGCGTTGCCACCGCTATCGGCTGCGCGGATCACCAGAACGTGCTCTCCCGGTGTCAAATCGGCAACGTGCAATCGAAACTGCTCTGTCTCGGAATCCAGAACGCCATCGTTCGGGGCCACGGCATGCCACGGACCGGCATCCACCGACCACTCGGCACGCCGCAGCGTGGAAGCGGCATCAGCAGCGGAAAACGCGATGTCCGCGGCACTTCCGGTCCTATTCGACTCACTGACTCGAACCACCGGGGCTGTGTTGTCAATCAGAACCGGCGAGCTAATGAGTTCAGCTTCCCGGGCGCTCGCCTCAGCATTCGCTTCCCGGTCGGACGCCTGCACACGAAACAGGTACTTGCCATCCGCCAGAGCGTCGCCGTCGATCAGGACGGTATTGTCGTGCAGGTTGCGCCGCAGGTTCTTCCATTCGCGCTCACCCTCGCCCCGGAAATCGACCTGGAACACCAAGCGGTCGCCATCGGGATCATCGGCCTGCCAGGAGAGCATCAGTTGCTGCCCTTGAGCGCGCGAGAGCGTCTGTGTGGCGGTACCTGTGGACGTAACGGGCGCCGCGTCACCCGTGTCCGTAACGGTGACGCTGAACGACGGTGTAGTAGAACCGCCCTGCTTCTGGCCCGATGTCTGCGCCGCAGTAGCTTGCGTCAGAGCCGTGATGGAGCGAATTGAGGGAGGATTGTTCTGCGGCAAATAGGCTGCGACGATGCCGGTAACGGAGGCCCCGGCGCCGGTGAAGTCAGCCTGGAACTGCAAATAACGCGCATTGGGGCTCGAAATCTGTGCTCCCGCAGCTAAGCGGATCGGGTCCGACCATTCGCTCCAGGTGTTGTCGGGACGCCCGGAGTTTCCGGAACGCGTCCGCACTCCCACCGTACCCTGGCCCTGCCACTTCAGGCGTCCCCATTTGGCCACTGACCCGGAGTCATACACGGGAGATTCATAGCTTCCGCTGGTTCCGTTTCCGGTGGTTCCCGCAGGGCCCAGCCGATACAGCCGCCCCAGGTTCGCAGAAGCTGCCAGCATGGCACCGTTCCACTGCAGCAACCGGACAACCTCGGCGTCGTTGGTCTGGGCTGTGAGCGTCAGCTTGTGATCCGCCGTCATCCGGTAGACACGGCCCGCCTGGTCGGTGGAAAACGCGAACGCGCCACCGGCAGCAGTCAGAATGTCGTAGACATTCTCTTCCTTCGAACTGAACAGGGTCTCCACGGTGTTGTCTGCGTTGATCTTATAGATCGCGCTGCGCTCCACTCCGGAGACGTCCTGAACGGCGGTGGCTGCCGATGTGGTGGCCTGTGGTGTTGCAGTCGGTGCCGTTGCCACCGGCGGTACCTTCACCTCGGGAGGCTTAATGTCGGAATCCGCAGCCGTTACCGTCACGCTGTAGGTGGCTGGAGCGCTGTCCTGCTGTCCCGCTTGCGCGGCCGGTTGTGCCGCCTGAATCTTCTTCGCCAGCGCACCGCCAAGGCCTGCTGCCAGAATGCTGCCGTCCGCCTGAACAGCTACCGCCCGGATTTCCGGCAGGCTGGAATCGTAAAGCGCGAAGGCTTTCCCCTTCGCCGAAATCCTGTACAGGATTCCATTGGGTTCGGTTCCTGCCAGCAGTCTGCCCTGGCCATCCACCACCAGACTGGTCACATTCGCCTGACCTGTCGCGTAGTACTCTTCGCCCTGGCCCACACCGGTAATGCGAAACACTTTGCCTTCGGCACCAGTCCCCGCATACAGGGCGCCATCGGAACCAAGCGTCAGCGACCAGATGTACTTTGCCTTGGGGTCGAAGTACTCCGTCGCCTTGCCGTTCTCAATTCGGAAAATCTTGCCGTCCGGCGAGACCGCCGCGTACAGGCTTCCTGCCCGATCCACGGCCAGCGAAAACACCTCTGGCCCCGGGGCTGCCCAGAGCAGGGTCGCCTTGCCGTCCTTCTCTACCTTGAAGACTCTACCCCGGTGTCCGGTCGCCACATACAAACCGCCATCCGGTGCGGGGACAACGGCCCAGATCACTGGCTGGCCGGAGTCGAACAGCGTTTCCAGTTTCGGGGCCACGGCCAACTGACCATCCCGCCCCAACGACACCCCTTCAAACTTCCCCTTCACGAAGTCCGCAAAGGTGGACATCTCCCAGGCCGAGGGAGTGGCACCGACAAGACATCCGGCAAAGACCAGGGATACAACCAGCAGCCGTCTCATTCCTTCACCTCCAGCTGCACGGTCTTTGTTCCCGTCACCATGTTTCCGTCCGCATCAATTCGCATTTCCGCCATTTTGGAGTTGAGGCTTTTCGGGATCGACGGTGCCCCGGCAAGCACGATTGCCAGTGACGGTGGCGGGTCCGGCAACTCCTCACCCTGTACTTCGTACGCTGCCTCGGCCCGCCAGACACGCAGATAGGCCGCATCCGCCGAACGCAGACGGTTCACGTTCGAGATCATCAGCTCCGGGGTTCTCGGCGTCACCGAAAGCACCTGTCGCAAGTCCGCCAGGCTGGTCTGCGAACCATCTGCGACCGTAAAGTTCAGCGTTCCAGGTGCCGTTCCGGGGGGGACTGTGTACTTCACGCTGCGCGTCAGTTGTCGCCCGTTCTCCCCGTCCAGCACCGTGATGAGTTCCACCGTGTCGCCCGGCTTCGCTTCCTTCCGCGACAAATACACCTGGCCGATATTCATCCCCTGTTTCGCATTCGAGGTTTCCAGCCGAAACGTAATCCGGCTGACCTTCAGCGCATCAAACCCACCCTGCATCAGGTACGAGAGCGACACTGCGGTGGTGGTGGCGGCCATCATGTTGGACCCGCCGTCGGCCGCGTAAATACTGGTTACTTGTGCCGTTTCCGGGCGGCCTTCGAACTGAATCGTCCCTCGCACCGTAACGCTGGAAGCTCCGGTGGCGCGTTGCGTTGCATCGATAGCCGAAAACAGCGCCATCTGCAGAAGGTAGGGCGAAAGATACCGGTCCTGGACCATCTGCATGTGGTACTCACCGGCTGGCTTCGTTTCTTCAACCACGGTGATATCGAGCGGCAGCATCACCGCCCGCCGACCCAGGGCCCCGGCTACCGCTGTGTTCCGGTCCTGCGAGATGATGCCCATCAATTCGCGCGCCGTCGAGATTTTGAAAGAAGTGTTTACGTTCGCCAGCAGCGTGATCACCTCGGCGCGGGTAAAAGGCAAATCAGTCGGGCCCAGCGAGAGAAAGCGGTGCCCAAACGCATAGACTCTGTCGCCGTCAATGGCCGTGACCGTACCATCAGCGCCCACGCTCATGTCCCCCGTCATCAACTGCACGGAGATCATCGAGCCGGGTCGCAGATTCTTCGGGTCACCCATCCGCATATCCGGCGCACCGCCCAGCGATAGACCCTGGCGTGGTTCCAGCCCCAGGCCCTTCAGCGCAGGGCCAAAACTTTCTAACGCCGCGTTTGTGAAGCCCGACAACGAGATGGGGGTGGCGACCTCCGTCATCCGGTTTTCCGGGGCCATTCCCCGCACCGGAATCGGCAGCAGCGACCCCGCATCCAGGCCACTGCCCTTCCTGTGCAGCGCGATTGCCGGAGTCTGCACCCGGCCAACCGGCATGGAATCCAGCCGCAGCATTTCTTCAATCGGACGGATACCTGCAATCGGATCTTTGGCGTAAGGGAACGCCATCGCCACGGCACCAATCAGTTTGCCGCCCACATAAACCGGGCTCCCGCTCATGCCCTGCATCACACCTGTGTGCTCCAGAGGCCCCCCGGACAAGCGGCCCAGGATCAGAGCTTCCTTCGGTCCGGTATTGTTGAGCACTCCCAGAATTTCCACCTGGAACTCCTCAATCGTGTCGCCCGTGAAGACCGTGCGGCCAACGCCACGCTGGCCCGCCCGAATTTCGCTCAGGGGCATGATGCCGAGCGCTGCCGACGCCACCGCTGCCATATTCAGCAGCAGTCCCATTAAGATCGTCAGATGGCGCAAATAGCACACCATCCCAGTGTAATCACTTCTTCTTCGGGGCCTGCCCTGCTCCTTGTCCGGGTGAAGGGCCAATGGGCGGGAGCCCGATCTGTTCCGGGTAAGCGTGCATCTGCACGGACCACATGAAATCTGCTGTCAGTCTGGCCCGGTTGTGGCAGTTCATGCAACCCTGTGCCGGGCGAGCCTGATGAAAAGTCTCCAGCGCCAGGTTTGAGTATGCTGAGGTAGCCCCGTCACCCGGGAACGTTTGGAAGATATCGCCTGCCTGACTGGCCTTCACCGGCACCGACTGGTCACCCGGGGCCAGCGGCCATTGCGTCACCACAAGCTGATAGTTCTCCCAGACCGACCCTGCCAGCAGCTTTCGATACTTCGCATTCGTCTCCATGGTTTGCGGATGGATGGGCACGTTCGGGGAACGCTCGACGTTAAACGGTGCCACCGGAGGCTTCGCCAGCGGAATCAGGTAACGAGGATTTGCCGAAGGCATCGGCACCCCGCTGCCTTCGTTTAACAGGAACTTCCCCGGTCCTCCCGGTTCAGCTGGCGGGACCAGATCCACCTGCTCAAACGAACTCCAGATCCACTGGGGCCGACTGGGCGTCTTCTGTACAACATGGATTCCCGGCAGCCCCACCGGCGTCCTCCGGCATTTGCCCGTTCCCGGGTCTTTTACGATTGCCATCCGTATGTAGATCCGCTTCTTCTGGGCCTCGGTCAGGCCCTCAGTCTCGATCCATGCTGACTTGATCACGATGGCGCCATTCGGAAACTCGACCGGTGGGGTCAGGGGGCGGGGCACGGGAATCACCGGGAGCGCCTTCCGCAGATACCATTTGTTGCTTTCCAGATGCCGGAAGGCAATCTCGTTGTAGCTGTTCAGGTAGCGGACGTAGGTCCCGTTCTGCGCCACCAGTGGACCCAGCAAACCGCCGTCCCCGGCCTGTCCAATATCATGAATCCCGGAATCGGACCCAAGCACCATATCCCCATAGCCAGCCCTCGCCTGGCAGGCATTATGCAGCGGCGCTTCGTACTGCTCAAAGTCGGGACTTGCCGGCGGACTGCCATCCCGGTGAAAGATCTCCCACAGGGGTTTGAACGTCTCAAAAACCCGCGCTCCCGAGCCAACGTACGTCCGCTGGTCGTCGGGAATACCCCGGCTTCCATATAGCGAAGGCCAAACCATTGCGACAAAGGCTTTCCAGGAGTAATCATCGAAGTAGTCGAGGGTGAGCCCCGTGAAGCCCGCCGGGATGCAAACATCCTTTGGTGGTATGGCTGCCGTGACGCCTGGTGCAGGCGTGGCAGGGCACGGTTCTCCCATCGCAGGAGCGGCGCCAACTACAAAACTGGCAACTCCGGTTAAAAGAAAACCAGCTTGCCATGAAATTTTTCGCCGTCTCTTCATCTCAGGTCGAAGTCGACCAATCTGTCAAGCTGATTGCTACAGGGGCTTCTTCTCAAGGTAGACTATCCTTGGAAACAAAATGATGCATTCACGTCGTCAATTCGCAAAAACGGTACTAGTGGGCCTACCCGCTGCAGCGTTTGCGGCCCGGCTCGATTCAACGGTAGCGGGGGTCCATCTGGGCACCATCACCTACAGCTTCCGTGACCTGCCACGGATGCCCGGCAAGGACAACATTGATGACATCATCCGCGCCGTGACGGCCTGCGGCATCGGCGAAATTGAACTCTACAATCTGAATTTGGAGCCAGCCCCGGCCAGCGCCGCCAAACCTGCCGCCTCCGGCCCTGCCTATGGTGTGGCGCGGACCGCCCAGGCAGGTCCCACGCCGGAACAAATCGCAACCCGCAAGGCAGAGCGCGAAGCTCTTCGCAAGTGGCGCCTCGAAACCCCGGCTTCGTACTACCAGGGTATCCGCAAGAAACTCGATGACGCCGGGATCGCGCTCTACGCCTATACCCTCGGCTTCAACGACCAGTTCACCGACGACGAAATCGAGGCAGGCTTCGCGCAGGCCAAAGCTCTGGGTGTGGATCTGATCGCCAGTTCCACCAGCCTGAGCGTGGCGCAGCGCGTGGCACCCTTTGCTGACAAATACAAGATTCGGGTTGCGGTACATGGCTACGCCAACGTGAAGGACCCCAACCAGTTCGGGTCTCCGGAGAGCTTTGCCAAAGCCCTGGCCATGGGCAAATACATGCGGATCAACCTCGATCTGGGCCACTTCACAGCTGCCAATTACGATGCCGTGCCGTTCATCAAAGCGAACCACGAGAACATCACCCACATCCACATCAAGGATCGCCACCGCAACGATGGCGTGAACGAACCCTTCGGAGACGGCGACTCCCCCATCAAGGCGGCCCTGCAGTTGATCCGCGACAACAAGTACCCCATCCGGGCGTTCGTCGAATACGAATACCCCGGTATGGGGACCTCCGTGGAAGAAGTCACGAAGTGCATGAGTTATCTGCGGAAGTGCCTGAGCTAGCGGACTTTTGTCCGGACGTCAGCGGCTGTCCTGTGTCCGTAAGTATCTGTAGTGCAATCGTATACAGCCAAGCTGATTCGGACATCGATGCGGACGTTCGCTCGCGTTTCCGAAAGCAGAACCTAACAGGCCTTTGCGCCAGGAATTGTTCCACCTCTCACAAGATTTGGCTCTTCCTGATCGGGTGAACAAAGGCCCGGAAGGTGGACGCCCTTCACCGTCCCCACCGGTGACGCCGAAGGACCAGAGACATTGGCTTCCCTCCTGTATGGCCATCAAGGAGCAACCGGTCACCTGCGATCCGGTAGGATCCCACGATAGCCTCTGAGTTCTGGCTTATCGGCACGCCCTGGATCCGAAACGTTCGCCTGGCCTTCTGCGCTTCGAATGTTCCGGCGCGCCTGCCGTAGCCATTGACATAGACACAGCGTCGATTGAAATCAAAGAACAGGAGGGCACCGGTCTCGACAGCTATCGGTTCATTGCCGACAATCAGGGACTCCACCTTCCAGGTTCGGGCACGATTGATTTGCCGGGAGCCTGTGAAGTCCGTAATAGGGTCCATCATTTCCGCAACCTGACCACGAAAAATTAAAAGGAATACTGCAATCACAGTTGCGGGAACAAAAAAGCCGAAAAGCCTGGCTGCGGTCCCCCACCTGGTGCTCACGCGGGGAACTGGCCTGGCGAGGAGCGTGGATAGGAACCCGGCGTACATTCGCCAGTCATACAGGATCAGGCGCAAGTTCAATGTAAGGAAGACGCCGCTGATCAGCCGGGTGCCCGGCCATAGGCGAGAAAATAGTTGAACATTGCGACGTTCAGGACAACTGGCAGCAAGAGCAAAGCACCAAGACGGCGAGTTCTGGCGAACAAGAGGAGGATGGCAGGGATAATCTCGAAGGTGCCCAGGCGGAACTGGAAGACCGGTGAATAACCCAGGAATGCCCAGGTGAGAGTTGTGCCCGGCGTCTCCCCGAGGGGTTGGGCGTAGGCGGATGCTGCCACCTGGAACTGCCGCAGAAAGAGCTTCGAGACACCATATGGCATCATTCCAGGAGCCAATACCAGGCGCGCTACAGTCATTGCCGCGAGGGCTGCGCGAGAGCGCAGCACGTTCAAGGCTTTGAACTTCGCAATGGTCGCACCAGCACCGTTAAAACAAAGCCTGCTACCAGCAGCCATGCCAGCACCGCCAGGGGCTCATCATAGATGTGCACTTTGGCTTCGCCGGGAGCCAGACTGGCCCGTGCCCGTGCCGAGAGTTCGGTGATGATAACCGGCCCCACCACAGCCGCGGCGCTCCAGGCTGTCAGCACGGCACCGTGGATGGCACCCACGTTGTCTGCCCCGAAAAGGTCGGCCAGAAACGCCGGAATGGTCGCAAACCCGCCACCATACATCGTCAGTACCGCACACAAGGCAATTTCGAAAACCAGCCATTCATTCCGTGCGCCGAAGCCGGGAATCATGCGGAACAGCGCCATTTGCGCGGCAAAGAATACCAGGTAAGTGGCGCGTCGGCCAATGTAGTCTGACAGTGATGCCCAGAAAAAGCGCCCCCCGGCGTTGAACAGACTAATCAGCGAAACCAGCGCTGCAGCCTGTGCCGGTGTTCGGCCGAACATGTCCTGCACCATCGGACTCGCCTGCGCCAAAATACCAATGCCCGCAGTCACATTGATGAACAACATGCCCCACAGCAGGTAAAACTGCGGCGTCCGAATCGCCTGGTTTCGGGTGACGCTGGTCCGCGTGATCATCGCATTGTTGTCAGCGGGAGGAACCCAGCCTTCCGGCTGCCAGCCCACCGGAGGCCGCCGCAGAATCCGCGATCCTGCCAGCATAATGCAGAAATACCCCGCACCCAATACCGCCACGGTCCTCGGCACGCCCAGTTCCCCCATCAGCCAGGTGTTCAAATACCCGGCAATAAACGCCCCGCCGCCGAAGCCCATCACCGCCATCCCCGTCGCCATGCCCCGACGGTCCGGGAACCACTTCACCAGGGTGCTGACCGGCGAGATGTAGCCCAACCCGCAACCAATACCACCCACCAGGCCCATGCCGACAAAGACCAGCACCGATTGCTTGAGCCACAAACCGAGTCCGCCCAGCAACAGGCCGCTGCCGAAGAACATTGCCGCAGCCCTTGCTGCCGCGCGTGGCCCTCGTTTCTCCACCCAAGGTCCGCCGAATGCAGCACTCAGCCCCAGCAGCACCAGAGCTGTCGTAAAAGTCGTATAGGGAGGGCTGAACCACGCCGGATCGTTGGGAAACAAGGCCTTGATCGGGCGATTAAACGTGCTCCACGCATACACAGAACCGATGCAGAGATGCACCATAATGGCCGCCAGCGGAATCAGCCAGCGATTAAAGCTTTTTTGAGGCACCCGCAAAGTCTAACAGAGCAGTTTCGTCGTATTACTATCGATACAACTTCTAACAACATGACGGGAACCTCTCTCGGCCCCTATGATATTCTCAGCAAGCTCGGCGAAGGTGGCATGGGCGCTGTTTACCGCGCCCTGGACCGCCGTCTGGGACGCGAAGTTGCTCTCAAGATCCTCCCCGCAGATCTGGCCGGAAATCAGGACCGTCGGGCCCGCTTCATCCGCGAAGCGCAGGCTGCCTCCCGCCTCAACCACCCCAACATCATCACCATTTACGACATCGCCGAGGCCGACCTCCCCTCCGGCCGGATCCACTACATAGCGATGGAGTGCATTTCGGGGAACACCCTGGAGGGACTAACCCCCGCAGAAGGGCTCGAACCTGTCCGCGCCCAGGCCATTGCTGCCGACATCGCATCTGCCCTCTCCCGGGCGCATGCCGCAGGCGTCGTGCACCGCGATCTGAAGCCTGCCAACGTCATGGTGACTGACGACGGTATCGTCAAAGTCCTCGATTTCGGTCTGGCAAAACTCGTCCCCACCGGCGTGTCTGATACCGCGGCGACCATCACTTCAGCGGGCACCCAACTTGGCATGATCCTTGGCACGGCCGCTTATATGTCCCCGGAACAGGCTTCCGGCCTGCCGGTGGACGCGCGGTCCGACATTTTTTCCTTTGGCCTCGTGCTCTATGAGATGATCAGCGGTCGCAGGGCCTTTCCAGGGCAATCCCCGCTGGCCGCCGTCGCGGGTATTCTCCACAGTGAGGCACGTCCTCTCACCGATGTTCCGGAGCACCTGGCTGCCGTTGTAAAGCGTTGCCTTCGTAAAGCGCCGGAGGCCCGTTTTCAAACCATGGCCGAAGTCCAGGCTGCGCTTTCCTCGGGTATTTCGGGGAGTCGGTCCAGTCTGAGTATGCTCACCCCCGCGCCTGCGGTTCTGCCATCCATCGCCGTCCTGCCGTTTGTGAATCTGAACCGCGACCCGGAAAGCGATTTCTTCTGCGACGGGTTGACTGAGGAACTGATCAACGGACTCTCGCAGTTGCGAACCCTTCGCGTGGTTTCCCGGTCCACCGTTTTCCAGTTCAAGGGCGGTACCGAAGATATCCGTCAGGTAGCCGCCAAACTCCATGTCTCCACGGCGCTGGAAGGTTCCGTCCGCAGGGCAGGGAATCGCCTTCGCATTACCTCGCAACTGATCAATGCTGCCGACGGCTGCCAGCTCTGGTCGCAGCGTTTTGATCGCGAAATGCAGGACGTCTTTGATGTCCAGGACGAAGTCCCCCAGGCGATTCTGGAGCATCTCAAAGTTCATTTCCCCAGCGGCATCCTGCCTGCGGCAGTGAAGAACCAGGGCCAGAATCCAGAGGCCTGGACCCTCTACCTCAAAGGCCGCTACTACCAGCATTGGACCACCACGGAGGGCTATCGTAAGGCCCTCGAACACTACCAGGAAGCCATTGCCCTCGATCCCGGGATGGCAAAACCCTGGGCCGGCATTGCCGATATCTATATCTTCAGTGCCATCGTCGGCCTTGGACGCCCCAATGACCTGATGCCCCAGGCTCATGCGGCGGCGCTGCGGGCTCTGGAACTCGACGAAACCCTGGCGGAGGCAAATTCAGCACTGGGGCTGGTGCATCTCTGGTTCGATTGGGACTGGGCGGCTTCGGAAGCCGCTTTTGGACTTGCGGATGCGCTATTCCTCGGGCGCGCCCCTCTCGGGCAGGTCATCGAACTCTGCCGGAAGACCATCGATCTCGCCCCGCCCGCCATTTGGCCCCACTGGTATCTGATTAACGCGCTGGCCAGTAACCGAGACTTCGCCGAGATCCCGGGAGCTATCGCGCAAGCTCGCCAACTCGCAGCGGGGGAGCCTGTGTCAGAGGGAATTTTCGGCTGGGCTCTGGCGCTCGCGGGTGATCACGAAGAGGCGCGTCGGATGGCGGCTGAACTGACGGAACGGCGCGCCTCCGTCCACTCCCCAGCAGTCCCCATCGCGTGGATCCACCTGGGCCTGGGGGATCACGAAGCGGCTCTCGACTGGCTGGAAACCGCCCGGCTGGAACGGGATCCGCTCCTGGCCATGTCGCACGTAAATCCCACGCATGACGTGCTTCGGGATAATCCCCGCTTTCAGGCCTTGCTGCATCAAATGCAGTTCGCATAGTTCAGGTATCTCATGGCGGCGACAGCGTTTTCCCGGATGAGGTATGTGAACTGCGGTTGAGGCGTGTTGCGCTGGAGGCATAACCAGCTACTCCATCCAAAAACACCTCGATGTCACCGTGAAGCTGGTGTCGCGCTGAATCCCCGCCATCAAGAACATTGATTTCATGGGTGGGGGGGGGAAGGAGAATTCGACCGGCCCAGAAATCTCGCCTCCCCCCAAACTGCCACGGGACTGCATTGTGTCACCTCAGGTAACCCTACAAACCACCCAGATGCGCCAATTTCCCCGAACTATCCCCAATCATTTCCGGATGCACGTCCATATGATCCAGCAGTGACATATACAGATTCGTCATCGGCGTTCCTTCCGGATAAACCGTATGCCGTCCCGGCTTCAGCTTCCCGTTCCCGCGCCCCAGTAACACCGTCGGTAAATTCTCATGCTGGTGCCGGTTGCCGTCATTCAGGCCCCCGCCATAAATCACCATCGAATGATCCAGCAGACTACCGTCGCCGTCCTGCGTTGCCTTCATCTTCTCCACGTAGTAACTAAACAACTGCACATGGAACAGATTGATCTTCGCCACCTTCTCCAGGAAATCTGCCCGGTTCTGGTGGTGCGTGATCGGGTGATGCGGATCGGCCACGCCAATCTCCGCGTACGTCCGGACCGAACCCTCCCGCCCAATCATGAACGTGGAAACCCGTGTCAGATCCGCCTGAAAAGCAAGAATCTGCAGATCGAACATCAGCTTCGCGTACTCCGCGAACTCCACCGGCACGCCCGACGGCGCTTCCATCGACGGCGTGAACTTGTTCGGCGTGCTCTCCGCCATCTGGATGCGCCGCTCCACTTCACGAACGCCCGTCATATACTCATCCAGCTTGCGGCGATCCGCCGGACCAACCTCACCCATCAGCTGTTTACTGCGCTCACCCACCACATCCAGAATGCTCGTCCGCAGCAAAGTCCGGCGCGCTTTCGTCGCCGCATCCACCTTCAGGTTATCCGCCCCGAAAAGACGTTCAAACACCACCCTCGGATTCGTCTCCGGCGGCATCGGCATCGTCGGCGTGCGCCAGGAAATACTGTTCGTGTAGGCGCAGCTAAAGCCACTGTCGCAGTTGCCAACGGTGCGCGAATCTTCGCAGCCCAGTTCCAGAGACGTCAGCCGCGTCTTCATCTGCAGCGCGGCAATCTGATCAGCCGAAACGCCACCCTTGATATCCGCACCCGTCGTCTTCTTGCAGTGCACGCCCGTCAGATAAGAGGCTCCGGCGCGGGCATGGTCCCCGCCACCATCGCCCAAAGCATTGCCGTTGTGCAGATCCAGACCGGTCAGGATCTGCAGATCGTCGCGATACTTCTCCAAAGGCTTCAGCGTCTTGCTGAACTCGTAGTTCGCGCCCTCGCCCACCGGCTTCCAGGCAGCATAGTTCACCCCGTTCGGGATGTACGTGAAGGCCAGACGCAGAGGAGCCGTAGACCCGCCATTCGTTGCTGCGGCAGCGCCCAGCGCCGGTACCATGGCATCCAGCATCGGCAGGGCCAGCGCGGACCCAAAGCCACGCAACAACGTTCGGCGTGAAAGGTGCTTTCCGGTTATGATCATTTCTTACGGTCTCCCTGCAAATCGCTGCGGCGCATCTGGAACGGCATACTCTCCGCAATCCCAATTACCAGTGTAGAAAATTTATACCCGCCCGCCGCCAGCTTCGTCGTCACTTCCTTCATGGCCGCTCTGTCATAGCGCTCCAGACCCCGCGCCAGAGCATAGGTCATCATCTTGTCGGTGATGGCCGAGGCAAACGCGTCTTTCTCCGAAAGCAGGATGGTTTTCAGCTCCGCAGGTCCCTGAAACGTCTTGCCATCCGGCAGGACGCCCGAGGCATCAATCGGGAACGCACCGTCTTTATCGCGCCACTCCCCGATCGCGTTGAAATTCTCCAGACCAAACCCGAGAGGGTCCATCTTCGAATGGCAGGACGCGCAAACGGCATTTGCCCGGTGTGCTTCCATCACCTGCCGCAACGATGCCGCTGTACCCGCCTTCTGTTCCTCCAGAGGCGGAACGTTTGGCGGTGGTGGAGGCGGTGGAGCATTCAGCAGATTCTCCAGGACCCACTTCCCGCGCAGCACCGGAGACGTCCGCGTCGCATAGCTGGAGACCGTCAGAACCGAAGCCTGGGTCAGAATTCCGCCCCGTCGCGTGCCTGTCAGGTCCACCCGGCGAAACTCATGCCCCTTGACGTTCTGGATACCGTAGAACTCCGCCAGGCGCTGGTTCAGGAACGTATACTTTGCGTCCAGCAGTTCCAGCACACTGCGATCCTCCCGCATGATGTTCTGGAAAAACAGCTCCGTCTCCTGGCGCATCGACATCCGCAGATACTCTTCAAACTGAGGAAACTTGTCACGATCCGGCACCGCTGATTCCAGCCGTCGCAACTCCAGCCACTGTCCCGCAAAGTTGTCGATCATCGCCGTGGCCTTCGGATCACGCAGCATCCGTCGAATCTGTGCCGCCAAAACTCCTGGCTTCCGCAAGGTCCCCTGCTCGGCTGCCCGCATCAGTTCCCCATCCGGCATACTCGACCACAGAAAGTTACTGAGTCGTGACGCCAGTTCGTGCTCGTTCACCTGCGCTTTGGTCGCCCCTGCGCGGTCTTTCTCAATCCGAAACAGGAAATCCGGTGAGACAAGCAGCGCCTGAATCGCAGTCCCCAGCCCTTCCGTGAACGTCCCGCCCTGCTTCTGTGTCAGGTCCACCAGCTTCAGATACGGTTCCACTTCCTTGTCCGTCACCGGACGCCGGAATGCCTGCTTCGCCAACTGCGAAACGATCCTGCGGTCGCAACCAATCGTGTGCTTTCCGTCCAGATGACCACATGCGTAAATCTTCTGCAGACTCGTGGCCGACGGCCCTTTCGCCGGGTCATACGGCCCCATCACTTCCAGATAATGAATGTACGCCCGATTTGCCGGAGCCTTCGTCGTGGCGATTCGCAACACGGCTTCCTTCCGCAGCTTCGCCGCTTCTTCCGGTGTTGCATTCGCCGGAATCTTCAGGAAGCGAGAAACATCCGGCTGCGGTGGTTCCGGGCGCGCCGAAGGTTTCGGACCCTCATAGCTTGGAGGCAGGCCCTCGTAGATGTGCAGGACCGAACCTGCCAGCCAGTGTTCGCCGGCAGGAATCCGCATCCGGAACTCCCGCGCCATACCGAAAAGGTCCAGCGTATTGCCCTCTACCGGTGCCTCGACATCCAGAGTCTGGACCAGCTTGCCGTCCAGCCAGACGCCCATCTCAACCGGCTCAGACCCTGTCGGCCGCCGCCCTTCGGGAACAATCCGGATCAGGTACTCGGCGTCCACCGGGAAGCGGTGTTTCCAGTGCAGTGCCTGCGGCATGCTCAGGCCTGTCTTGTCATAATCGAACTCGGGCTTGTGCGAGAGTTCGTATTCGCGATACGGCGGCTGATACCGCTCTACTAAAGGCTTCGAAACCGGCGCGCCGAACAGCGCCATCTGCGAAATCTTCTCCGCAGTCACCATGTACTTTTCCATCAGCACCGGCGACAGCGACAGCGTGTCCGCAATGTTGTCAAACCCAAAGCTGGAGTCGTCCTGCGGGAAGTCTGCGGCAGGCTGAAAATCCACGCCCAGCAGATCCCGAACCGTATTGTTGTACTCGGCCCGGTTCAGGCGCCGCGCTGTGATGCGGCCCGGGTCGGGCTGGATCAGCTTCTCTTCCCGGGCAAACTCATCGTCAATCCACTTCGCAACCGCAGCGACCTGCGCGGCATCAGGCCGCGGAAGTCCTTTCGGCGGCATCTCGCCGCTGCGGATCTTCTGCAGGATTTTCACCCATTCCGGGTTCGCCTGGGCCACCAAATCAACGGTCTTGTACGCTTCGAGGTCCAGACCCGCAGCCTTCGCTTTGGCAGAATGGCACGAAAGACAGTTCTTCGCCAGAAACGGCTGAACCGTCCGGTCGAACGAAGCCTGGGCAGGTGTGGGTGCCGAGTTCAGGACTCGTCCGCCGACCACAGTCAGGGAAACCAATACTACCGAACACAACAGCGGGCGCATATAGGGGATGCCCCAATTATATGTTGCTATTACTGTTGCGGTTCCGCCAGAGCAGGACTTGCCTGCATCACCTGTTCCGTCACCCAGTCCGTCTGAATCGCGTCGCGCGGCGTAGCCACGGGTGCCCTGCCATCCAGCACCGCAGCCACAAAGTTCTCAATCAACGGATAGTGAACATTCGGGTGCGATGGCAGACTTTCTTCCTGCGTACCCTGCTCGTTCGTCAGTCGCAGCATTGGGCCGTTGAAGTCGTTCAGCACGATCTCGCCCTTTGTGCCGGTAAACCGTAGTTCGTCCCGCCGGACGCCCGAGTTCCAGCGCACATCGATCTGCGCTTGAACACCGCCACCGTAAAGGATGGAAATGGACGACGCTTCATCCACACCCAGGCCGTGAACCGGATTGGTACGAAGGCCCGTCGCCCACTGCGGGGCCCCAAAAATGAAATTCAGAGCATCGATCCGGTGCGAAGCCGTATCGTACAGTGGTCCACCGCCAGCCAGCGCCGGGTCACGCAGCCAGGCTCTTTCTTCGCTCTCCAGCCAGCCATGAAAACAGGCCTCTGCCAGAACCGGCGTACCGATCGCGCCCGCCGCCAGTAACTCCTTGGCCCGAATCAGCTTCGGGAACAGCCTGCGGAAGTAGGCAATACCCAGCAGCGTGCCGGTCTGTTCAGCCGCTTCGGTAATCGACACAGCCTCGCCATAGTTCATAGCGACAGGCTTCTCCAGCAGGACCGCCCGGCCCGTGCGCAGGCCCTGAATCGCCTGTTCCTGGTGCCTCGATACCGGCGAAGCAACATAGACAGCCCTCACCTCCGGGTCCGCCAGCGCCGCTTCCTCACCCATGCCTTATGGAGCATAGCGTAACCTTTTCGCGTTTCGCGCATCTGCCGGGATGCAGGGACCAGATGCAACCAGAAGTGAACGTTTCACAAGGACATGTTCATTGCCCCATGTGCACCCACACGGTGTCGGCCGTCGTCGAGTGCACGCGCAAGAGCATGAAGATCCGGCGGGGGCAAAAATGCTCTCGCTGCCAGGCTTCACTCGACGCAGCAGCCGTGCTTTACCTTCTGCAAGCTGCCTGACGCAAAGCGTGTCGCCTGTGTGACATATTACCGATGTGACATATTAGAGGGAGGCCCATGACCCGCAAACGGAATATCCCCGACCTGACGCCAGACCTGATGATTGATCCCGAAATCCTCGAAAGCGCCAAGCGGTCGCTGGAAGCCGAACGTCCCAAAGTGATGGCGAAGTGCTCGGTGTGTGGGGCGGAAGCCAATCCCAATCCGGCTGAACAGCTTTGCTGGGTTTGCCGTCGCCTCAAAATCAGCGCGTGGCGCGACATCGAGACGCAGAGCCCCGCTCAGGAATAGCTTTCGTACAGAAAGCCAGCGGCCACAACGTCCTGAATCGCCAGGCCGTTGGATTTGAAAATTGTTATTTGTGACGCCGACTCGCGCTTCACATCCGGCGAGAAGTTGATTGCCGGTACTGCAGTCAGGCCACGCTCTTTCATCGGGGTGACCAGGTCGCCGGATTCGAGCAGCGCATCTTCCACCGAATCGACCGTCACCAGCGCACCACAATCCAGCACCAGGTCCGTCGGTAGTTCCCGTTTGATCAGCCAGTTGGAACCCATCGCATTTATGTGTGTGCCGGCCGAAATCCACGCGGACTCCAGCACCGGCTCTTTCGAACTCGTCGCCGTCACCACAATATCCGCGCCTTCCACCGCTTCCCGTGCCGTTTCCACCGCCTGAACATTCAGCCCGAACCGCTCGGCACATTTCGCCGCGAAGGCTTCCCGGCGCTCCTGTTTGCGGCTCCACACCCGGACTTCGGTCAGCTTCCGTACCGCCGACATAGCCTCGATCTGTGTCTCCGCCTGAAACCCTGTCCCGATGATGCCCAGCGTGGACGCGTCCTCGCGAGCCAGAAACTTCGTGGCGACGCCACTCGCAGCTCCGGTCCGGATCTGCCCCAGGTGGTTGGCTTCGATTTGCGCAATCGGCAAACCATCGGCGGATCGATATAGCAGAAAAGTGAAGTGAGCTCCGGTCTTCGGGTTCGAAGAATAGACCTTGGTGCCAAAATACTGGCCATTACCCGCTGCCATGTAGTGGAGGATGGAGCCGGTCGCCAAAATCACCCTGCGTCGCGGATGATTGACCGCCGTCCCGTCCGCCAGCTGGCGAAAGGAAATCTCCACCAGTTCCACGGCCTTCGCCATCGTCAGTTTCGCCAGCACTTGCTGTTCAGTAATCTGCAACATTAGCGGTTCGCCTCCAGCATCTGGGAAACCTCTTCCCATTCGGTCATCAGGTTTTGCAGGTCGGTCCGCCGGGCTTCCAGAATCTCGGCGATTTCGATACTCTGCTGGGCACTCTGAAAGTCAGACAGCGCCATTTCGAAGTCCGCTATCTCGATTTCCAGACGCGTGATCTCATCTTCAATCCCGCGCTGCCGTTCCTTTGTCTGGCGGAGCTTGATCGGGTTCAATCGCCGCTGTTTGTCATCGGCTGCGGGCGCAGGGTTGTTCTGCTGCTGGCCTGCCTGCTTGTTCGGCTGCTGACCCTGCTGCTGTTTCTGCTGGCCCTGCTGCTGCTTCGGCTTCTCTGACGCAGCTTGTGCTGCCGCAGCGGCCTCGGCGGCCCCGCTCTTGCGGTACAGATATTCCTCGTAGTTGCCGTTGTACAGCGTCACGGCCCCGTCCGCGACTTCGAAAACCCTCGTAGCGAGCTTATCGATGAAGTAGCGGTCATGCGAAACGAATACCACAGTCCCCTGAAACTCCTCAATCGAACGCAGCAAAACATCCTTCGCCCGCATATCGAGGTGGTTCGTCGGTTCGTCCAGCAGCAGGAAGTTACTGGGATTCATCAGCATTCTCGCCAGCGCGTAGCGGTTGCGCTCGCCGCCGGAAAGCACGCCGATCTTCTTGAAAACATCATCGTCAGAGAACAGGAAACAGCCCAGCACGCTGCGTAACTCCGTGTTGGATGCTCGCGATGCGACGGTGCCCAGATCGTACAGAATGCTCGACTCCGGATCCAGAACTTTGTACTGATCTTGTGCGAAGTAATCAGGTTCGGCGTTGTGCCCCAATGTGTACTCGCCGGCCGTCACAGGTTCTTCGCCCGACAGCAGCTTGATCAGCGTGGACTTGCCCGCGCCGTTGATCCCGACCAGCGCAATCCGATCGCCGCGTTCAATGTTGAAATTCGCGCCGGAGAAAACCGTCTTCGTCCCGTAGCTCTTCGAAACGTTCTTGAACTCGGCCACAATCCGGCCGCTTGGCTTCGGCTGCGGAAACCGGAAGTGAATCGTCTTCTCATCCGGCGGAATCTCAATCCGCTCAATCTTCTCCAGTTCCTTAATGCGGCTCTGGACCTGCTTTGCCTTGGTCGCCTGGGCCCGGAACCGGTTAATGAATGATTCCAGCGCCTCAATCCGGTCGCGCTGATTGCGGTATGCCGATTCAATCTGCACCCGGCGATCCGCCTTCTGGCTCTCGTACTTCGAATACCCGCCCGTGTAGAACCAGACCCTCTTGTTCCAGATCTCCACGATCTTCGTCACCGTCACGTCCAGAAAATACCGGTCATGCGAGATCAGAACGAAGGCATTCGGGTAGTTCGCCAGGTAATTCTCCAGCCAGTTGCGCGCTTCCAGATCCAGGTGGTTTGTCGGTTCGTCCAGCAGCAACAGGTTCGGTTCTTCCAACAGCAGCTTCGCCAGAGCGATGCGCATCTGCCAGCCGCCCGAAAACTGCTCCACGCGCTTCTGCCAGTCTTCCTTACTGAACCCGAGGCCGGTCAGCACGCCGCCCACCCTCGACTCAATGTTGTACCCGTCGCGAGCCGTAAACTCGGCCTGAAGGTGGTTGTAGCGCTCTGAGATCTGCTGGTATTCGAAGGACTCGTGATCGAGTTCCCCCATCCGGTGCTCCAGCTCTTTCTGCTCCGCTTCCATGGCGCGGATGTACTCGAACACCGACATGCATTCATCGAACACCGAGCGACCGGTGAGGTTGATACCATCCTGCGGCAGATAGCCCGCACGAATGCCTTTCATCCCGTTGATGGTGCCGTAGTCGAGGCCTTCAATGCCGGCCATTACCTTGAGCAGGGTCGACTTGCCCGTCCCATTGCCGCCGACAATACCGACGCGCTCCTTCGGCGTAACGAGCCAGTTCAGGTCTTCAAACAGTGTTTTGGGGCCGAAGCGTTTTCCGGCTTCGGTTAGCTGAATCATGATTTTGTGGGGGCTAACGTATGAACTTTACCGGCCAACTACAGCCAGTACTGCCATTGTCCCGCAACCACCACGTATACCGCCAGTGCTCCGTTCGTCACCGCGTGCATCAGGATGCAATCCCACAGGTTCTTTGTGCGGATCATCCACCAGTTGTAGATGATGCCCGTCAGCAAACCCACGTCCCAGAACGACCCGTGTTCGGACGCGAACATAGCCGCCGTCGCCCAGAAAGCCAGCGGTGCGAACGTGCCCAGCGCTACTTTGCGGAAGTCGTTGGAATCGATCAGCCACCGCATCAGCCAGCCTCGCCAGAACAACTCTTCCAGGATCGGGACAGCAATAACGCTCACCGCAATGCGGAAGAACAGGAACATCGGATCATCTTTCGATGCAGGCGGCGTATTCCCCGCCGGATGTCCCACCAGAGAGTTGTCGAACAGAATGAAATGCCGCCACGCCGGGAAAAGGAAGTCCGGCCCCACCCAGACCACGCAAACCGCCAGCCCCATTAGAATGCTGAGAACCGGCTTCGAGGGCCCCGCCCGGAGAACCGGAGTGGACACCACAAGAATCGCAGCGAGCGACAACGCCAGCCGCAGCCAGATCGGAACCGGCACAACAGATTGAAGGGCAAGGAGTCCGATAAAGACACCGAACGGCAGGACCCACGGAACCGCAGGATGTTTGAACACTTTTCGGATCTTAGCAGGCACCTGCAACCTGACGCCTTCCTCTCAATGCGTCATCGAGTAAATCACGTAATTCGTCGCAATCCGAAACGCCATCGCCGAGAACTTCTCGTCATACCGGGGATTATCCGCCCACTCCCACGAATCGCCCAGGTCCATGTTGTGGCAAATCGCCACCATCAACCGCCCCTTGTCGTCGTAGATCCCCCGCCAACGCGCCTCGTACCCATCCTGTTCGTACGTCACGCCTGACCGTGTGTACTGGGCTCCCGGTACCTGATACCGATCATTCAAATCAAACACCGTGTGGAAGATCGCATCCGCGTTCGGAATATCAACCACCGGGCGATCCGGAAACACCCTCTGCATACTGACCATGAAGTTGGCCCACTCATACGTCCCGTGGAAATCGTCCACCATCAGGAAGCCGCCCCGGGTCAGGTATTCACGGAGCTTCGCAGCCAGGGCATCATTCTGCCCCGAAAGCCCCCAAAACCACCCCCACCGCGACGTCCGCCGCCGCGGCGCCCGCTCCCGGAAGGGTACATCAGCCGTGCAAACTGCCATTCAGTTTTTTCCGCGTAGTCCGGGGGCAAGGGATAGTCGCCGTACTCCCGGCCCTGATACTGGCGGAAAGGCTTAGGCTGTGACTCAAACGCGTAGGCGATCCCGAGCAGGATCGATAGGAACATACAGGCCGCGACCACCATGCGTAGCTTCATAGCATTCCGGTGGACTTAGCGTATCACTTAATAGTCTTACCCGACTGTAAATTAGTTCGAATCCACCAACCCTCCACCGCATGCACGCCAAAAAACAGGAAGCTGCCCGATGCCACCGCCAGAGCGTAGGTCACCCAAACCCCGGGTGCCGCATGGAGTCCGGCAAATCCGCCCGCTACGGTCGGAGCTTCCGCCAGAATCGCGAACGCGATTGCACGTGACGGTCGCAGCGGTGCCCCGCGCAGCAACCCGCCCAGCGCCAGGCCTTCGGGGATCTTGTGAAACAGAATCGCCCCGCCAATCGCCATCGGCGCAATGTGCCCGGCTTCCACTGCCGACATCCCCCACCCATCCACAAAGGCATGGATCCCGGTGGCCAAAATGAAGGTCTCCGCAAATGCTTCCCCATGCGAACAGGAAGGGCAAACCGGGTACCCCTTACGGTCCAGTACCGTCAAAACAAGGTATGCCAGGCCCATCAGGACCAGCGGCGTCACCAGCCCTGCCACGTGGACCAGCTCAGGTACCAGCCCAAACACGGTCACCGCCACCAGAATTGCCCCACTCGCCGGAACCAGCAAGCGAGCCCGATGGCCAGCGATGCGAATGCCCGCGATGGCGCACAGAATTGCGATTGCAGCGGCCAGCAGGGGGCCAAAAATACCAGAAAGGGTCAAACCTCTAATGTACCGCCGGATAACGCACCGCCGACCGCCTCCAACTCTCTGCGGCGAAGACTTCGTAGCGTGCACAGTACAAATGGCAAGCCTGCTTGAGGACCGCCACACCGAAGGTCTGTACTGGATAAATCGTCGATTGCCAACTCGAAAGACGAAATCCCTGATCTGCTGCGCCAAATGCCGAGCCCGCCCGGAAGCGGGCACCTTTCGGAACTCGCCTGCCGTCCACTACTCAAATCCCCGTTTGGTCCCTGTAGTGTGAGGCAGCACCGCAAGCATGGGTCCGTTCGGGGGGCGGTACCGGCCATCCCTGCCGCGACGAGTTACCGTTCGAAGAGATCTTCGATGGTGGCGGCATTCAGCAGCCGCAGCCCGGCGGCGCGTAACTGAGCAGGATTCAGCGCTGCCAGACGTTTCCTGAAGCCTGGAGGTACAGCCCCGAATCGATTTTCGATCTGATCCAGCAGTAGTTTCAGGAGGCCTTCCACACGGCCTTCCACAAGCCCTTCCACACGGCCTTCCACACGCCCTTCGGCCCGGCCCTGGCGGAACGGCACCCCAAAGATCTCGTTGTCCAAAATGTCTTCCGTTACCGGCATCTTCATCGCCTCCTGTTTCACTTCACCAGAATTGAGCGCACTGGTTCGGGAACGATTTACCGCTCGAACAGATCTTCAATAGTGGAGGCATTCAGCAGCCGCAACCCGGCGGCGCGTAACTGAGCAGGATTCAGCGCCGCCAGACGTTGCCTGAAGCCTGGAGGCACAGCGCCGAATCGATTTTCGATCTGATCCAGCAGTAGTTCCAGGAGGCCTTCTACGCGGCCTTCCACACGACCTTCCACACGACCTTCGGCCCGACCCTGGCGGAACGGCACCCCAAAGATCTCGTTGTCCAAAATGTCTTCCGTTACCGGCATCTTCATCGCCTCCTGTTTCACTTCACCAGTCAGTTTCCGCAATCCCGCCAGAATTGACAATTCCATCAGAGCACTGCTGCGCTCCCCCACCGGAGCGGCCACAATCCGTTCCAATATCCGACGCACAGTCCCCGGCTCGTCGCCCAACCCGGTCAGCACCGCAACTACATTGTCGCTCAGGTTTGGACTGGCCAGCAACGCCTCCCCATCCAGTTCCCGGACATCCACCATATGGAACCGGAAGTCCAGCCCTTCTTCCCGGACCGCCTTCTCCATTCGCATCGGTTCTTCGCCCACATAGAGCACAATCTGTGCCGGAATTCGACCGTGCTTTCGCCAGATGGCGAACAGATACTCGCCCATCCTCCGCACCAGATCCTTCTGGTTTCGGCTCTGGAATTCAAAGTGAAGCAGGCGGCCATCCGGCAGCGCACCCAGCAGATCCACCCTCGGATTGCTCACTTTCGGTAACTCTACATTCAGCCA
>RGPS01000241.1 GCA_010084195.1 Terriglobia bacterium
GGGGGCAAGCTTGGTTTTGTTTTGCCGATGTGACACGCGACGCCGATTGGAAACAAATGATTGCGTCATGCGTATCGCAAATGGGACGACTCGATGCGGTTGTTAACAATGCGGGATGGACGCACCGCAATCGACCTGCTCTTGAAGTATCCGAAGATGAATTCGATAAAGTTTACGCAATCAATATGAAGAGCATTTATTTATCGACGATTCACGCCGTGCCTGTATTTAAAAAACAAGGAGGAGGAAGTTTTGTCAATATTGCTTCCACCGCAGGCGTTCGCCCTCGCCCAGGACTCAGTTGGTACAACGGCAGCAAAGGTGCGGTAATCATCACGAGCAAATCATTGGCCGCAGAATACGGTCCCGACAATATTCGATTCAATTGCATCAACCCTGTTTTCAATCCTGACACGGGGTTGTCTGCAGAGTTTGCGACGGGCGGGGAGAAGCCGCTTTTTGTAATCCCGAACGGGGGCGGGCTGGGGTACGGATTGTTCCGGCTGGATGCCGGGACGCTTAGGTATCTGGTGGAGCACCTGGAAGAGCTGGGGGATCCACTGACGCGGGGGAGCGCCTGGGTGGATGTTTGGGAGAACCTGCTGGAGGGTCGGGTGAAACCTGCCGAGATGTTTGCTCTGGCTGTGCGGGCGCTGCCTCGGGAGACCGATGAGCAGAACACGCAGAGGGTTCTGGGGTATCTGGGGCGGACCTTTTGGCAGCAGATGACGGTAGCGGAACGAGGGGCCAGGAGCGTGGACCTGGAGGCCCTGTTGCGGGATGGGCTGGGGAAGGCGAAGACTGCGAGTCTGAAGTCGGCGTGGTTCAGCACGTATCGCGATGTGGTGTTGAGCGGGGCTGGACTGGCATGGGTGGAGAAGGTCTGGCGGCGGGAGGAGAAGATTGCCGGGCTCAGCTTTGCGGAGGCGGATGAGATCGAGATGGCTTTGAACCTGGCGCTGCGGGCGGTGCCGGGGTGGCAGCAGATACTGGCGGCACAGAGAGACCGGACGCAGAATCCGGACCGGAAGGCGCGTTTCGAGTTTGTGATGCCGGCGTTGTCGGCTGACGCGGTGGAACGGGAGAAGGCGTTTGCCGAACTTCGGGAGGTACGGAACCGGGGCCATGAGCCGTGGGCGCTGGAGCGATTGCGGTTTCTGAATCATCCACTGCGGGGGGCGGAGACGCAGAAGTTCGTTGGGCCGGCGCTGGAGTTACTGCCGGAGATCCGCCGCACGGGCGATATCTTCTTTCCGAAGCGGTGGATGGATGCGACTCTGGGCGGCCAGAGGTCACCCGAGGCTGCGGCTGCCGTGAGAAGGTATCTGGCGGCTCATCCGGAACTACCGGAGAGGCTGCGTTGGGTAGTGCTGAATGCGGCCGATGAGTTGTTCCGCGCCGGGCGGTAGATGCGACTACTTGCCCGTACCGGTAAGGGAGACCTGCCTGGGAGATCCGGTGGCGTTGCCGGCGATGTTCAGGGTGGCAGACCGGTTGCCTTTCACGGTGGGTTTGAAGACTACCGAGACGGTGCAACTGGCTTTGACGGCGAGGCTGCTGGTGCAGTTGTTGGTCTGGGCGTAATCGACAGGGGTGGTGCCGCCGATGGTAATTCTGGTGGTCGTCAGAGGTGCCGTACCGGAGTTCGTGACGGTGACGGTTTTCGCTGCCGTGGAGGTGCCGATGGTGGTGGAGGCGAAGACTAAAGAGGAGGCTCCGAGAGTGACAACGGGGGCGGCGAGAGCCACACCGGGGCCGGACATAGTGGTCGTTTGAGCCTTTGAACTGAGCGCGGTTCGGACGTTCAGCGTGGCGCTTCTGGTGCCTGCGGCAGAGGGTCTGAAGGTGACGGCGATGGCACAATTACTGCCTGCTGCGAGGGTCGCGGCGCAAGTGGTGGTGAAAGGGAAGTCAGTCGGGTTCGAACCGGTGATCGAGATGGCGATGCCGGACAGGGTAGCTGAACCAGTGTTCATGAGAATGACGTTCTGAGGTGCCGTTGAGGTACCGACCGGGGTACTGGAAAAGGCAAAAGCGGTGACGCTAATGATGGCTGTTGCGGGAGAAGTTGCGGCCACGGCGGTGCCGGTCAGGGGCACCAACTGCGGGGAGCCGGTTGCGTTGTTGGTGAGGCTGACGGTGGCGGTTCTGGTGCCTGAAGCGGTGGGCTTGAAGGTGACGCTGATGGAGCAAGTTGCGTTGATGGCCAAGGTGGCGGTGCAGGTGGTGGTCCGCGAGAAATCACCGGGCGCAGCGCCGCCCAGAGAGACGCTGATCCCGGTTAGATCGCCGGTTCCTTTGTTGGTCAGGGTGATGACCTGAGGGGCGCTGGCGGATCCGACCGTGGTGCTGGCGAAGGTGAGGGCGGTGGGGCTCAATGAGACGGTGGGAGTGCCTACTGCGGTGCCGGTCAACGGTACGGCGTTGTCGGCGACGCTCACGCTGGCCGTGCGGGTGCCGGTGGCTGTCGGCTTGAAAGTGACGCTGATGGAGCAGGTGGCATTGACGGCGAGGGTCACGGCGCAGGTTGTGCTCTGGGAGAAATCACCTGGTGCAGCACCGGCGAGGGAGACGCTGATGCCGGTGAGAGGCGCGGTGCCCTTGTTCGCGAGGGTGATGATCTGCGCGGCGACGGAAGAGCCTATGGAGGTACTGGCGAAAGTCAGCGAGATGGGGCTGAGTGAGACAGTCGGGGCTCCCACCTTGAGGGCAACGGCGGCGGAAGAACTCGGACCGAAACTGAGGTCTCCGGGGTAATTCGCCGTAACGGAGTAGCTGCCGGCGGGGAACGCGACAGTACCGGTGTAGGCACCTTTCGTCAGAGCATAAGTGCCAAAGGTGGCACCGGCACTGGTGTTCAGGGTGACTTTACCGGTGGGGGTGCCGATGGAACCGGAGGCGGCGGTTTTAATAGTGACAGTGGCCGAAGCTCCGGCTGCCATGGTGGTGGGAGTGATGGAGAGAGTGGTGGCCGAGAGGTAGCAGGTAGCGGCGGGCTGGGTGAACGTGCCGTTGGAGGAGTACCAGCCGTTGACGCCGAAGGAAGGCACGTGCTTGTAGAACCAGCTGACGAACGCCAATTCGGGAACGTGATAGGTGTAGGCGTTGGACATGGTGATGTTCTGGCTGGTGCCGTTCAGAGGATCCGCCACTTCGAGATTCGTCCGGCATCCCGCGACCTGGCCGGTACGCCCCCAGGCGGGAGTTGGATTGCTACCGAGGGGGTCGTCGAGCCACTCGGCTACTTCGTGGGCCAGGGTATTGATATCTGTTGCGGCGCTGAAGCTGCCGGAGGTATCGAAATCGGCGACGGCGTAGGTTTGAACGGAGCCGCCAAAGTTGGGGTTATTAAAGTCCGAGTGGAAGCCGAGGGCACAGCAGGTGGCCATGGTGTTCTGGTACATGACGACATTGGCGAGCAGGAAGACGGGGAAGTGGGAAGGCAGGATTCCGGCGGTGGCCAATTGGGGAAAGATGGTGCTGTGCAGGTAGGCGTCGAACCAGTTCAGTTCCATCCGGCCGAGGATGCCGCAGGGGGCGGCGGCAGTGGTGCCATAAGCGGCAGGGACGGTAATAGTGATGGGCGTCGCGGCTGAGCCTGCCAGCAGGATGTGGTAGTTGGGATTGATGCCCGAGGGTCCGGTGTACTTCCAAAAGTTCGCGCGCTGGAAGGCATCAACGAACTGGGTATTGCCGACGGCGGTGCCGCCCGGAGCATAGGTCGAGGAGCCAAAGAGGGGAGAGGAAAGAGAGAGGGAGAGGGGAGACTGGGCGGTACAGGTGCCGGGGACTGTGGGATCAAAAGTAGTGCCATCAGAGAACCTGAGGACGACGGGAATGATGGGGACCGGGATGGTGGTTGACTGCGAGGTTTGGGCGACCATCGGGTTGTTGCCAACCATTTGATAAGTGTAGGAACCGGCGGTTGCGGCCCAGAAAGGTAGGGTCTCGACGGTGGCGAGGGATTGGAGCGAGTTCGCGCCGACGCGGGTCTTGCTGCCGAGAACGCTGCCTCCGGGTCGGGAGACGTGGCGGATGGGGTAGGAGGTGGGATCGGACTCCTGGGCGAAGACGGTAGTCAGGCACAGGAGGGCAGCGACGATAAGGCGGACAGGCATGGATTTAGGGTCTGAACGTAATTCCATTCAGGATCTCAGCATTTTGGGGGGTATTTCAATTACGGCAGTACTGGACCTGCGCTTATCGTTGACAGTATGGATGACGTTCAGGAATGGGCGAGGTCGGGGTTCAGGGTTAGTTGTGACCCGGCGAAGTTTGATTTTGCGCTGTTGCCCATTCGCTGGCGTTTGGGCTAATTGCGGGTGAGCGGCAGATCGGGCTGGCTCGGGTGGTGACGGATTATGCGACGTACGTGTATCTGGCGGACGTGTTTGTGGCGGAGGGGTACCGGGGGCAGGGGTTGGACAAGTGGCTGCTGGAGTGCGTGATGGCACATCCGGCGCTGCAGGGGCTACGCCGGTTTGGGTTGGTTACCCGGGACGCTCAGGGTTTGTACCAGCAATTTGGATTTCGGGAGCTGGCGAACTCGGGGCCGCACATGGAGATTGTGCGCCCCGAGGTTTACCTGGCTGCTGTTTACTTAGCTACGCGGCCGCCATCGACCATTAAGTGAGCTCCGGTGATGAAGCTGGCTTCGTCGGAGGCAAAGAACAGGATGGCGTTGGCGATTTCGCGGGCTTCTCCGACACGTTTGAGCATGTGTTCTTCGGCGGCGAGGGCGGTCCATTCCTCTTTGGTGAGACCCATGCGGGTCCATTCGCGTTCGGTGGCGCTGGTGTAGACGCAGCCGGGGCAGATGCTGTTGACGCGGACGTTGAAGGGGGCGAGGTCGAGAGCGGTACAGATGGTCATGCTCAGGATGGCGCCTTTACTGGTGTTGTAGGTGGCGAAGTTGTGCTGCGCCATGATGGCCGAAGTGGATGAAACGTTAACGATGGCGCCCTTGCCGCTGGCTTTGAGCGAGGGGATGGCGTGTTTGGCGACAAGCGCGGTGCCGATCACGTTGATATCGAGAACCTTGCGCCACTGTTCGACGGTGGCGTCTTCGACCGACGCCGTGGTGAAATTGGCGGCGTTGTTGACGAGGATATCGATTTTGCCGAAGTGCGCGAGGGCGGTTTCGGAGATCTTTCGGGCTATGGCTTCGTCGGAGATGTCGCCGGTGACGGTGGCGACGGGCGCCCCGAGAGCGGCAGCTTCGGCCGCCGCCGACTGAATTTCGGCATCATTGATATCTGTGAGAAGAAGGCTGGCACCTTCTTCGGCAAAACGGAGGGCCGTGGCGCGCCCAATGCCCGCCCCGGCCCCCGTGATGATTGCTACTTTGTTACTGAGACGCATGTTGATTACAGACCGGGCTTCGAGATCGGGGCCGGGCCGAGTTCGCGGCTGGTGATGACACGGTCGATGAGACCGTATTCGACGGCACCTTCGGCGCTCATGATGTAGTCGCGATCGACGTCGCGGGCAACGCGTTCGACGGGCTGACCGGAGGCATCGGCGAGGATCTGGTTGAGAGTCTCGCGCATGCGGAGGATTTCCTTCGCGTAGATGTCGATATCGGCGGCCTGACCGGCGAGGCCCTGCATGGAGGGCTGGTGGATCATGATGCGGGAACTGGGCAGGCTGAACCGCTTGCCTTTGGTACCCGCGGCGAGGAGGACTGCGCCCATAGAGGCCGCCTGTCCCACGCAAATGGTTACGATATCGGGCCGAACGAAGGCCATGGTATCGAGAATCGCAAGGCCGGCCGTGATGGAGCCGCCGGGCGAGTTGATGTAGATGGAGATATCGCGTTCCGGATCTTCGGCTTCGAGAAACAGCAACTGCGCAATGACGAGGTTCGCAACCATGTCGTCAATCGGTGTGCCCAAAAAGATGATGTTTTCTTTCAGGAGCCGAGAATAAATATCGTACGACCGCTCACCCCTGGAGGTTTGCTCCACAACCATCGGAACCAGCATTTGAATTGTTTCCTTCCCTTTTTTCGGATCTGCCCTTATGTTGCACCGAACCCGCTGCGCACCACCGGGGTCGACCCGCAACTTAATGATACGACCCGGTGGCGGAAAGATTCGTTTCGATGACGGGTCAGGCGAGTTGCTATCGACTGTAAGGCATTGACAGGATTCAGCCAGAGGGGAATTTCACAAATCTTTTCGGCGGCGGTGACTGACTTTTCAGATGGCCACGAAATTGCGTTTTGGAGAGCATACGAGGAGGGCAGATGGAGTTTGGGACAACGCCATTGTTGGTGGTTTGGGAAGTGACGCAGGCGTGCGACCTGGCTGGTGCGCATTGTCGGGTGTCGGCGAGCGCGGGCCGTGATCGGGCAGAGCTAAGCACGCCGGAAGGCTTGCAACTGCTTGACGAGATTCGGCGTTTCGGCAATCCGCTGGTGGTGTTGAGCGGGGGGATCCGTTGAAAAGGCCGGATCTTTATGAGCTGATTCGGTATTCGGTGGGGCTTGGCCTGCGAACGAATGTGACGCCGTCGGCGACTCCGTTGCTGACAGCGGAGGCGATTGACAGGTTCCAGGAATGCGGGATATCGCGCATGGCGATCAGTCTGGATGGGCCTGATGCCGCATCGCATGATGGTTTTCGAGGTGCGGGCGGGACGTTTGCCACGGGTATGCGGGCGCTGCGGCATGCACGCGAAATTGGGTTGGATACGCAGATCCAGACGACGGTGATGCGGGGAAATATGAACCGTCTGGGGGCGATTGCGGAGTTGGCGGCGGCGGAGTATGAGGGTGTGTTTGATTTCCTGGCCCGAATTTCCGAGGTGGCTCCGTTTGAGGTGAAGACGACGGAGGCGATGCACTCTTGACGATTCCTGTCGCAGAGGGCGCACGGCGGCGAAAACGGTGGACATAACGGGTTCCGGACGGCGGGAGTGAGTGAGGGTCGCGGGTTTGTGTTCGTATCGCATACGGGGGAGATTTATCCGAGTGGTTTTCTGCCCATTTCGGCGGGGAATGTGCGGACGAGTTCGTTGACCAGAGTTTATCGGGATTCGGGATTGTTTCGCGCGTTGCGGGCCCCTTTGCGGCGGGAGGGCAAGTGCGGGCGGTGCGAGTTTGTGAAGATCTGCGGGGGGGGCGCGGGCCCGGGCTTA
>RGPS01000242.1 GCA_010084195.1 Terriglobia bacterium
ACCGACCACCAGTTTCGTGCCGATGCGTTCCACCAGGCGAGGAGCCAGCGGAGCAGTGATCATCATCACGATCGACATCGGCATCATCAGCAGACCGGCCCGCAGCGGGGTGTACCCGAGGATGACCTGCATGTACTGACTCATCACGAACATCTGCCCGAACATGGCGAAGTACACGAGCGTGATGGCGAGGTTGGCCGCACTGAAGCGACGGTCGCGGAAGAAGCGGATGTCGAGCATCGGATGATCGGTGTGGAGTTCCCAGCCGATGAATGCTGCGAGCACGAGGAACCCGGCGCTGAGCGCCATGACCACCGTGGGGCTGGTCCAGCCCAAACCGGGAGCCTCGATGATGGCCCACAGGATGGCCATGAACCCGATGATCGAGAGCACAGCGCCGAAGGGATCGAGACGGGGTGCGTCAGCAGCCTTTGATGACGGGAGCAGGAACTTGCTGGCGACGAGCAGTCCAATGATGAGCGGCACGTTCACGAGGAACACCGCATGCCAGGAGAAGTACTTGATGAGCAGACCGCCGGCGACGGGACCGAGCAGACCGGAATATCCGACGAGCCAGCCGGTTATGTAGGAACCGTAGTCGCTCATCAGCTTCCAGGGCATCATCAGGACGCCGACCACGCCGGTGATCAGGCCACCAGTGCGAAACGAGATGAGCCGGGGATTCAGGTTCGAAAAGTCATTGGAGGGTGAGACGACGTTGGCCGCAACGTTGGTGTTTAGGGTTGCGATCAGAATGGCAATCAGGGCGATGAGCGCGGCCACTGGCTGATGGAAGCGCCCGATGAGAGCAACAGGATCCCAGACCGGCTCACCGAAGAGAACGACCGATGCGGACGTGACAGCGACGCCGATAAAAGAGTAGAGTGTCATGGCCAGAGGCAATCCGATTGCCTGGCCGATAACCTGCGCCTTCTGGCTCTTGGCGTAGCGTGTGAAATCGGGAATATTGAGCGCCACTGTGGACCAGAAGCCCACCATCCCGGTGAGGGACGGGACGAAGAAGCGGAAGAACTCGCCAGGCGTTTGGAATTTACCTGGGGAACTGAGGACGGGGCCGAAGCCTCCGGCCTTGTTGGTGATCCAAAAAAGCAGCAACAGGCCAACGCCGAGCATCAGGGGAGCGCCGACGCCTTCCAAAACCCGAATGGTGTCAATGCCACGCCAGATGACTGCCATATTGAGGAGCCAGAAGGCGAAAAAACAAACCCAAATGGTGGCCGGATTGCTCCCGGTACCAGGCCAGGCTACCTGCAACATGGAGGCAATTGCCTGACCGCCAATCCATGTCTGGATTCCAAACCAGCCGCAGGCCACGAGGGCCCGCATCACAGCCGGCAGATTCGCCCCTCGGACACCGAAGGACGCACGCACAAAGACCGGGAACGGGATGCCGTATTTTGTGCCGGCATGGGCGTTCAGCAGCATGGGCACCAGCACCACCAGGTTGCCCAGCAGGATTGTGCCGATAGCCTGCCACCAGTTCATGCCGCCCGCGA
Organism: Terriglobia bacterium; assembly: GCA_010084195.1. Lineage (GTDB taxonomy): Bacteria > Acidobacteriota > Terriglobia > Bryobacterales > Bryobacteraceae > BOG-234. The sequence goes on from RGPS01000242.1 coordinate 1,518, forward strand.
TAAGCCCGGACGCCAGCATGTAGGTGGGGATGCAGACCGACATCGCGACCCACAGCGAGAGGTAGTTGTAGGTCCCCCAGGTGCGGTTTTCAGGCGCAACGGGGGCGAGGTCTTCGTTGAAAAGCGATGGGTCGGGGCCGGTGTTTGAGTGATCTGGCGAGATGGAGTTTATTGTACGCCGAGAAAACGCAACTGTGGGTCGCTTTGACCCAGAGCAATTTTCGTACCACTTTGAATCATGACTTTGCCCTTCGCGTCCCGACTCCCTATAATTGAGGCGTGAGCATGCTGGGACCGAGATTGCAGATGAAGTTGGCGCAGAAGCAGATTCTGACGCCGGGTCTGGTTCAGATGGTCACCATCCTCCAGCTCAACCGCCTGGAACTGAAGGAGATGATCAACCAGGAGATGGTGGATAACCCTGTCCTCGAAGAGAGTCTGGACGGGACCCAGGAGATCTCTCCGGAGGAATTACAGCCTTTACTGGAAGCAGAGCGTTCGTCTGACCCGGCCGACCGGGAAATGCTGGAAATGGCGAATATCCAGCTGGAGTCCGAATCGCGGGAAGTGGTGGATGGCGCGGCGATCCCCAGTAGCGAGATGCCCTCCGACACGCCGGAAGCAACTGAACCGGGCGAAACGACGACCACCGATCCGTTCGACGAAATTGACTTCGGGTCGTTCTTCGACGACTATTTGGACCCGGGTTACAAGTCGCCGGCGGCGGAACCCTCAGAAAAGCCATCATTTGAGACCTTCCTTTCCTCGCCCCAGACGCTGCCGGATTATCTCCGCTCGCAATTGAGCCTGGTGATTCTGGACGAAGAGATTCGGGACGCGGCGGAGACGATCATCGGTAACCTGGATGAAGACGGCTATCTGATCGCCTCCATGGAAGAGATGGCCGAGCAGGGCAGCTTCACGATGCCTGTTGTGGAAGCGGCGCTCAAGGCGGTGCAGGGTTTGGATCCGGCCGGAATCGCGGCGCGGAACCTGCAGGAGTGCCTGCTGCTCCAGATCGAGAGTAAGAATGGCTGTGGCGGCGTGGCATGGCAGATTATTACGGACCACATGCGCCAGCTGGAGATGCGTCAGTTCAAGGAACTGGCCAAAGCCCTGGGGCGACCGCAGGAACATATCGATATTGCTGTGGCGATGATCCGACACCTCGATCCCCGGCCCGGCATGCGGTTCTCCGGTCCCGGCGAGAGAGCGATTGAACCCGATGTCTATTTCATTCGGGACGGCGAAGACTTCATCATCCAGATGAACGATGATGACCTGCCGCAACTTCGCCTGAATGGCGATTACCGCAAGATGCTGGACCGCGACCAGGGCTCCACCAAGGATGTCCGCGACTACGTGCGCGACCGGTATAGCTCGGCGATTCAGCTGATGAAGAGTATCGAACAGCGGAAGCAGACGATACTGCGGGTTTGCGAGGCGATCCGCCGGCGCCAGAACGAGTTTCTTTCGCAGGGCATCGATTGCCTGCTGCCGATGATGATTAAGGACGTGGCCGAGGAAGTGGGTGTTCACCCGTCAACGGTCAGTCGTGCAGTGGCGAACAAATATGCGCACACGCCCCATGGCGTTTACGAGCTGCGCTACTTTTTCTCGGAGGCTGTCCAGGGCCCCTCGGGCGGCGAGGTACCGCTGCTGTTGCTGAAGCTCAAGGTGAAGAAGATGATTGAGGAAGAGGACAAGAAGCACCCGCTGACCGACGATCAGATCACCGCGAAGCTTCTCGCCGATGGCATTGAGGTCACTCGACGCACCGTGGCCAAGTATCGCGAGGATTTGAAAATCCCGTCTACTCACCAGAGGCGGGTCCGGGACTAGTTTTTTTTCGAACGGGGAAGCTATGAAAGTAATCTACGCAGGACTTCCAATGTCCCTCTCTGTTGAGCAGGCACATGAACTGGACCACGAGTTCCAGAAGACAGGCAAGTTGATGGACAATGACCGCGGCGAAGTGGCGATACATGTGTTTCTGTCCCACGAACGACACGAATATATTGCCGAAGCAACCGCCCACGTTCACCATCATGATCTGGCCGGCAGGGGTTCCGGGGGGGACTTTTTTGTGGCAATCCACCAGGCTGCGGTTAAGCTGGAGACTCAGGCAGTCCGCCTGAAAGAAAAGTGGCGGGACGAGAAACGTGGCTCAAAACCCATCAGCGACGAAGAAACCCTCTAAAGCAACCCAAAATAACCAGGCAAAGAAGCCGACACCTCCCTCAGAGTTAGTGGTTATCACCGGCATGAGCGGCTCCGGCAAAGGGTCGGTGCTGCGTGCGCTGGAGGATATCGGCTACCATGCGGTGGACAATCTTCCGGTGGATCTGATTCCGAAATTCGCTGAACTGGCGAGTGATTCGGCGTCGGGACGTCGGGCGGCGCTGGTGGTGGATGCGCGGGATGCAGCGGGGCTGAAGAAATTACCTGCGGTGCTGCGCAAGCTTCGGGCGGTATTGCCGGTCCGGTTAGTGTTTCTGGAAGCCGGAAATGAAGCGCTGATGCGACGCTTCAGCGAGACTCGCCGTCCACATCCTCTGGGCGGTGGGGAACAGCCCATTGCCCAGAGTATCGAGTCGGAGCGGGCGCTGCTGAAGCAGGTGAGCGCGCTGGCGGATTTGACGATTGATACGTCAAAATTCAACGTGCACGAGTTACGCGATTTCATCCGGCAAAAATTCTCGGATGACGGCGACCAGGGGAAGATTCTGGTCTACGTGGTGAGCTTCGGATTCCGCCATGGTCTGCCGCCGGATTGCGACCTGGTGTTCGACGCCCGGTTCCTGCCGAATCCGAATTACATCCCGAAGTTCAAGGCCCTCACGGGGCGAAATCCTGCGGTCGCTCGGTATATTCGGTCGTTTCCGCAGACGGCCGAGTTCATCCGAAGGATTTCGGAGTTGCTGGTATACCTGCTCCCGCATTACGTGCGTGAGGGGAAAAGCTACCTGACGATCGGAATTGGGTGTACCGGTGGCCACCACCGTTCGGTGATGATCGCCGATGATATCCGGAAGAATATTTCGGCGGCAGGATTCCAGGCACGGGTTACGCACCGGGATATTACGAAACCGGTTTGAGCAGCGAACAATGCTGGAGTGGCGAAGTGCAGTTCAGGGATAACGCCAGTCGATAGACCTGCCACCAATGCAAGAGTTCATGAAGCTGTTATTGTAGGGTCGATGATCTTGTGTTGCGTGATAGTGATTGGCTTCCGTCCGGGAACTCGCAGCGTACCTTGGAGTCGGATGGCGTTGTCATTCAATAGTTGAACTTCCAGGACCGGGTCGCCGTGATTATCAAATACGGCCAGCCGACTGGCGTCTGGTCGCTTAAAGTATCCGGCGTAGTTTGTCGAAATGTATTGGTTGCGATCGAGGCGCGCGACCAGGTTTCCTCGGTCGTCAAATATTTTCCCGGTTACAGCTACGTTTCCAGTGGAGTCCTTGTCTAAAACCACAAGATCAATCCCCGCGTACTGGAAAACGATATGAGGAAATTGCGTTGCCCATGAAACCTGATCCCCTGCGTAGATTGTGAAAGCGCCCGCTTTCACGGGACACCTGCTCAAGGGGGCGGGAATCCCGGCTGACTTGAGCGTCCCGCTTGAGGCTGCCAACTCTTTTTGCTCGATTCCAAGAAACTGGGCATTGCCCACATACCCTACGACCACCACGACCAAGGCCATGCCCAGTGATCGGGTAGACAAGCTGAATTCTTTATGTACCCAAACCCCAATACAGAGGAAGACCATCCCAGCGAAGGTAAAGATCACGAGGAATGCACGATCTTCCACCGCGCTGGTAGTAAAGGTACAACACAGCCCAGCGACCGCCAGCGCGTCCTGCCAAGTTAAAGAGGGCTTCGTCATCCAGACAAGCCATCACTGGGGGAACCAAAGTAAACTGTCACTTTGTCAATTGAGCGCCTCTACCCCTTCTTCCAGTTGATGCCGATACCGTATTCCTTCTGGGCATAGGCAATACTGCGCTGCAGGTCGTCGCGCTGCTGTTCTTTGAGCGCTTCCGTGTACTGGGCGGGCTTGGGGCCGGGGGAATCTTCGATCACCATCGATCCCATGTAGGGATGGCCCTTCTTTGCCATCTCGGCGAAGCGGGCGAAGTCTTTCGCGGGCATCTTTGAGAAGCGGCTCCACCATTCCTTTTCGTTGTAAGGCAGAACCTGAGGCGGACGTCCCGTGATGATTTCCAACTGCAGCAGCGATTTCGGGCAGACCTTCTGGTACAGGGTCAGGAACGCCGTCCAATCGACCACACCATCACCAAACGCTACCCATTGTGCAGCGGCACCTCGGGGGTGTTCGAAGACTACGGAATCGCGGATGTGCGTCGTCACGGCGTAGGGTCCCAGGACCTCCAGCGTCAGCAGGGGGTCTTCCATCACGGACACGGGATTGCCAGTATCGAGGCAGGCAGCGACGTAATCCCGGCCGGCTTCTTCAATGATGGTGCGGGTTTCGGGTGCCGTCAGGTCGCCGTGATTCTCGATAGCGATTTTGATGTTGGCACCCTGAAACTCGGCTTTCACGGAGCGGAAGGTCTTGATGACGTTGTCCATCATCTCTTCCACCGGGCGACCTGTGCGGCGGTCGTCTACCCCTCCCATGACGCAGCGCATCGACTTCGCGCCGACCGCTTTGGCGATTTGCAGGCCTTCCAGCATTTCTTCTTTCGGGGTCTTGCCCCGGGGCTTCCAGCCTTTGGCGATAGGGCAAATGCAGCCAATGCCGGCATCGAGTTCAATATTCAGCTTTGCCGCATGGTCCTTCACCTTCGCGAGGTGGGCGGGTTCGATGCTGGCATAATCCACTGACTCCGAGATCTGCATGCAATCCACTTTCATGGACGCCGCAAAATCGAGCAACTGGATGTCCTTCCACTTGAAGGCGCGGACCGAGTAGGTGTCGAAGCCAAGCTTGATGCCGGTCCCCAGTTGCGATTTCTGGATTTGGGCCTTGAGTGCGGCCTGTGCCAGCGCGGCACCAGTGGCAGTCTGAATAAAGTTTCGACGGTTCATTGTTGTCTTTGTACCATGCCCTAAACTGGGAATGAGAATGCCCCCTCCCCGAAAAGCTGTCACCGGAACCGGATCGTCCGAAGACGCGCTCACTGAGAGCGGCGTCCGCTTCACGCGGCAGCGGAAGATCCTGCTCGATCTGATTGATAAGTCGGGCGACCACCTCGATGCCGAGCGCCTCTACCAGATGGCGAAGGTAACCGACCCCAAGCTGAATCGGGTGACGGTCTACCGAACCCTGAAGCTGCTGAAAGAGGGTGGCCTGGTGGACGAACTGGACCTGATGCATCAGGCCGGGGAACAGCATTTTTATGAGACACGTCGCAAACAGGAGCATGCCCACGTCATCTGCCTAAGCTGCGGCAAAGTGGAAGAGTACTTCGGGGAGCCCCTGCAGAAATTGCGGCGCCAGATTGAGTCACTTTTCGCCTTCCAGATTGTATTGGCCCGGACTGAGGTGGGCGGTTACTGTTCCCACTGCCAGGCAATGCGGGCCCGCGAAATGAGGGAAGCGGCGGAAGATCTCTCCGT
>RGPS01000243.1 GCA_010084195.1 Terriglobia bacterium
TGTGGTGAGCCCCTTGCCTGCTGAGCCCATCACTTCGGCTGCATACCGTGCGGTTTCCACCCGGGGATCAATGCGGCTTACTGTGAGACCTGAAACCTGCATGCCCACAACCTCTGCCACATGAGCCGCCGGATCAGTGGTGCTCAGGTGGACTGCATGGCCCCGCGACGCCAGTTCCACTGCGATGGCCGCAGCAATAGTAGTCTTGCCGACGCCGCCCTTTCCCATCGTCATGACGACACCATGCCCGGCCTGCTCAATCTCATTGATGAGGTCGGTAAGCGGGAGCCTGGTGAGTGGCGCATCCTGATCGGAGTCATCACCAGGTTCGCCTTCGGAGGCCGTTGCGGGTGGTCCGGCGGAGTAGATGGCGCGGAGACCGGGAACGCCCATGGGGGCTTTCGCCAGCAGCGGGAATTCAAATCTCGGCAAACTGGCAAGGGCAGCGGGCATGTCTGCAATTGCCTGTTGCCCTCGCCCTTCCAGCACCACCGCCGCCGCATCCTCGCGATCTGTCGCCACAAAGACCGCATTCAGCAGGAGCTTCTGGCTCCCCACCCCAAGCACCGCCAGTTCGGACCGCGACCGCTCCGCTTCGCGCAACGCGGAGGCTTCCGGTCGGCTCACCAGGTACAGTGTCGTGCGTGCAGGGTCGGAGAGCGCTTCCATACTTTCTTCGTAGAGGGATTTCTGTGACCCCAGGCCGGAGAGCGGGCCCAGGCAGGAGGTTCCGGTCGTGTTCTGGTCCATGAAGCCGCTCCAGGCTGCGGGTAGTTTCAAAAGCCGCAGCGTATGGCCAGTTGGCGCTGTGTCGAACACGATGTGGTGGAAGCCGAGGGTTGCTGTCGGGTCGCCCAGCAATTTGGCAAACTCGTCAAACGCCGCGATTTCGATAGTACAGGCCCCGGAAAGCTGCTCTTCCATGCTCGCCACGGCCTCATCCGGCAGCACCCCCCGATAGGGACCCACCACACGTTCCCGATAGGCATGCGCTGCCTGCTCGGGGTCAATATTCAGAGCGTATAGCCCCGGAACCTCAGGAACGGGGCGGGGTGAACTGCCCAGTGCGACGCCCAGAACTTCGTCCAGATTGGAGGCAGGATCGGTGCTGACCAGCAGGACACGTTTTCCCGCATCTGCCAGTCTGACTGCTGTCGCGCAGGCCAGTGACGTCTTGCCCACGCCGCCCTTTCCCGTGAAGAAAAGGACTCGGGTCGCCCCGGTAACCACATCTTCGGCCGGGTTCATTGACGACACATTTAACAGCAGCCTGTGTTGGGCTTGCAGCCGCTTACCGAGAGCACAGGGAAGCCCTTGGGAGCGGGGCTGGCGGACAGTCCTGCGAAGCGCGTCAGTTCTTCCCGCTCCGGATACCGGCCTTCGCTGACCACCTCGCCATTCACCACAATCAGAGGCAGACAGGCCGTACCCTTGGCTGCCAGCGCCAGCTTCACAGACGCCGTGGCGACAAATGCCTGGGGCTGCTGTGCCAGGTTGTAACGCTCTACCTGGACGCCCTGATTCGCCAGCCAGTGAAAGTCCTCTGTGAAACGGGGGAGTACGGGGTCCACCTGCGGTCCACACACACCCGTGGAGCAACACATGGGCGGGTCAAATACCTGGAGTTTGATCATTGCAGTATCTCCTGATCTGTTATATTTCGATTATACTGGAACTATCAAAAAAATGCAATCCTGCATAATAGCGAGTGACCGCAACCGCGATGCCAAAAAGAAAAGCCGAGCCTCCTGACCAAACCGCCAGATTTGCTGATATGTTTGCGGCCATCTCTACCGAAGCCCGTCTGCGCATTGTGCGCTTGCTGCTTTCCGCGCACCCTGGAGGGATGGTTGTCGGCGACATTCAGAGTGAACTCGGAATTCCGCCGTCCACGCTCTCTCACCATCTCGACAAACTGAAGAACGAAGGCCTGGTTCGTGTCCGGCGCGAGGGCACGTTTCTCTGGTACAGCGCCAATGAAGATGTGCTGCGCGAACTCCTCAATTTTCTCTACGCCGAGTGCTGTACCCGCAGCACGGCGGTCAAGCCCGAGAGCCTCGTCAGAGCCTGCTGCTGATGGCTTAAGCCAGGAGTTTGGGGACCAGCTGACCGTGCACGTCCGTCAGGCGGAAGGGTCGGCCCTGGAACTTGTAAGTCAGCCTGGTATGTTCGAAACCGAGTAAGTGCAGCATGGTCGCGTGCAAGTCGTGCACGTGGACTTTGTCTTTTACCACGTTGAAGCCCAGATCATCGCTTTCACCCAGCGTGATGCCGGGCTTTATGCCGCCCCCGGCCATCCACATAGTGAAGGCGTTGGGGTGGTGGTCGCGGCCATCTTCGCCGCCCTGCACCATGGGTGTCCTTCCGAATTCTCCGCCCCAGACGACGAGCGTGGAGTCCAGCAGGCCGGTCCGCTTCAGGTCCTGAATCAGCGCTGCGGCAGCGCGGTCGGTGTCCCTGCAGTTCTGCGTGATGTCCTTCACCAGCGCGGAGTGCTGATCCCACGCTTCGTGATAGAGCTGCACAAACCGGACCCCACGCTGCACCAGACGTCGCGCCAGCAGGCAGTTATTCGCGAAGGAAGGCTTGCCCGGTTCGGCACCGTACAATTCCAGCGTCTCCTTCGATTCCTTCGCAATATCCATCAGCTCCGGTGCGCTCGTCTGCATCCGGAAAGCCATCTCGAACGAATTGATCCGCGTCGCAATCTCCGGGTCACCCGTCGCTCCCAGGTGAATCTCATTCATCTTCCGAATCGAATCGAGAGACTCCCGCTGAATCTGGCTGTCCACGCCTGCCGGATTCGAAAGATACAGCACCGGGTCACCCGCTGAACGAAATTCGACACCCTGGTAAACCGTCGGCAGGAAGCCACTGCCCCAGCACGAAGTCCCGCCGCTGGGACCCTTCTTGCCGGAACTCATCACCACAAATGCGGGCAAATCCCGCGATTCACTGCCTAGTCCGTAGGTCACCCACGCGCCCATACTCGGGCGCCCAAACTGCATGGCCCCGGTGTTCATGAGGACCTGCCCCGGCGCATGGTTGAAGGCATCCGTCACCATGCCCTTCACGATGGCGATATCGTCCACAATCGTGGAAAGATGCGGCACCAGATTCGTCAGTTCGGCACCGGACTGCCCATACTTCTTAAACTCAAACTTCGGTCCCAGCAGCTTTGAATTCGGATTGATGAAGGCGGAGCGATAGCCCTTCAATAATTCCGGGGGGGGCAACGTCCCGTCAAACTTCTTCAACATCGGTTTGTTGTCGAAGATCTCCAGATGGCTCGGGGCACCTGCCATGAACAGGAAGATCACGTTCTTCGCTTTGGGGGCAAAGTGCGGGGCCTTTGGTGCCAGCGGATCCACCTGGGCAGCATAGCCCGACTCCGCGAACAACGAATGCAAAGCAGCCGAACCAAGGCCGACTCCGCACTGTTCAAAGAACCAACGACGACTCAGCTTGATCGGGTTCACAGGTTCTAATTTCGTTGTCATCGCTATTCCTTGGTAATCGCTTCATCCAGGTTCAACAGCACGCGCGACACAACGGTCCACGCTGCGGCCTGCGCCGGGGTCACGTTCTTCGCCAGTGTGGGTGGGTGTTCCGGATCATTCGCCGCAAACTTCCATGGATCCCGTCCCGCCGTTGAGAAGTTCTGCTGCTCACGCTTTACGAGAGACAGCAACTCATCCGCTTCTGCGCCGGAAGGTTCCCGTGAAAGCACCCGTCGGAACATGAAGCGCAGCCTCTGTGTGTCCTCAGCTCCGGCCTCGTTCAGGGTCTTCTGCGCCAGCGCCCGGGCTGTCTCCAGGAACATTGGTTCGTTCAGGGTCGTCAAGGCCTGCAGCGGCGTATTTGACCGTGAGCGACGCACACACGCTGCCTCGCCATTCGGCGAATCGAAAACCTGCAGCATCGGATAAGGCACGCTGCGGAACCGGAACGTATACAGGGCTCGCCGGTAACGCTCCGACCCCTTGGCTTCGTTCCAAACTTTCGGGCCATAACTCGTCGGGGGCACAAACAGGAACGCCGGAGCCGGCGGATTCACGCTCGGCCCCCCCACCTTTTCATCCAGCAAGCCACTTGCAGCCAGCGCAATATCCCGCACGATTTCGCCATCCACGCGGAACCGGGGACCACGCGCCAGCAGCCGGTTGTAGGGGTCCTTCGCCTGTAGTTCTTCTGATGCCACAGAGTTCTGCCGGTAGGTCGACGAGTTCACAATCAGACGGTGGATCGCCTTCACATCCCAACCTTTATCCATGAACTCCACCGCCAGCCAGTCCAGTAATTCCGGGTGTGAGGGCGGGGAACTTTGCGTGCCCAAATCCTCGGCTGTCTCCACAATCCCCACCCCGAAGTACGCCAGCCAGATTCGGTTCACATACGACCGTGCCGTTGTCGGCGCATCCCGCGATACCAGCCACTTCGCGAACGCCAGGCGGTTCACCGGCCCGTCTGCGGGCAAGGGGTTCAGGAACGAGGGGACCCCGCCCGTCACCAGTTTGCCCGGTTGCAGAAAGTCGCCGCGAGTCAGTTGATGCGTTTCGCGGACACTCGGGCGCTCATTTAATACCAGTTGCGACGAGCCTTCCGGATATCCCTTCCAGAGTTCTTCAACGGTGGAGTTGTCGTCCTTCCATTCGGGCACTGTCTTTCGGTAGTAACTGAAAAGCGCCTGCTCCTGCTGTGGGGATCGCTTGTCCCGGGCAACTGCCAGCGCCTCGCGGACCGCCATGGGCAGCGGATCTGCCGTGGCCTTCGGATCACTCGACAGGGAGATCCGGAACCGCCCCAGATTCTGATTCTGATTGTCGTCGCTGTTCCAGCCCCCGGCATTCTGCTTCACATAGAAAGTGATGACAGACCCGCTCTCATTCGAGATCGTTTCAGCCAGATTAAACACCGCTTTCCGTGGCACGTTCCTCTGGCCCGGACCGGCATCATGCCCCCATGCTGTTTCATCCACACCGTCAATCGCGAACTGAATCGGCCCCATGGTTCGCTTCTTGTTGGATTTGTCCGCGTACGTCGCGTCGAGCGGCGATTCCGGCAGATTGATATCGGCGGTCGCGCTGGCCACTTTTATCTTCTGCGCTTTCGCCGTTGGATCTCCCAGCGGTGCTGCGTCCAGCGTGAACTCAGACAACGCTCCGGTCCCGCGAATGGAACGCCCTGGCCCGCTCAGCGGCAGATTCGGGTCATTCAGAAGTTCCAGCCGAACCGAAGCCACCTGTTTCAAGGGTGTCTTTACGGTCAGCTTCACCGTATGCTTTGTTGGCGCATAGCCCTGGGCCAACAGCGACCCATCTTCCTGCAGAATGTACTTCTGGCCACCGGTCGAGATGTCGTCCACCTCCGGCTTCACCACTGTCCACTCGGGCTGGGCGACTTTCATGGCGGCGTCTCCCCACGCGGCCATGCGATCCCGCCATGTCGGATTTCGATGCTGCAGGTTTGTTTCGATCTCCTTCGTCCGCCGCAGGATGTCCGCGATCTTCATCTGCTCGGCGGGCGTGTAAACCGCCATCGCACCTTCATGCGAGTTATTCAGGAATGCAAAGATGCGGTAGTACTCTTCCTGCTGCAGGGGATCGTACTTGTGGTTGTGGCACTGGGCACACTGAATCGTTACGCCCAGAATATTCTTGCCCACCGCATCCATCCGGTCATACATCGCTTCCATGCGGAACTGCTCGGGGTCAATGCCACCCTCTTCATTCACCATCGAATTGCGCAGGAAGCCGGTCGCCACTTTCTGGTCCTGAGTCGCATTCGGCATCAGATCCCCGGCAAGCTGCTCAGAAACGAACTGGTTGTAGGGCAGATTCTTATTGAACGCATTGATGACGTAGTCGCGATACGCCCACACGAAGCGCGGCTTGTCTTTTTCATAGCCGTCGGAATCCGCATAGCGCGCCCCATCCAGCCATTGCCGGGCCCACTTTTCGCCATAGTGGGGTGACGCCAGCAACCTCTCTACCTGTTTCTCCCAGGCCTTCGGACTCGTGTCCTTTACGAAGGAGGCTACTTCTTCCGGGGACGGGGGCAGGCCGGTCAGATCCAGCGACAGGCGGCGCAGCAGAGTCGCTTTCGGTGCTTCTCCGGACGGCGCAACTTGTTCGGCTTCCAGCTTTGCCAAAACAAAGCGGTCAATCGGATTCCGCCCCCACTTCACGTTCTTTACCGTTGGCGGCGCAGGGCGCACCGGAGGTACAAAAGCCCAGTGTTTCTTTTTCGGAACAGCGCTTGTGGCCGTGTCCGCCCACGCAGCCCCGGAATCAACCCAGGCTTTAATCAGACCAATCTGGGCAGGTGTCAACGGCGCAGCTCCCAGCGGCATGCGCTGTTGCGGTCCGGTACCCGCTACGCGGGGGTAAATTCCTACCAGATGGGCCAGCGCCGACGCCTGCTGATCCAGGCGCAAGCCCCCGCTCTGCACCTTCTCGCCATGACAGGAATAGCAACTCGTCTCAAAGATCGGACGGATGTCTTTGTTGAAGTCCGGCTTACTTTGAGCTTGCAGATAGAACAGCGCAGCAAGCGGGATTGCCGCAATAACGGCGCGGGCGGCTGCGGTTTGAGTAAAGCGGCGTTGGATTCCCATTGGCGATCAGTACTACTTTATCGCTGAATACCTCGTCGTGCGGGAGGCCGCCATGGGACCGCGGGAATGGGGATCCGGCGTCAAAGGACACCGACAGCTGTCATCTCCTGCATCTCGTGCGCCAGCCCCGACTTCATCAGTCTCCGTGCATCGCCCAGATCCTCAGCATTTACGTCGGCAACCAGCAGAAATTTGTGAGCCGCGATGGCTGTCTCATATTGGACGATGCTGTCCTTCGGAACCCCCAGGCTGAACAGGCCCGCGCCTATCGTAGACAGCCCGCCCACCAGCACCGCGCCTTCGAGGGCGGACACCATGGCAGCCACCACCGGTCCGGCCATCAGGACGGCTCCCAGCCCGGGGATTGAGAAAAATGCCGAGCCGAACAACAGGCCCCAGATGCTGCCCCAGAAACTCCCGGCGGTGCCCCAGTTCTTCATTCTTTCGCCGGCATTGTAGTACCC
>RGPS01000244.1 GCA_010084195.1 Terriglobia bacterium
ATAGGGGAGAGTGCCGGGTCTTCGCCGATGGCGCGAAGGCTCATCCACGCTTCAACTGGTGTACCACCCCAGAAGCTCTCGATTATGCCCTGAGGAACGCCGGAAGCGGAGCTCTTTTCCTGCAGGTGCTTCGCAAAAAAGAAGGCGACGGCCGACGCCCCGGAGGCGTTTTGAGGTGTGACGGCGGTCCAGGGCTGGGCGGTGACATCGTCCAGGGGGTAGTCAATGGGCTTCCTCCCGACTTTGATGCGGCGGATTTTGGGGTAGTTGGCAGCGGCGATTTCGGCCTCGGCATTGTCGATCTGGCGCATCTGGAATTCCATGTTGGATTGGCCGGAGGCGACCCAGACATCGCCGACGAGGACATCGGTGAATGAAATGGTGTTGTTGCCTTTGATGGTGAGGGGGAAGGGGCCGCCGGCATCACTGGGAGAGAGGTAAAGGCTCCACTTGCCGAGGGTGTCGGCCTTCGTGGACAGGGTCGCGGCACGGAACGTGGCGGCGACCTCCTCACCGGGCGCGGCTTTACCCCAAAGATGGATCGGAAGCCCCCTTTGCAGGACCATGTGGTCAGTCAGAATTGCAGGCAGGGCGACGTCAGCCGAGAGGCTGACGGTCACGAGGAGGGTAGTAAGCAGCAGGCGGAGACGCATAACTTAATTGAGGGTACCGCGTCACTTGACACGCAAGCGCAAGCGGAAAGCCCAGCTCATGTTGAGCCGCTCCGCCAGGCGCGTGGCCGCGATGGAGCCGGCAACGCCAGACGCCAATAGTACCGGCACCAGAATTTCCGGCACTTTGATATGGAGGAAGTGCACCAGCACAATGCGGCATGCGACCCAGATCAGGCTGTGCAGTAAGTAGATTTCCAGGCTACGGGTGCCACAGATTTCCAAAACCCTTGCCAACCGCGAGCGTTCGAGGAGACCGGCGCAAGCCAGAAGCATGACGATGCCGAACGGCGTGCAGATCAGGGGCGGGGCTTCCTGATGCAGTGCCGTTCCCACCGTCACGACCGCGCCGCTAACCACGGCCATTCCAGTCAGGAAGGAGGTGGATCGCCTGGTCGCTGACAGCGTGACGTCCCGGAGTACAACTCCCAACGTAAGCCAAAGGCCCCAGGATCCAAAGCCGATTGCAACGTCGTTGTGGGCGGTCAGGCCCAGGTACCACGCTGCGACTGCCACTGGCGGAAGTAACCACGAGGGAATCCGGGCGGCGCGGGCGCAAGCAAATATCAGCGACAGGTAGAACAGAGTCAGGAGAAATCCATAGCTCGAGTCGGGGTGATAGAAGATGTTCCACAAGGAGCGACGGCTGGGGTCCGTATTGATGTAAGCCCGAAAGGTTGAAAGAGAAACTGCAGTGACCAGCCCCCAGAGCACCGCCGGATAGTAGAGAGTTCCGAAACGGCGGACCACAAATGGGAGCAGGCCGTGGTCAGCGGATTTCACAAGGAAGAGGCCTGCCATGAACATGAGAGCGGGCATGTGAAACGCATAGATCCACGAATAAAGCCCCGTATGAATGGGGGTCCGTGAGATGATTCCGGATGCCATCAGCCCTCCCCATATGTGGCCGAAGACCATCAAAAGAATGGCGAGACCTCTGGCAATATCAACTCCGCACTCGCGGATCGGAAGCCCGGGGGCAGGGTCTAAGTTCTTGAAATCTCTCACAGTGTCGGGGGCGGGAGGGATCGCCTTCGGTTCATACTGGCGTAACTCTCTCATTTCTGTCAATATAGGAGTTCGCACACACATACAATGTTCCGCTTTGAAACGGCGGGCGAGTCCCACGGCGAGTGTCTCGTCGCAACCCTGACGGGGCTCCCTTCCGGCATACCAATCGCCATAGACGCGATCAATCACGAACTCTGGCGCAGGCAGCAGGGTTTTGGACGCGGTGGTCGCATGAAGATCGAAACCGACAAGGTTTCGGTGGTCGCAGGAGTCCGCCATGGGAAGACCATTGGTGCGCCTGTCGCGATGATCATTCCCAACGCTGACTGGAAGAACTGGACAGAGATCCTGCCTGTTGAGGGCGGGGATCTGACGCTTCATAAGAAAGTCAGTCGTCCACGACCCGGCCATGCCGATCTCGCTGGTGCCATCAAGTACGACTTTCCGGATGCCCGCTACATTCTGGAGCGGGCGAGTGCCCGCGAAACCACGGCGCGTGTTGCGGTCGGGGCCATTGCGAAGCAGTATCTGGCGAATTTCGGTATCGAGATCCTGAGCCATGTGACTGCGGTCGGGTCGAAGAGTCTGGATCGCATCGCCACGTGGGAAGAGATTGTTGAACTGAGCCAAAAGCGGGAAGTGCTGCTGGGTTGTGTGGATGCGGAAGTTGAAGTGGAGATGAAAGCCGTGGTCGATGAAGCCTATCGAACCGGTGACACGGTTGGCGGCATCTTCGAAGTAGTGGCCAAAGGTCTGCCGGTCGGCCTCGGGTCGCATGCGACGTGGGATTCACGTCTGGACGGCAAACTGGCGCAGGCTATTGTCTCGATGCAGGCCGTGAAGGGTGTGGAAGTTGGCTTTGCGGAAGACGGAGCGCGGAGTTTTGGTTCGAAGGTCCAGGACACGATTCACTACAAGAACGACGAACGCCGGTTTTTCCGGGGCGCGAATCGGGCCGGCGGCATTGAGGGCGGCATGACGAATGGTGAGGAATTGCGGGTTCGGGGTTTCCTGAAGCCCATTTCGACCCTGCGTCGGCCCCTGGAATCGGTGGATCTGGAGACGCGTGAGTCCGCGAAAGCGGCTTACGAGCGTTCCGATGTCTGTGTGGTTCCGGCTGCGGGCGTGATTGGCGAAGCGATGGTGGCAATTGTGCTGGCAGGCGCGATGCTGGAGAAGTTTGGCGGCGATTCGCTGGTTGAGGCGAAGCGGAACTTCGACGGGTATACCGAGCAGGTCAGAAGGTTTTAGAGATGGTTCGCAAAGTAGTCCGCTATTTGAACAATCCGGTGCTGGAGCAGATCGCTGAACCCGTTACGGAGTTCGACACGCCAGAGCTGCATCAGTTGATTGTTGACATGTTCGACACCATGTATAAAGCCCATGGAGTCGGCCTGGCCGCACCCCAAATTGATGTGGCGAAACGTGTGACGGTGATCGACACCACGGGTGGGGACGAAGAAGAAGAACCTGAGCAGCTTGTCCTGATTAACCCACAGGTGATTCTGACCGACGGAAAGCAGACCGGCGAAGAAGGCTGCCTGAGTATTCCAGGCTTCCGGGAACCGGTGCGGCGCCCCAAAATCGCCACGGTACGGGCGCAGGATGTAAAAGGTGAGTGGTTTGAGATTACCGGTGAGGACTTGCTGGCTCGTGCGATGATGCACGAGATCGACCACCTGAATGGAATTTTGTTCCTCAGCCATTTGAGCGCGCTGAAGCGGGATCTGATTAAGAGAAAGATCCGGAAGCTGCAGAAGGCGGGCGAGTGGGAGTAGTGAATTGAAAGCAGTTTTTCTGGGAACCCCGGAGTTCGCGGTGGCGACGCTGGAGCGGATGCTGGAAGCAGGCATTGAGGTCGCCGAGGTGGTGACTCAGCCAGATCGTCCGCAGGGTCGGAAGCAGGAAATGATTCCGTCGCCCGTGAAGGCAGCGGCGTTGAGGCTTGGGCTTCCGATTTACCAGCCGGAGCGGATCCGGCGGGCTGATGCGCTGGAGCATCTGAGGGCCATTGCGCCGGACGTGATGGTGGTGGTAGGCTACGGGCAACTTATTCCGCAGGCCGTAATCGACATACCTCGGCTGGGGATAGTGAATGTGCATGGTTCGGTGTTGCCGGAGCTGCGCGGGGCTGCCCCGATTCAGTGGGCGGTGGCGCGTGGCTATGAGAAGACGGGCGTTACCACGATGTGCATTGATGCTGGCCTCGATACGGGGGATGTGGTGGATAGCTGGGAGACGGAGATCGGACCGGAAGAGACGGCGCTCGAACTGAATCCTCGTCTGGCGGCAGCCGGGGCCGAATTGCTGGTGAAGACGCTGGCTGGTTTGGCAGATGGTAGTGCGAAAAAGATTCCGCAGGATAACGACAAGGCGACACACGCTCCGATTCTAAAAAAAGAAGACGGGCGGATCGACTGGCGCAAACCGGCAAAAGAAATACATAATCAAGTTCGGGGTCTGTTGCCATGGCCGGGGGCCCATACGGTTTTCCGGGGACAGACTCTACAGATTTGGCGAGCCCGGATGACGGATCGCCGATGGGACCTTGCGCCCGGCTCTCTGATACGTGAACATGGAGTACGTGAA
This sequence comes from Terriglobia bacterium, assembly GCA_010084195.1. GTDB lineage: Bacteria > Acidobacteriota > Terriglobia > Bryobacterales > Bryobacteraceae > BOG-234. The sequence continues at coordinate 4,272 of RGPS01000244.1, forward strand.
CATGGAGTACGTGAACATGGATTACGTGAAGCCGGAGTGTTTGCGGTTGGCGGAGATTCATCGGCAATCGAACTCCTGGAAGTTCAGGCAGAAGGCCGGAAGCGCATGGCGGCGGATGTTTTCGCCAATGGAAGCCGGTTAGTAGAAGCGGAGCAGTTAGGCGGCTAGACGCCGCACTGAAGATTCAAAAACAATGAGACCTTTCGATTTACCCCTGGGATTCAAATACGCCACGGCATACGCGGGCATTCGCAAACAGCAGAAGGATGACCTTGCGCTGATCGTATCGGCGGTGCCGGCAGCAGCAGCCGCCGTGTTTACGACGAACAAGGTGCAGGCTGCACCGGTGAAACTGGCTCGCGCCAATATGCGGCTCTCCAAAGGAGTTTGCGGTGCGATTCTGATCAACTCCGGCAACGCCAACTGCGCAACCCGCAATGGCGACCGTGTGGCCGCCAACACGACTAAGGCGCTGGCCAAATTGCTGAAGTTGCAGCCGACGCAGGTTCTGCCTGCTTCGACCGGCGTCATCGGCGTGGAACTGGAAGAAGACCTCATCCTCAGCAAGCTGGAGGGTATGGTGGAATCTCTGAACGAGAACAGTCTCCCCGATGTGGCGCGCGCGATTTTGACGACGGACCTGCAGGCGAAGGGTGCTTCGCGTGAAGTGACGCTGCGCCGCGGTCTGGTTCGCGTTGCCGGTGTGACGAAGGGTTCGGGCATGATTCACCCCCGGATGGCGACCACGCTGGGCTTTGTGATGACGGATGCGGTGATTCCGCAGACGTTGCTGCGCCGGATGCTGGTTCGGGCGACGGAAGTGAGCTACAACCGGATTTCGGTGGACGGCGACACTTCGACGAACGACACGCTGGTGGTGCTGGCCAACGGTGCTTCCGGCGTTCGGCCGGATCCGAAGGAAATGAGCACGTTCGAGGAGTCTCTGACCGAGACGCTGCAATCGATGGCGCGCCAGATTGTTCGGGACGGTGAAGGCGCCAGGAAATTGGTGTCTGTGGAAGTCCACGGTGCGATGAGCGATTCTTCGGCAGCTTCGATTGCGCGGTCGATTTCGAATTCACCCCTCGTGAAGACGGCGATTGCCGGTTCGGATCCGAACTGGGGCCGGATTATTTCTGCGGCCGGAAATTCGGGCGTGAATTTTGATCAGAATACGGTCGATATTACTTTGCAGGATATCCGGGTTTGTCGCAATGGTCTGGCGTGTCCGTTCGATGAGATGGACATGAAGCAGAGGCTGGATGACACGGATGTTTCGATTGTCTTCCGGATCACGGGTAAGGGCAAGGGTTCGGCGACGTTCTGGACCTGTGACCTGACCGAGGACTATGTCCACATCAACGCTGCGTATCGCACCTAGATCGCTAATTGTGATTCTGATGGCGCTTGCGGCACTCCTGCCGCAAGCAGCCTCAGGATTGTCAAAAGAAACGCCGTACCTGACCCTGGCTCGTCTCGCCTCTGCTCTGAGTGGCGGAGACGGCGTTGCAACCCTGCTGGCTTTCGACCCTGGGATGAAGGGCTTCGGAGCGCTGGAAGGGGCAGCTCAAGCTCTGGTGGCTCAGGCTGAGGTCCTCTGTTCAATCGAAGTTCTCCAGGAAAAGACCATGGGGGGCGACATGCTCCTCGATACCGACTGGTACCTGCAGATCAAATCGCGGGCCGGTGGCGGGCCCACGGAACGGCGCAGGGAACGTGTTTCCGTGACCATGCGCGTGATCGCCGGTAGGTGGCGAATTGTCGCGTTATCTTCTACTGCCATGCTGGCACCGCTTCAAATTCCATAGACATTTGAAATACCTGGCCCTTCAAGTGCACTGGGTAAGTGCAGGGCTGTGGAATTTTCCAAAGTTCTTTATTGAAATACTCCCACATTTTCTTACGTTTGTTGCGTAATTGAAAAGGCTGTTCGCACTGTCTCTATTCGCACTGTCTCTATAAGCGACCACCCGCGCCATTTGTTCGAAGGAGACGTGCAAGGCATGCGAAGGACGGGAGGAACAACCGATGACCTGGAATGCGCAGAAGTGGTTGGCTTTACTTTTCGTCGCAGGTGTTCTCTCGGGCCAAACCCTTTTAGCTCAAACCAACGTGTTTACCGGCGGGTACGGAAATTCGCGGACCAACGCCAATCTGACGGAAACCGTGCTGACTCCTTCCACGGTGAAGCCTGGAGAGTTTGGGAAACGCTTTTCCTTGACCGTCGATGGTCAGATTTATGCCCAGCCCCTGTATGTTCGAGGGGGGGCGATTCCGCACCAGGGCAGTCACAACGTCGTGTTCGTCGCCACCATGCATAACACGGTTTATGCTTCCCATGCTGACGTGGCCGGGATGCCCCTGTGGAGTGTCAATCTGGGGCCAGCGGTGCCGTCCACTACATACGGACTCCAGTTGGGGGGGCCTATCAGGACCTACTTCCCGAAAACGGCATTCTCGCGACGCCAGTGATCGATGTCGCTACAGGAACGATGTCTGTGGTGGCTGCGACATGGGAGAACAGTAAGTACTTCTATCGTTTGCACGCGTTGGATCTGGCTTCAGGACGTGAAAAATTCGGGGCTCCTGCCGCGTAACATTTCAGGCCCTGGAAAGTAGCGGCTCCCGTACTGCCAAAACAGCCTGATAATAAAACCTCTAAGAATCTGAGTTTTAGGCCTGAGGCTCCGGAGTAAAACCTTGCAACCTGGATATTTGGGTGCTTCCAGCCGCCAGAATCGAGGTTCGA
>RGPS01000245.1 GCA_010084195.1 Terriglobia bacterium
ATGCCTTGCTGCTGCACAGGATCAGGCACACCGACATGCCGGTGCACGAAACCAAATACTAATTGCGTGAATGGTGCCAATGATTCTGGATGCAAGTAGACAGCCCACAATTTCACGGATCCGATTTCTCACCGCAATAGCCTTTGCGTCGGCAACGATTGCAGGCGGAGTTACGTCCGTGTTGACACTGTGGCGGTCCCACGTGACCTTGGCACCAACCTGCGATGGGATGAGAGCCCGGTTGGCCGACCGAGTTGTAGTCCCGTTCACCGTCGCGAACGCGCGACTGCACAGCGGTCGGGTTCAGCACAATGCAGCAGTGGCCGATAATGAAGCACGCGAGCTCGCTGGAGTTGCACTAACGCTGCTCGAAAACTATTACGACGCATCCGACCAGACGCTTGCGGAATACCTTAAGGACCACTCGCTCATGGCAATGTCCAAGGCGGATGTGGAGGCAGACACGTCGACCAAAAAGTACTTGGATGCTGCCGCTAAATACGACGGACCCCACCAAGACTCATTCGGAGATCCATTCTTTCAAGTGCGGCGGTGGTATCTCGCCCCGGAGCGCCCGGAAAACCGCTCCGCGTCGTCGCATGCACCCCCCGCCTCTTCACCTTTATCTGGACCCTGTGGAACTTCGTCCCGTAGTCACCACGCTGTGGCTGACACCCGATCAGGTAGTAATCCCCTATCTCCTCAACCGCATTCGCCAGCAATGCCCCAATGTCGTTGTCGCCCTGCAAAAACACGCCCCCGGTCTCTCCCGCCAACCGCGACATCCCGCGCCGTGAGTTTTCGAACACATTCACCCGACTCCCCGTCGCGCTGTCTATCGACGACGTCGGATTAAGCCGCCCGGACCCGCTGCTTACAAATACCCTCTCCGAAGCGGTCATCCCCGTGAACACAACACCGCGTACATCAACCGGGCAAATCGCCACACCTGCCCGGTTCGCCTCGTCAATCACTCCATCCAGCAGGAAGTCCGGGACAACTCCTTCCGTCAGCAGCACCAGCGCATTTCTCCCCGGCATCTGCCGCATCCCCCTGAATTGCGTAATGTACTGCCGCCAATGTGCCATAGCGAAAATGCTGGTCCACTAACCCGGCCATACCTTCGTTGGCCCTCTCGTACTGCGTGGCTTTGGCCGCGATCACCCAATCCGCAGCAAGAATCTGCTTGAAAGGACTCAAGCCCCGGAACCAGTGAATCCGGTCGATTGCCGCATGAAGCTGACGCTTGTCCGACGTGAACTGCTGCATCGAACCCGTTCCGCCGCTCGCAGCCATCAGCGATAGAAGATCGTCCTCCAACAGATTCTGAGCCACAACATTGGCCAGTGCCTTCTTCATCCGCGGCATCGATTCTGCTGACATCCCCAGATCGTCAGCCCAGAGAACCACCGTCCTGTGCACCTGATCCCTCGTCAGCATGGGCGCAGCAGGTGCCCCCCCGGCCACCACTTTCTCGCCCTTCCCCGGCGCGACCGCGGAACCCGGCTCCCCACCCGGCACAAACGAAAAATGGGTGATCTTCTGCGGTTTGCCGTCCTCCAGAATCTCGAATTCCTCCGCCCGCAGATCACGCACATGCCGGCCCGAAGAATCCTTCACCACAGCATCCAGTTGAACCAGATCCACCGACACCCGGATCACGGGATCTGCCGGAGCAGGCTCCTGCGCGAACAGCGCAACCAAAACACCAAACAGGCAGAAGGCTCCCTTGCCGAAATATACATTGGAGTCCTCAATTATATGCAGGAATCCAGCAAGCCCTCCGGCGTCGTACAATACGCCAATATGCTCACGCGAAGGCACTTTCTGGGCGCTTCCATCATTGGATCCGGGGCCGCACTCGCGGCCGACCTCTTTGCCGCGCCGGCGGGTTCCAAAACCCCCTCGGCCGATCTAGAAAAACTCGGTGCGATAGCCCTCGCCGAATCCAAAAAATACAAAGCCACTTACTGCGATATCCGCATCGTCCGCCTGCGCGACCAGCGCCTCGGCATGCGCCTCTCCGCCGACCGAGGCACTGGCAAAACGCTCGCCGTTCCCACCGTCGCCGAAGACTCAACCTTTGGTTTTGGCGTCCGCGTCATCGTCAACGGAGCGTGGGGCTTTGCATCCTCCCCCCTCGTGACCAAAGAGGAAATCGCGCGTGTCACCGGTGAGGCCGCCATCATCGCCAAAGCCAACGCCACCATCCAGCCCAAACCCATCCAGCTCGCGCCCGTCAAGGCTTACCGCGACCGTTGGGAAACCCCGCACGAAAAAGACCCCTTCACCGTCCCCATCGAAGAGAAACTCGAACTCCTCCGCAGTTCCTCCGAGGAGATCAAGAAGAACCAGCGCGTCTTCGGCTCTTCAGCCACCCTCAGCCTCCGCAGCGAAGACAAGTACTTCGCGTCCACCGAAGGCTCCTCCATCCAGCAGCTCATCCTCCAGATCTACGGCAACCTCGACGCCACCGCCGTCGACCGCCAGGCCGGCATCTCCCGCAGCCGCAGCTACGTCCCCACCCAGGCCGCCGCCGGCTGGGAGTACGTGCCCGAAATGAACTTCGGCGAAAACGCCCAGCGCATCCGTGAAGAGGTCCTCGAACACCTCGCCGCGCCCCCCGTCAAAGAAGGCAAAAAGGACCTCATCCTTATGCCCAACCACCTCATGCTCACGGTTCACGAATCCGTCGCGCACCCCACCGAACTCGACCGAGCTCTGGGCTACGAAGCCAACTACGCCGGCACCAGCTACATCACCCCCGCCACCATCGGCAAGCGCATCGCCAGCGACCACATCACCGTCATTGGCGACCGCACTTCTCCCCGTGCCCTCGGCACCGTCGGGTACGACGATGACGGTGTCAAATCCAGCTCCTTCACCATCATCGATAAAGGGATCTTCCGCAACTTCCAGACCACCCGCGAACAGGCCCATCTCGTCGGCGACAAAGAATCCCACGGTTGCAGCCAGGCCGACTCCTGGGCCACCGTCCCCTTCCAGCGCATGCCCAACGTCTGGCTCAAACCCGGCCCCGCCGACGTCTCGCTCGACGACCTCATCTCCGGCATCGACGACGGCGTTCTCATCGATGGCCGCGGTTCTTATTCCATCGACCAGCAGCGTTACAACTTCCAGTTCGGCGGCGACGCCTTCTGGGAAATCAAGGGCGGCAAGAAGCGCGGCATGATCTCCCGCGTCGCCTACCAGGCCCGCACCCCGGACTTCTGGCAGGCCTGCGACGGCACCGCCGGACCCGCCTACTGGCGTCAGTACGGAACAACCGGAGACGCCAAGGGCGAGCCAACACAAATCAACTCCATCAGCCACGGATGCTCCCCGACGCGCTTCCGCAAGATCAACGTTTTGGTGACGGATTAACTCACATGCTGACCAGAGAAGAAGCTCAGAAACTTTCAAACAAAGTCCTCGCCCTCTCCACCTTCCCCGAGTGCCAGGTAAACGTCTCCACCATCGAACAGGCCTATACCCGGTTCGCCAACAACGGCATCACCACGGCGTCGCTCAACCTCCGGCAGTCCATCTCCGTCTCGGTCACCCGCGACGGGAAAACCGGAAGCTACGCCGCGAACGATTTTGACGACGCCTCTCTAAAAGCCGCCGTGAAGAAGGCAGAAGAACTCGCCGCGTTAGCCCCTCCGAACTCCGAGCGCCTGCCCGCACTAGGCCCCCAGCAGTACCCGACCGTCAACGACCTCGACCCCGCCACCGCGAAGGCCCGCGCGCCCGAGATGATCCCGCACGTCAAGACCATCATCGACGCCGCCCTGAAAGCCAAACTAGTCGCCGCCGGCCTCATCGAGCGTTCCCGCCGGGCTGGAGCCGTAGCCAACAAAACCGGCCTCTTCGGCTTCCAGGAATCGGCCGACTCCCAACTCACGACGACGATCCGTATGGCCGACGGCTCCAGCTCCGGCTGGGCCGGGCAGCCGTCTCTGAGGCTGAGCGAAATCGACAGTGCAAAGCTCGCCGCCATAGCCATCGACAAGTGTCTGAAGTGGAAGAACCCCATCAAGCTCGATCCTGGTAACTACACGGTAGTTCTCGAAGCGACCGCCGCCGCCGACTTAGTCCGGCTCATCCAGGGAGGCTTCTCCGCCAGAAACACCGAAGAAGGCCGAACCTTCCTCAGCAAGAAGGGTGGCGGCTCTCTCCTCGGAGAAAAGATCTTCCCCGAATACATCACTCTCCGTTCTGACCCCTTCGACGGAAAACAACCCTCATCCCCGTGGACCGGCGACTTACTCCCCAACAAAGCCGTAACCTGGGTAGACAAAGGAACCATCGCGAACTTAGCCTACGACCGCTACTGGGCCACCAAAACCGGCAAAGAAGCCAACGGAGGTGGAGGAGGCGGTTTTGGTGGCCCAGTAGGAGGCAGCCTGACGCTGGAAGGTGGCCCTAACTCCTTAGAACAACTAATCGCCGGAGTAGAACGAGGAGTCTTAATAACTCACCTCTGGTACATCAGAAACGTAAACCCGCAGACCCTGCAACAAACCGGTCTGACCAGAGACGGAACCTTCCTGATCGAAAACGGAAAGATCACCAAACCGGTAATGAACTTCCGCTTCCTGGAAAGCCCGGTCCGCCTGTTAAAGAACACAAAGAAACTCGGGCCCGCCCTGCGAGTCAGAGGGCTGGAGGGAGGCATGATGATCTCCCCCTCCCTCGTAGCCACAGACTTCCCGCTACCCTCCATCTCCGACGCGATTTGATCGGGGAATGTTCCTTGCATCTGTGCGATCAGAGCGTTATGAGTTCGCAAAATGAGCTAAGGTTTCCAAGTTCCAACTGCCACGGGGCCAACGGAATTGGTGGGATCGGATCAGTCCAGACTATTCGCCATTCATGTTGATGCCGGTAACGAAAGTGCTTCGTGAACTCAACACCGGCATCTTTGTGCGGCATGAATGGGTCAATGTACGTCACTGGTCCGGCAGAGAGGTTGCGCGCTGGCACCTGCATGACCTGAACCATTCCGAAGAGTTTTCGAGCGTCGTGGATTATCACGCAGGCATCGTAACCAAATTCATCGAATGCTCGCGGATCAAATGCCGCAGACGTGCAGAACATGAAATACTCCGCACATCGTTGGGCCATCTGAATGAGGCCGAGGATGTCCGGAATATCAACCCGGTTTCCCGACCCGGGCGGGACCTCGAATTGGAGCCGCGTACCCGGCGGGAAATACGATGCGAAGACGCGCTCATCGTCCCGGATTGCTGGGTTAAGTTCCGTATCCGCGTACTGAGATGCCGGAGTTAGTCGCATTGAACAAAATCTCAAAAAATCGGACATGTGCTCATGCCTGCCGTACTTGATTACCGCGTCGGAACTAAGGGTGCGGTCGCCCCATACATCGAGTGCCCGGTTGGCCTGCCGATACTCTCGATTGAGGACAGCTTGTTCAACCTAAAAACGGCAGTTGACCTCGGCGGTCGCCCCGCAAGCACTGGAATCCATTGAGGTTGCAACTGCTTCGCACTTCACCAATTTGGTAACAACTGCCTTGTCCAATAGACTTCCGTCGGGATTGCACGTCGTCAGTTGCCGCAACCCCCCAGGACGAATCGAGAGCAATCCATCCAGAAAGTTGAGATATCGTTTCTCAAGATCCTCTGCCGACACAAACTCGAGGTAGCGGCTACCTTCGTAGCGGGTACGCTGCTGTGCTGAGACGCGCTCTTTTCTTCCCGCCGCCACCGACTATCCCCGGCAACCCACGAGCTGGTTCATCCCACCACATCCACATACCCAACCGAGGAACAGCGCCCGCAGCACAACCCGTGGCCCAAGGCTCCCAAAGCGCGACATGCCTCAGACCGTAGTGCGCAGGTCTTCGCGTACCGGAGGCAGCGGCAAGAACGGGTCTTCCGGAATCTCTTCGTTATCCCGAAGCAATTCCCGAATGTGGCAGGCAATCGCGTCCTTAGCCATCTCCCGAGCCTCCCCCAGAGTCCGACCATACGTCACGATGCCCGGCAAAGCAGGAACCATCACCTGATAGCCGCCCTCGCCCAACTCCTCGTACAGCACGTGATAGGCGTAGTGGCTCATAGCGCTCCGCTCCACCATTATCCCCCTACAAACTCAACCGATCCAGCTTCCCGTTCCCATCCCCAAACCGCTCCGCCTCCACACCCACCCGATCCAGCATCGAAATAAACAAATTCGCCATCGGAGTCCCGGTCGCATACCGCACATGCCGGCCACCCTTCAGCCCCACACCCGCGCCCCCCGCCAGAATCGTCGGCAGATTCGCATGGTCATGCTTATTCCCATCCGAAATCCCGCTCCCATAAACCACCATCGAGTGATCCAGTAAGGTCCCGTCCCCCTCTTTGATCGCCTTCATCTTCTCCAGCGCATACACCAAAGTCTTGATGTGATAGCAGTTGATCTGCGTCACCTTCTCAATCTTTTCCCGGTCCCCGCTGTGATGCGTCAGCCCGTGGTGCCCCTCCGGCAACCCAATCTCCGCCCCATACGCCCGAGGACTCTGCTCAATACTGAACAGCACCGTCGAGACGCGCGTCATGTCCGTCTGGAACGCCAGAACCAGCAGATCCAGCATCAGCCGCGAATGCTCCCCAAAATCACTCGGCACACTCGACGACGGCACCGGATACTTCACCTCCACCGGAGCCTTCCCCGCCTTCTCCACCGTCTGAATCCGCGCCTCAATCTCCCGCACCGACGTCAGATACTCATCCAGCTTCCGCTTATCCGCCCCACTCAACGAAGCCGTCAGCTTGCGAGCATCCTCCAGCACCCCATCCAGAATGCTCTTCTCGTACATCTCCTGCCGACGACGACGCACAGGGTCCGCGCCCAAGTCCACACTCCCGAATAACCGCTCAAACACCGCCCGAGGCCGAACCTCCGGAGGCAGCGGTGACGTCGGCGTCTTCCACGCCAGCGTATTGCTGTACGTGCAGCTATACCCGTTGTCGCAATTCCCGCCCTGCACACCTTCCTCGCAGCCCAGCTCCA
>RGPS01000246.1 GCA_010084195.1 Terriglobia bacterium
AAGCGCTTGAGGCAGGGGATGTCGCGTCTGTTGAACCTGTACGTCGGAGCCACCCAGAACCTCCAGCAGGTCACCGAGCTGTTTCCGGCCCGCCTCGCACACCGCAAGATCCGCCCGCTGCTCCGGAGGAATCTCAAACGTGCGCAGCGCCAGCCCGCACTGATACGCGATGATGTAGTCAGCCGGTTTGCTGCCGGTGGGCCGGTAGCGCAGCAGGTGAAACGGCTGGGTGCCACGGGCGATCTTGATGTCGGCCACCAGGTCCATGGCGGCGTCCTCCGTGATGTGGACAGGCCGCTGCGACAGCGTCTCCAGACGCTCGATAATGCTTTGTGTGGATGGCAGGAGGCTCACCAGTTTCGGGCGAGATGTTAGCGACGTGGCAGTGGCGCGTCGCTTGAAAAAGTTGCCTTCTGCATGCAGTTCATGGACGCCGAACCTCGAAGAATCCCAGCATCCCCTTCATCGGCTTGAACCGCGTGCGCCGGGCGTTTCTGAGCACGAAGCCGTAGTCCCCACCGAACCAGTAGGAACGCGACCGAGTGACGCAATCCACAACCTCCACGCTGCCGACGATGCCGCCGGTGCGGAAATCGTCACGCCCCGGAAACTTCTTGATTCGGCGGTAGCGGCAGACTTCGAGGAAACCGTCATACTCCGCACGAGTCACGCGGCTAGAGCTGGCGTGAATCCAGATGCGGCCACGAAGGCGAGTGGGCCACGACCGGTTCTCGATGACCTTGTGCCCGTTTACCACCAGCCATGCCCACGTTGGGCGAAGTGTCAGAGCTTTCATTCGAGAGTGAATTCTCCTTCGATCCGCCGTTTGAGAGCTGCCGCACCGGTATATCCCGATGACGCCAAGCGCTGACAAATGCTGTTCAGCAAGGGGAGAAACTCTTTTCTCCTCGGCAGTCGGAAGAGCACGGTTTCGATTTTCACTGAATCCACCCATTGGTTTCCACGATCCTCCAACAGCCAGTCCAGTAATCGCAGCACCGATTCTGGGTGCCTGTCAGGAGCTTCATGCTTCTCCAGTGTGTGCAGCGCGTTGCCGACCCGTTTTTCGATGCGTGGGCCTTTGACCAGGAGATCGACGGCTTCGGGAAATGACTGTCCGAGCACAAAAGCCCATTCGAGCATTTCCTCCGCCTCCTTGGCTTGAATAGGGCACGGCCTCCCGTGCAGACGGTCCTCCCAGTAACCTTTCATCCATCGCTGCCATATCAGCGCTCTACGTCCTTCCGATGATCCCCGGAGACCCTGTTCTACTTGCATGGCCCATTGACTTCGCTGCTCGTCTGTAAGCCCAGTCAGGAAATCTCTCAGCCAGTTGCCTTGGTTCACGTCGATGAGACAGGAATAAACGAAGACCGCAACGTGTCGGAAAAATCCGATAATCAAACGCCTTTCTGCGTCCTGAAATTGTGGAAAAGCCTCTCGGTAAATAGAGGCCATTACGAGAATCAGGTCACGCGACAAATCGCCGTATCTCGCATGCGGCTCCCAGAGTAGAAATGCCTCGTCACCGACCTTAGAGAATTGAAGTTTCGGAAATAGACGCGCCTCTGTCCACGCAGGATCAACTTGGTAAAGAAAGCGCAAGTGCAACCCTAACGTGACCCTTCCAAGTTGGCTGGCGAGGTCGGCACCTTGGATCATGTCTTCCAGTGGCTCTTTGAGCCAGTCGGGGAAGCCTGGGATCTCTCCATTCAATTCCCTCCTGCATTGATCGCAGCATTTAAGCCAGAATTCCGCTATCTGGCCTCCTGGATGGTTGATTGCACGACTGGTCCACTCCTCCTCCTTGAATCCCTGTCTGACAGGGGCATCCGCGTCCTTGAGCTGCTTCCAGATCAGCAGCGACAAGCGAATCATGAGCGCAAGGTTGTCGGCGGAGGGGCGTTTGCTTTCGGTGAACTCTACGCTGTGGAAAAGGAAGAAGCACAGCCCTTGCAGACTTGGCGAGTTGGCGAAGTGGGCTTCCAAAGAATTCAGCAACCAGCCCAATTTTTCCTGCGGCAGGGACGAGAGTTTCAGCCTCCAGAACGCGGTGTTCCAGAGATCACTGGTCCACGCCTGACTTGACCCAAGCGCTTCCAACAGGGAGATCCCCCACGCTGGGTTTTGAGCGCATGCCGCACCCACGGCGTGGAGCAGCCCTTCCCGCGATTCATCGAATGGGGTGGGGCCTCCCTCATAGCTCATTAGCCAATCCAGCTGAGAATCAGGAGAGCGTTTGAGCAAGTCGGCGACAGACCTCGGAGTGCGAGGGCCTTCGCTGACCTCTGTCGCTCCGAAGACAACTTGGTCCATCCCCGCGAATCCTCGAAAGCCGGGTCTGCGCTCTTTGAGCTTTTCAAGGGACTGCCGTGCTGCCGGGCACTCGACACCCGTCGTTGCGACAATCCAAGTCAACTTGTCGATCTGGTTCTGACGAAAACTCTCCCACGCCTCCGGCGTAACATCAGCCGGTCGCTTTAGGTGTGGCCCGTCATTGACTGCCTGCCAAAGGGAAGATTTCTCCAAAGCGGTGAGCGCCGGATAGCACGAAGCCAATACCTGCCATGCTTCATAGCTTGCCCCGCAGACCACTGGATGCACGAGGGCCTCCTCGTGAAGCATCCTAACCTTGTGAGAATCGGAAATCCCTTTGCTCAAGTGCAGCGCGTAGAGTCCGACCCTCACGAGCACCGGCACACCGGAAGCCAGCCATGACGCAATTCGTGCCATCGCCAAGCCGGAGCCTTCCTTGCTTTGCTGTTCCACCACATCCAGCAGGAAGTCCAAAACCAGCTCCATTCCGTTTCGATGTCGGAAGGCATCACGTTCATAGATGCGCTCTCGGAAGCAGATCGGTTCATAGGTCGCGCTACTGCGCCCTGATGTGCTGTTGATCTCGTGCGACTCCCGGACGCGGTCTTCCAGGAGCACGAGTAGAGGTTCTGCGAGGTGGGGTAGTTGGTGCTTCAGGAGATGTTCCCAAGCGGCTTCCATTTGGTGTGCCTCGCCCGCCAGTGTGATTTCAAAATCGGCCCGGTCCTTGGCGTCGATGGTATCTCCTCCTTTCATCATCGCCTCGAAGTCCAGTCGCTTGGTGACGTTGATGTGAAGCGCCGTGAGTCGCCGTAACAGAGCCATTCCCAGCGTTTGCGGAAGGGCCTTGGCAACCTTGGGCAGCAGGTGCGAAAGCTCCACTATCGAATCCCGAGGGCAAGATTCCAACAGCAGCAGCACCCACTTCTGGACCAGCGGACTGTTCCAGTCCACCTGCTCGTTCAGCCACAGCTCCCGGCAGAGTGCGAACCAGAGATTTCGTCCAAGAGTGCCGCGATGGCATTCAACCAGCAGCAACCCTTCGTCAGATGTTTCGGTCAGGAGGATTCGGGCCAGCCAACAGCCCATCGCCAACTGAGGTGGCGTAAGGCCGCGCAGGGCCGGATCGAAAAGGGAAGTTAGCAGTTTCTGCTCATGCAGCCATTTAGCCCACTTCCAGCCCTTCGCCTCGCTTGTGAAGAAATGGCATTGATCCTCACGCTCCAAGCACCGCTTCAGCAGGGCGGATTGTGACTTATCCGGAGCAAGGATTTCGGGGGCGCACACAATGCTCTTCACGCGCTCGGCAATGTCGGTGGGCTGTTGTTTGGTGAACTCTGCCCACCTCCTGACGCCAGCATACAGATTCTCAAACGGATTAAGGCCCGCCGTTTTCTCGAAGACGATTTCCTTGATGCCGAGCGAGAGCCATTGGCCTGCTTCACCTCCTGCGGTCAGTGCAAATCGCGGCGCGATGGACTTGCCGGACATTCCACGGGCAAGGTATTCCACGGGCAGATCGTTGTGACTGTAGCCCACGAAGAGGGTTGTGAACTCTTCAAAAAGTCGCTGTAGGAACTCCCTTGCCCAGCCTTCCGTCAGATACGCCCGCCCGAAATCCTCGTCGGTCAGGACGAGCGGCTCTGCTCTGGACGTGCATCCATGAAGGTGAACCACACCAGAGAACTGGTGCCCAAGCGGCAAGGCGGGGGCATGATAGCAGTCAGGGTTCCAACCGCGCTCATCGAGTGCCGACCGGAAGTGATTGTCAAAGTTCGTGGTGACAAGCCGAACATGCTCCGGCTTGGGGAACAAATCGACCAGGTTGCGGTGAAGATCTGTCGGCTTGGAAGCTGGATTACCGATTTTGGCCCGGCACAATTTCTGAACCTCAACTTTTTGCCGGGACAATTCGCCGAGAAACCGATCCAGCCTTGCGTCGTAGCGGTCAATTTCACCTGCCAACCGATGCGACCCGGCAATGTGTAAAGCCAGCCCTTTGAAACTGGGGAGGTTTGACGGATTCCCCATTGAGACACCCGCACCCGCGAAAATCACCAGCCTGCCCAGTTCCTGGGCTTCCAGCAATTCATCCGGGATGTCCAGTGGGTCAAAAAACATGGCCGCTCAGTTCAACCGCTCAGGGGCTTCGACCCCTTCCTCCCAACTACACGCGCCAAGCTGCGGCCTAGTGACCAGCGCGCCGTTCGCTGACAGAAGCTCTTGAAACTTTGCCTTCATGCGTCGCTGAGTTCTATTTGCTGGGCATGATCAAGGCCACCTTGATGGCTTCAGCGACGCTCTGGACGGTGGTGATCTTGAGACTCTGGGTGATCGAGACGGGGAGCGCCTGCGCCTCGGCCAGGTTCTCTGCGGGGATGATGACTTCCTTCACCCCGGCTTCAAAGGCGGCACGCAGCTTCTGTTGAATTCCGCCGACCGGGAGCACCTTGCCCAGAATCGTGATCTCGCCGGTCATGGCCAGGTCGTTACGCACGGGCAGGCCCTTCAAGGCGGAGATGATTCCGACTACCAGCGCAATGCCCGCTGATGGGCCTTCCTTGGGAACGCCCATGAACGCCGCCAGAATGGCCACGTCGAAACTCTGCCGCCACTCGGCGGTGATGCCCAGTTCCTCGTGCTTGGCCTTCACATACTGTGCGGCGGCTTCGATGCTTTCGCGCATCACCTTCTGAATCGACCCCAGCGGAACAATTCGGCCTGAACCTTTCGTGGCCTGCATCTCGAACCTCAGAATCGCCCCGTGGTCGCCGCACACCGCCAGGCCGAGAACTTCGCCCACGGCGGGTTTGTCTGGCACTGTGATGCGTTGAACCCGCTGGCTGTCGGGCAAGGTCGGGCTGATGACTTTGCCGGAGCTGACAATCTCGACGCCGAGCGCAACCTTTTCATACTCGCCTGGCGAGATCAGGTGCAGTTGGTCGCGCACGCGCTGGCGCAGCTCGCAGGACAGCATCAGCAGTTCCTCCAACTCCTCGTCGCTGAGTCGGCCATCTGGATAAAGCAATTTCAGCAGCGCCGAAGAGGTCTTCAGGATCGCCCGCTGGTCGCGGCCAGACACTCCCTGGGCCGTCTTCGCGGTGTCCACAATCTTGAAGCGCGGACGGATTCCAGACAGCAGGTCCACCCGCCGCAACTCGTGGATGATCTCGCAGAAGTAGTCGGTGATGAACCCGTAGTCCTTGGAGTAGCTGTTGGGACTGAGCTTGGGAATTGACCAGCCGGGCAGGAAGGCGTGGAGCCGATCCAAAAAGGCAATCACCTGGAGGTAGTCGGGCAGCGGCTCGAAGAGCTGGTAATACTTCTCGTGCGGCAATTTGCCCTGCACGTCGATGTTTCCCACCAGCACCAGGCTGGCGAAGGCCAGCAGCTCCTTCTTGCCCCGACTGAACTTCGCATCCTGCATGTAGCCCTGCATGATGCTGACCATCGTCTTCGGGTCGGTGAAATCCGTGTTCGCAATCTCGTCAAAGACCACCGCGTCGCGGGTGCCGACCTCGCCGATCTTGCCGGTGTTCAGGTTGATGAAAAGCTGCGCCGGGGTCGCCTTGCCGCCGGATAGGACGTGGGCGTAGTAGCTGATGTTCCGATACAAGTAGGTCTTGCCGGTCTCCCTCGGAGCCAGTTCGATCTGGTTCACGTTGTTCTCGACCAACGGCACGCAGCGGCAGATGTAGAGCAGCTTCTGCCGCCGGTTCAGCGGCGTGGGATCGAGGCCGCAGGAGTTGACCAGAATGTCCAGCCACTCGTCGGTTGTGAACTGCGACCGCTTCTCGATGAACTCGCCCAGGTTGATGACGCTGATCTGGAACGGCGTGAACGACACCACCTTGAACGGGCGGATCTTCTTGTTGTGAATCTCCGACTCGTCGTAGGTCAGCTCGACCGTGCCCCACATGCCGCCGGAAAGGATCATCGGATA
This sequence comes from Terriglobia bacterium, assembly GCA_010084195.1. Taxonomy (GTDB): domain Bacteria; phylum Acidobacteriota; class Terriglobia; order Bryobacterales; family Bryobacteraceae; genus BOG-234. The sequence goes on from RGPS01000246.1 coordinate 6,260, forward strand.
CTGGTTCACGATGCTCTCGGGGATGTTCACGAAGTTCTCGTTGATGGCCGAGATCGACCCCCAGTATTTGTCCTCCGTCTCCACCAACCGCGCCTCCAGGCTGGCGATGATCGAGTGGCTCCGGTTTTCGCGGATGTAGTGGCGAATTTTCTCGGCCTCGGCACCGTGGACGAAATTCTCCTTCAGCCGCCGCACCACCTTCTCCATGTCGGCGTGGAACGTCTCCTCCGAGCAATAGTTGTCGATCAAGTATTCGAGGACGTAGCGCGGGAACTCGTCCACGCCGGTGTTGATCGTCAGGGCCTTGTTGACAACCTTGCCTTTGAAGGCCGCTTTGAATTTCAGATTCATACGATGCCCAATTGTTTCAGAAGATAGCTCACTTTCTCGAAGGCGTCCCGCTGGCGGATGGTGCGCTCTTCCACATCTAACGTCTCCTCGAATCCCGCCACGTCTCTCGGCCCGACGTGATTGAGCGAGGCAAACTTGCCCGCCAACCTTTTCAAACCCTCCTGGACCAGCCCCAGCTTCAGGTGCGGACGGAACGCCTTCACCACTTCGTCCACGCCGCCCGGATAATTTTGCAGCACGAAGTAGATGTCGTAGGCGTCCTTCGCCTTGCGGCGATCATCCAGCGCCATGCCCTTCATCGCCAGGAAGGGAACCACGGAAGCGACCTGCACGTTCACCTCGTCCAGCGCGCCGTCCGGCAGCGTCCCCTTCACCGCGAC
>RGPS01000247.1 GCA_010084195.1 Terriglobia bacterium
CAGGCCACATCATGAGCACGATGAATGCCGCGCTGGTGAGGATGACGCAGCCCATCAGCTTGGCCAGCGGGATGAGAGTGGCCAGACCAAAGCGCCCGATGGTGAACGCCATGGCCCCGAAAGCGCCAACGGGTGCGGCCTTCATGATGATCTCCATGATGCCGAACATGGCCTGCCCGAAGTACTCGCAACCATTGACGATGCGGTGGCCGTGCTCAATGTTGGCTATCGCCACGCCAAAGAGGATGGCGATCAGCAGGACCTGGAGGATCTCGCCTTTGGCGAAGGCTCCGATCACGGTGTCGGGGATGATGTTGAGCAGGAAGTCAGCCGTGGACATCGCCTGGCCTGGGGCTGCGTAGGCGGCGATTGATTTGGTATCGAGGGTTGCCGGGTCAGCGTTGAGACCGGCACCGGGTTGCAGGACCTTGACGACAATCAGGCCGATGACAAGCGCGAACGTGGTAACCACTTCGAAGTAGAAAAGAGCCTTGACGCCGATGCGCCCGAGCTTCTTCATGTCCCCCGCGGTGCCGATGCCGACCACAACGGTACAGAAGACGATGGGCGCGATGATCATGCGGATGAGGCGGATGAAGCCATCTCCGAGGGGCTTCATCTTGACTGCCGTCGCCGGGAACATGGCACCCATGATGATGCCCAGCGCTATGCCGGCCAGAACCTGGAAGTGCAGCGTGCGATAAAACGGTCGGTTAGCGGGCATCAGTGTGCATTGTAGCGATATACTTCCTGTTTCCTTATGAAGCAACTGTTCGTCCTCCTTTTCAGTACGTGTCTGATGTCCTGCGCGCAGGACTACTCCCTGGGGCCTGACTCACAGGAACATGCGGGAATCCCGAAGGGAACCGTCACCCGGCATGTTCTGGCACCGGGCAAAATCTACCAGGGCGTCCCGCATAACTACGCCATCTACGTGCCGGCGCAATACTCCGCTTCGAAACCGGCGCCGTTCATGATCTTTCTGGACGGCAGCGGCGCTTTGGGGCCGCAGCAGCGCGTTCCAACGGTTCTCGACAACCTGATCGCTCGCGGGGATGTGCCCGCGATGATCGGCATCTTCATTGACCCCGGCGTTTTGCCCGCGCTCAATGACAAAGCCCAGATCCGCGCCAACCGGATCTTCGAATACGACAACATCAGCCCGATGTTCGCGAGCTTTCTGGAAACCGAGATGATCCCCGAAGTGGCGAAGAGCTACAACCTCTCGAAGGACCCGAATGACCACGCCATTGAAGGCGTCAGCACCGGGGCCGTCGGCGCGTTTGTGGCGGCCTGGGAACGCCCGGACCTGTTCCGGAGGGTCCTGAGCTTCATCGGCACCTTCGTTAGTATGAAGGGCGCGGAGACGTTCCCCGCGACCATTCGGCGAACGGAGCCGAAACCGATCCGGGTATTCCTGCAGGCGGGTAAGGGCGACCACATCGGCGCGGGGCAACCGTTCGGTGTCTTCTACGGCGGCAGTTGGCCGATCAACAACCAGCTGATGTACGAGGCGCTGCAGTTCTCCGGCTACGACGTGAAGTTCGACCTGGGCACCGAAGCACACAACATGAAGCACGGTGCGGCCATCATGCCGGAGGCTCTGAAGTGGCTCTGGCGGGATTACCCGAAGCCCATCGAAGTTCGCGAACCGGCGGCCATCGGCAAGAAGGACTGGGAGGTGCGGGGCCAGGTTTACAGCATCGTTTCGGCGTCCAAACCCTGGGGGAAGGTTGGCACGCCGCATGGTGAAGTCACCGGACTCACAGTGGGGCGGGACGGGACGATTTATGCGGCCAACACCGCCGCCGTCTTCGCTGGCGACAAGGCGCTGAAGCTCGTCTCCGGAATTATGGCGCTTCGGGCCGGGGCGGATGGCCGGGTCTACGGCTCACAGCCTGCCACCAAACGGATCCTCTCCTGGGGGCCAGGGGGGGACGAGAAGGTGGTAGCAACCGGCGTTACCGCTGCCGACCTGGTGCTGACGGCTCAGGGCGGCATCTATTATGCCGACCCAGCGGCTCGTGCCGTGGGGTACATCCCGCCTTCGGGCAAAGCCCGCACCGTGGTGAAGAACGGGGCTCTGCTCAGGATCACGTCCGTGGGACTTTCGGCTGACCAGTCGCTGCTGATTGTGGGCGACCAGCAGGGCCGCTTCCAGTGGTCGTACCAAATCCAGGCCGATGGCGGCGTGGCGAACGGGGAGCCGTTCTTCCGGGTGGACCTTTGGGAAGGGTCACCCGTTAGCGAAGTCCGCGGGATCGGGGCGGACGCGATTGGGCAGATCTACTTCGCTACGGCTTTGGGCATTCAGTACTGCGAACAGAATGGCCGTTGCGCGGCGGTTCTGAGCAAGCCGGTGCCGGGGAGCATCGAAAGGATGAGCCTGACGGGCGACTACCTTTATGCGGCAGTCGGGGGCCAGGTGTATCGGCGTCCGGTCAAAATCCAGGGGACTTCGGCCTGGTCGGTTGTGACGCCTCCTCGTCCACCGTTGTGATTTAAAACACTGATATTTATCGTCGGGGCATACGCAGATCTATACTTTTGGGACCGGTCTGCCGATATGCTGCTTGACTGAATGATTGACTCTCCTATGGAAAAGACCTTGCCCTCTTTTTTGGGCATGAATTTCGAATCGGCGTCCCAGGCTGTGCTGCGGTTTTTGCACGAACGACTCGGGTTTAGTTTGTGGATTGTGACCAGAACGGTTGGCGACGACTGGATTGTTCTGCAGGCGGAGGATCACGGATACGGGGTCAGGTCGCAGAACTTGTTCCGCTGGACCGATTCCTTCTGCTCCCAAATGGTCGAGGGGCGAGGGCCCTGCATCGCCCCCCGATCGGATGAAGTCCTGGCTTATGCCACAGCCCCAATTGGCAGGCAGATAGAAATCGGAGCCTACATCGGCGTGCCACTCACGTTGGGGGACGGCACCCTGTTTGGAACACTTTGCGCGATTGATCCCTCACCTCAGCCCGAAGGGATCACTCAAGAGTTGCCACTCGTCCTTCTGTTGGCCGGGATGCTGAGTGGCCTTCTCAAACTGGAACTTGCCACGGTCGAGGCCAACCGCCTGGCGGAACGTTCCCGCGACGAGGCTGAGACAGATGCCATGACTGATCTGCACAATCGGCGTGGCTGGCAGCGTGTCCTGGAAGCGGAAGAGGCGCGATGCCTCAGGTATGGTGGCGGAGCTTCCATTGTGGTGATTGATCTGGACGGGCTAAAGAAGATCAATGATTTCAAAGGCCACCACGAGGGCGACGAAGTGATTCGTCGCGCAGCGCGCATCATCCGGACGACTACCCGAGCGTCGGACGAGGTTGCTCGTTTGGGGGGCGACGAATTCGGAGTCTTGACGGTTGAGTGCGCCCGTTGTGAAGCCGAAGAGCTGGTCCACCGTATCCGCAGGCAGTTCGCCAGCGAAGGGATAGAGGCCTCCGTGGGTATAGCTACCCGAATTCCCGCTGAGGGACTAAACTATGCCTGGCAGCAGGCGGACGAGGCAATGTACGCGGAAAAGGAGGCCAGGCGAGGCGCACAGCTCCACACGGGCGCTGACTTGCTCCAACTGGGTATGGCCTTGACTCCGGTCACCGAACAGGCACCGCTATGCGCGGAATGCCAGTGAAGCAACCCTCAACGTGCCATAGGTGAGCCGATGCCAGCCTATGACCCTATTGGTTGATCGAGTGGATCTCCTGCAGGCTCCAGACGCGGATGGGGTCTTTGAGTCTGGAGGCTACGGCTTCGACGGCCGCCTTGGCTCCCGACATGGTGGTAATACAGGGGACCCGGTGGGTGACGGCGGCACGGCGGATCTGCTTTTCGTCTTCGAAGCTGAGGGCTCCGGTGGTGGTGTAGACGATCAGCTGGATGCTGCCGGCTTTCAGGAGATCGACGGCGTTGGGGCGGCCTTCGTTCACTTTGAAGACCGTTTTCACTTCGAGGCCACCGGCTCGCAGGAAGGCGGCGGTGCCCCGGGTCGCGACCAGGTTGAAGCCCAGTTCGACGAAGCGCTTCGCTACCGGCAGGAGTTCCGCCTGGTAGCGGGCACTAACGCTCACGAAGACCGTCCCCTTTGCAGGCAGGGGGGATCCGGCTGAGATTTGGGCTTTGGCGAAAGCCTCACCAAAGTGCTCACCGACACCCATGACTTCTCCGGTGGAGCGCATCTCGGGTCCGAGAGCGGGATCGACGCCGGGGAATTTATTGAACGGGAAGACCGGTGATTTGACGAAGGTCAGCTTCACCGGCAGCGTCCCGGTGTGGTGCGTCACTTCGTGGAGCTTCTTACCGAGCATTAACTGAACGGCGAGTTTGGGCAGGGGCACGCCGGTCGCTTTGGAAACGTAGGGCGCGGTCCGGGAGGCTCTCGGATTGACTTCGAGAACGTAGACCTTGCCGTCCTTGATGGCGTACTGAACGTTCATCAGGCCGATGACGTTGAGGGCGCGTGCGAGGCGGATGGTGTAGTCCTCGATGCAGGCGATTTCTTCGGGTTTCAAAGACTGCGGGGGCAGCACGCAGGAACTGTCGCCGGAGTGGATACCGGCTTCTTCGATGTGCTCCATGATGCCCGCGATGAGGACGTTTTCGCCGTCGCAGAGGGCATCGACGTCGACTTCGACGGCGTCTTCGAGGAAGCGATCCACGAGGACAGGGCGTTCCTGCGAGAAGGTGACGGCTTCGCGCATGTAGCGGCGGACGGAGTCTTCGTCATAGACGATGACCATGGCGCGGCCACCCAGGACGTAGCTGGGTCGCAGCAGCACCGGGTAGCCGATGCGACCGGCGATTTCGACGGCGGCTTCGACGCTGGTGGCTGTGCCGTTTTCAGGCGACGGGATTTGCAGTTTGTCGAGGAGTTTTGGACGATGACGCCATCGGGTTTTTCGCGGTCTACGATATTGAGAACGTGTTCGAGGGTGAGGGGTTCGAAGTAGAGGCGGTCGCTGGTGTCGTAGTCGGTGGACACGGTCTCGGGATTGCAGTTGACCATGATGGACTCGACGCCTTCGCCCTTGAGGGCATAAGCGGCGTGACAGCAGCAGTAATCGAACTCAATTCCCTGCCCGATGCGGTTGGGACCGGAGCCAAGAATCATCACCTTTTTGCGGTCAGTCGGTTCGGCTTCACAGGAGGTTTCGTAGGTGGAGTAGAGGTAGGGGGTGAAGCTCTCGAATTCAGCCGAGCAGGTATCGACGCGGTTGAAAACGGTGGCGACACCGAGTTCTTTCCGACGGGTACGGACGTCGGTTTCCTTCACGTCCCACAGGCTGGCCATCAAGGTATCGGGAACGCCGGCACGCTTGGCCTTCAGGAGAAGAGCTTTGTCGGCACCCAGCAGGGATGACTCGGCCAGTTCCTTTTCAATCTCGCTGATCTGGCGAAGTTGTTCGAGGAACCAGGGGTCGATGGCTGTCATCTCATGGATGCGTTCGGCCGTGTAGCCCTGGGTGAGGGCGTAGCGGAGATAGCTGAGGCGGTCGGGCGTGGGCGTGATGAGCTTCTGCGGGATGAGCGCAGGATCGAAGTTCTCGGAGCCGAATTTTTTGCCGGTTTCGAGGCTGCGGATGCCCTTGCCGAGAGCTTCTTTGAAGGTGCGGCCTATGGCCATGACTTCGCCGACGGACTTCATTTGAGTGCCGAGGGTGGTATCGGCGCCCGGGAACTTTTCGAAGGCCCACTTGGGGATCTTGCAGACGACGTAGTCGATGGTGGGTTCGAAGGACGCCGGGGTGACGCGGGTGATGTCGTTCTTCAGTTCGTCGAGACGATAGCCGACCGCCAGCTTGGCAGCGATCTTGGCGATGGGGAAGCCGGTGGCTTTGGAGGCGAGGGCCGAGCTGCGCGAGACACGGGGATTCATCTCGATGACGACCATACGGCCGTCCTTCGGGTTGATGGCGAACTGGACGTTGGAACCGCCGGTATCGACGCCGATTTCGCGGAGGCATCGGATGGCGCCGTCGCGCATCATCTGGTATTCGCGGTCGGTGAGGGTTTGGGCGGGGGCGACAGTGATGGAGTCACCGGTATGGACGCCCATGGGGTCGAAGTTTTCGATGGAGCAGACGATGATGACGTTGTCAGCAAGGTCGCGGATGACTTCGAGTTCGAATTCTTTCCAGCCGAGAGCGGACTCTTCGATGAGGACTTCGTGGACGGGGGAGAGGTCGAGGCCGCGTTCGAGGATGGTGATGCATTCCTCGCGGTTGTAGGCGATGCCTCCGCCGGAACCGCCCATGGTGAAGCTGGGGCGGAGGATGGCGGGGTAGCCGTGCTTTTCGCAGAACGCGAGGCCACCTTCCACGTCGGTGACAAGCTTGGAAAGCGGGGTTTCGAGGCCGATCTTCTTCATCGCGTCCTTGAAGAGGAGACGATCTTCGGCCTTCTTGATGGCGTCGATTTTCGCGCCGATGAGTTCAACGCCGTACTTTTCGAGAATGCCCGCTTCGGCGAGTTCGATGGAGAGGTTGAGGGCCGTTTGGCCGCCGACGGTGGAGAGGAGAGCGTCGGGGCGTTCTTTGGCGATGATTTCTTCGAGGTACTGCTTCGAGAGGGGCTCGACGTAGGTGCGGTCGGCGAGGTCGGGATCGGTCATGATCGTCGCCGGATTGGAGTTGACGAGGATGACTTCGAAGCCGTCGGCGCGGAGGGCTTTGGTGGCCTGGGTGCCGGAGTAGTCGAATTCGCAGGCCTGGCCGATGATGATGGGGCCGGAGCCGATGATGAGGATGCGGTGGAGGTCTGTGCGGCGGGGCATTAGATGATGCCTCCCGAATTTGAGTTCGAAGATTTCACGCAAAGGACGCAAAGGCGCGCAAAGGACGCAAAGAAGGCAGGAGTGGGCGACAGGCGGGGCATTAGCGGTTGCTCCCGTGGTCTTTCATGAGCTTGACGAAGTCATTGAAGAGGTAGTGGGAATCGTGGGGTCCGGGGGCGGCCTCGGGGTGGTACTGGACGCAGAAGACGG
>RGPS01000248.1 GCA_010084195.1 Terriglobia bacterium
GGGTGGGATTAGCGGCGTGGTCGCTGCCGGGACCGTGGCAGCGCTGGCAGTCGATGCCGACTGCTTTACCGGTAGTGCCGACCGGTGAAATGGCGTTGTGGCAGAAGAGGCACTGGGGATTCACTTTGCGGGTGAAGCCGGCGTGCTGGGCAGTCTCGAAGCCTGGGGACATCGCCCACGTGCCTCCTTTTTCCGAGTACCACGAAACCGGGAGTTCGATGAGGTTGCCGAGGGCGTCACGGCCGAAGTAGCTGCTGGAATGTTCGCCGGAACCGAAGCGGAATTCCAGGGTCTTTTCAAGAACGTTGACGGGCTCGCCTTTGGGACCTTGTTGGTAGCGGCGGAGGGTGGTCCCATTGCCGGTGAATATCTCGCCGGAGGGGGCGTGACGGTATTCGAATTTTGGTATAGAGGTGGCTGGAGCGTAGGTATTCGCCATGCCGGTTTTGCCCCACTTCGCGGCAATCTCTGTGTGGCAGGGGGTGCAGACTTTGGAATCGACGTAGGCTTGAGGCACCGCGAAACGGGACGAAAGGAAGAGAAGCGCGGCGAGTCGGATTCGCCGCTGGTAAGCTCGGAATAGTACTCGTTTCAGTTCCCGCCGCTCGAAATACCTCATGATCTCTTTTTCTAACGTAAATAAGCAGTATGGCAAGCAGTTGATTTTTGTGGAGGCTTCGTGGCAGTTGAACGCCGGGGAGAAGTGCGGCCTGGTGGGGCCGAACGGGGCGGGGAAGACCACTCTGTTCCGCATGATCATGAACGAAGAGAGTCCGGACGAAGGTGATGTAACGGTACCGAAGCGGACGTCGATCGGGTACTTCCGGCAGGACGTGGAAGAGATGGCAGGGCGTCCGGTGCTGGATGAAGCCATTGCAGGGAGTGGGCGCGCGGGTGAACTGCACCACGAACTGGATGAGTTGCAGACGGCGATGGAAGACCCGACTCGCATGGATGATATGGACAAGATCCTGGAGCGTTTCGGCGAGGTTCAGGAAGAGTACGAGCATCTGGGGGGCTACACGCTGGAGGCCCAGGCGCGGGAAGTTCTCGCGGGGCTGGGGTTCTCGGAATCGCAGGTGGATGGCGATGTAGGCGCGTTATCGGGCGGCTGGAAGATGCGTGTGGCCCTGGCGCGGGTGTTGCTTGGCCGGCCGGACGTGCTGCTGATGGACGAACCGACGAACCATCTCGATATCGAGTCGATTATCTGGCTGGAGCAGTTCCTGAAGGGCTACCCGGGGACCCTGCTCATGACGTCGCACGACCGGGAGTTTATGAACCGGATTGTGGGTAAGATTGCCGAGATTGATGGCGGCGAAATTATCGGCTACTCGGGGAATTACGACTTCTACGAGCGCGAGCGGACGATTCGCGAGACCAATCAGGTGGCGGCTTTTTCGCGCCAGCAGTCGATGCTGGCGAAGGAACAGCGGTTCATTGAGCGGTTCAAGACGCATGCCTCGAAGGCATCGCAGGTGCAGAGCAGGATTAAGGCGCTGGACAAGATTGAAAAGCTGGAGTTGCCGAAGAAGCGCGTGGTGGTCAAGTTTGATTTCCGGAGTCCGCCACGGTCAGGGGATCAGGTGGTGGTGCTGGAGGGGTTGAGCAAACAGTACGGACAGAGGGTGATTTACAAGGACTTCAGCATGATTGTTCGGCGCGGGGAGCGCTGGGCCGTGATGGGCCGGAACGGTGCGGGCAAGACAACGCTGCTGCGGATGATGGCGGGCGCGCTGACACCGGATACGGGTGAGGTTCGGCTGGGCGCGAGTCTGAAGATGGGGTATTTTGCGCAGCAGTCGCTGGACGTGCTGAATCCGGATCTGACGGTGGAAGAGCAACTGCAGCAGGACTTCCCGCATGAAGGCGTGGGGGCGATCAAGGCACTGGCAGGGGCGTTCCAGTTTTCGGGGGATGACGTGGATAAGAAGATCCGGTCGTTGTCGGGCGGAGAGAAGAGTCGGCTGGCGATGGCGCGAATGCTCTTTGATCCTCCAAATTTCCTGGTGCTGGACGAACCGACCAACCACCTCGATATGGCGACGAAGGAAATGCTGATTGAGAAACTGAAGGACTTTGAAGGGACGATGGTCTTTGTTTCGCACGACCGGACATTCCTGCGGGGTCTGGCTTCGAGAGTCCTGGAGTTGGGTGGAGATAGCGGATCGGCCGCACCGTTGCTGTATCCGGGGCCATATACGGAATATGTAGCGAGTTTGGGGCATGAAGCTCCGGGCCTGCATGTGTAAGGACTGGTAGACTACCGGAATGGCCGCACAGGCACGGGTGATCGTATTTTGCGGTAAGGGTGGCGTCGGCAAGTCGACGCTGAGCGTGGCGATGGGGCTGAAGCTGGCGCAGGCGGGTAAACGCGTCCTGGTGGTCAGTTCGCACCCTTTGGAAGAGTTGGCGGTCGCAATTTCGCTGGATAATCTGGCGGAGCGGTTTCCGGAAGCGGCTGAGAGGCTCTTCGTGGTTTACATCGACCCGGTAGACCAGATCAGGGATTTGGTGGAAACGCATTTCCCGTTGCCGATGATGGCCCGGGCAGTGCTCAACAGTTCAATCTTTCAGAATTTGATAGCCGTGGCTCCAGGCTTGAAGGAATTCTTCTTCCTGGTGCGGATGCAGCAACTGGCCGAGCGGCGGGCTCCGGAGCGTGTGAATATTCCGGCCTATGACGATCTGATTTGGGATGCTCCGGCAACGGGCCATTTTCTGAGTACTTTGCGCGCGGCTAAGGGGTTTGAAACGTACCTTACAGGTCCGCTGTCGAATGCCGGGGCGGAGATGCACCGATTCTTTTCCGCGGCCGGCAGTATGCGGATCGCCGCCGTGACGCAACCGGAAGAGATGGCGATCACCGAAACACATGAGCTGTGTGAGGGGCTGCGCCGGGACTTCGGGATTCAACCCTCCACGATTATTCTGAATGCGGTGTCTCCGGTATGTCTGGCTGAGCCGGAGGCCCTGGCCACGCTGGATTTCGCCGGTTCATCCGCGGCAATGCAGTTCGCCATTGAGCGCGGGATTGCAGAGCGCGAACTGTGCGACAAGCTGGCAGTGGAGTTACCGATCCGGCAGCTGTTTGTGCCTCGTCTGGCACAGGGCGATGGACCACCCGAGGAGAGTGATCTGGATCTTCTGGAGGATCTGGGGCATTACCTGGACCTGGAGCAACTGGCATGAAGATCATCGTTTGTCTGGGGACCGGGGGCGTGGGCAAGACTTCTGTCTCAGCGGCCACAGCGTTGAGTTTGGCGCGGGCGGGCGAGAAGGCTTTGGTTCTCACCACCGACCCTTCATTGCGGCTGAAAACTGCGTTGGGGCTCCAGTCTGGAATGACGGAGCAGAAGGTGCCCGGGGTGGACGGCGACCTGTGGGCGGCGCTGCTGGATGTTCATACAACGCTGAATGATGCGGTTCGGATGAATGCCAAGCGGGGTGAGGAAGAGAAAATTCTGCAGCACCCGATTTATAAGACGATTGCAAGTTCATTGTCGGGCATGAATGAACTGATGGCGCTGGAGCGGATTAGTCAGCTGATGAGTCGCGGTTATCAGACGATTGTAGTAGATACCGCTCCGTCGCGGCATGTTATGGAGGTTCTGGATAAGCCTCTGATGTTTGCGGATTTGTCGGCTTCGAAGAAAGTGAAGTTAGTTAGTCGGACTTATAAGTTTGTTGAGGCGATGGGCTTGATGTCGGTGGGGCGGAGTGCTCTGGAGGTTTACGCCCGGGCGGAGGAGATATTGGGCGGGAGTCTGGTGAAGCAGATTCTGGATTTCTATTCTCTGTTTTATCCCGTTGCTGAGGCCTATGCGGAACGGGCTCGGAAGACAGGGGCTTTGTTGCGGGACCCCTCGGTGACCGAGTTTCGGGTAGTCACAACTCCCCAGAAGGCCATGCGGGATACGGAGTTTTTCCTCAGCGAGTTAGCGAAGCGTAAGTTCCCGGTAAATATGGTTTGTATTAACCGGTGCTGGTTGCGACCTTTGGGGGAGAAACCGGCGGGTGGTCTGGCCGGAGAAGTGGCCGATTGGTACGAGAGCGTCTCGGCTTCTCATCGGGCAGCGATTGAAGTCGTAAAAAATGAGTTTGCAGAGAGCGTGGGGCGCATTTGTGTTTTGGACGAATTGCCTCGGGATGTGGACGGAGCCGAAGCCCTGCGAAGCCTCGAAACGCAGCTGACTTCCAGCGACCCGACATAAAATTCGGCAACGGATCTGATCCGGTCAGGTGTTACTGTCCCGTGCGGGGGGCGAACCCCGGCACCCCGAAGATCAGCTGCCGGGCTGAGCACATCTCTGTTCGGATGCCAAAGAATTCCACGTACCCTACCCCTGCCGGTTCATCATGAACGTGGCCGTGCCATTAAAAAACTCCCAAAGCACCGCGTTTACCTCATTTGGCAGGGCAGTTTCAAGCATGGCGTTCGTCATAATCTCCATCCACCGGTTCCGTGCCGCCACCCCGATCGCAAACGGCGCATGCCGCATCCGCAGCCTCGGGTGCCCCCGCTTCTCCAGATACGTCTGCGGCCCTCCGAACCGGAAGATCAGAAAGTCGCGCAGCCGCTCCTCAGACCCCGGCATATCGTCCGCCGGATACATCGGCCCCAGAATGTCATCTCCCGGAATCTGGCGATAAAAAGCTGCCGTCAGACGCGTAAAACCGTCCTCGCCTATGAGGCCGTAAATCTCCTGATCGTCCATCGGTTTGGCATCCACACGATAATGGTACTAACGCGCTGTAACCGTACCTCCCCCCATGGACTTCGCACAACAGCTCAAAGGCCAGATCGACATTGTTCAGGTCATCTCCGAATACGTGCGCCTCCGCCGTGTCGGCAGCCGCTACTCCGGCCTCTGCCCCTTCCACAACGAGAAAACCCCCTCGTTCTCCGTCTCGGCCGACCATCAGTTCTTCCGCTGCTTCGGCTGCGACGCCAAGGGCGATGTCTTCAACTTCGTCATGAATATTGAGGGCCTCACCTTCTGGGAGACCCTCAAAAAGCTGGCCGAACAGCACGGCGTCCCCCTCCCCAAGCAGTCTCTCGCAGGCGACGAACGCACCAAAATCCGCGCCGGCATCTACGAGATGCACGAAATCGCCGTCGAGCACTTTCAGCGCAATCTGGCGGCGAATTCGGCCTCCTCCGTCCGCCAGTACCTCGGCGAAAGGGGCGTTACCAGAACTTCCGTCGAGCAATTCCAGCTCGGGTATTCCGATAGCTCAGGCCGGTCTCTGCTCAAAATTCTGGAGCAACGCGGTTTCAAGCCCGACCAGCTTGACGCTTCCGGCCTCGTCGGGCGCCGCGACGACGGCGGCTTCTACGACCGCTTCCGCAATCGCGTCATGTTCCCCATTCACAATGAATCGGGTAAGGTGATCGCCTTCGGAGGCCGCGCCCTCGACCCGGAAGACAAAGCGAAGTACATGAATTCGCCCGAGACCGAGATCTATAAGAAATCTCAGGTGCTCTACAATCTCTATCGCGCCAAACACCACGCCATGAAGCTCGACCGCATCCTCCTGGTGGAAGGCTACATGGACGTGATCGGAGCCACCCAGGCCGGAGCCACCGAAGCCGTCGCCACCTGCGGTACCGCCCTCACCGTGGACCAGATCCGCGCCATGAAGCGGCACTCCCAGAACCTCCACCTGAACTTCGATCCCGATTCCGCCGGTGCCAAGGCTGCCGAGCGCTCCATCGCCGCCCTGCTCGATGAAAACATGCGTATCCGCATCGTGGAACTCGACGGAGGCCTCGACCCCGACGAATACTGCAAAGAACACGGTGCCGAAGCCTATCTGGAAAAGGTGGCCAAAGCTAAGGCCTATTTCTATTGGCTCGCCGACCGCGCCCGCGGAAAATTCGACATGCGCGACCCCCAGGGCCGCGTCGATGCCTTCAAATTCCTCATCCCCTCCATCCACGGCCTGCACGACCAGATTGAGCGGGCCGCCGTCGCACAGGATATCGCCAACTACCTCGGCCTCGAAAAAGGCCTGGTTCTCGACCAGTTCCGCAAGCTTGCTCTCGACCGCGCCAGCCGCGAACCCCAAAAACAGGCTGATCCTGCCCGCGCCACGGACCGCATGCTGCTCGCCATTATCCTGACCGAACCGGACGCAAGGGACCACCTCCTCTCGTCCATGCGGACCCTGACCTCCTGGCGACGTTTTCCCACCGCCGGTATCTATGAAACGCTCCTCGGGATGCACGAGAATGGCGATCCCATCGGCTACGAAGCTCTCAACGCCCGCCTGCAGCCCAGCCAGCAGGAGTTGCTGGCCTCCATTGTTCTTTCCCGCCACGAATCCCCCCAGGCTTCTGTGGATGACGCCCTTTCCTGCCTGGCCGCGCTGGAGCGCCACGAAGTGGAGAACACAACACGTGAAATGAAAGACTCCATTCGTGCCGCCGAACGCGAGGGTCGCTTTGCCGATGCCTTCGAACTCATGCGAAAACTTTCAGAGATGACCCGTCAGCCCGGCGGAATACGCTAACAACAATTGAAGCCGCTGTAACGCCTCGCCCCGTTTTATCACCAAGCTTCAGCGAGCCTTTTGTGCTTTCCCGATTCGTCGCGTCTCGCCGTTCAATTCGGGGTGTACAATGGAGCCAATCGCGCGTCAATGGGTGGATTTCTGATCAGTCCGGGGACTGGTCCGGTGTGGTGATTCCAGTTTCGGTGGGAGAGTGCCAGTTTGGCCGAAGCAGACAACTTCGAAGCCGTCGACCCGCTTGCCAGGGTGAGCAAGGAGCGTGGCCTTGCGCTCTTCGAAAGCGACCTGGTTCCAGCCGACATTGACGAGTTCGCCCTCGATGTCGATGACCCTCCGGCCGATGACAAGCTCGACGATGCCAACCTCCACGACGCCAACCTCCACGACTCGGAGTCCCCGGATTCTGAAGAAGTCTTCCGAGTCGACGCCCACGACAAAACTCA
>RGPS01000249.1 GCA_010084195.1 Terriglobia bacterium
TCACACCGCGACCAGCTTGCTAAAGAATGCCGGCGTATCTGAGGTGGTGGCACGGGACATCATCGGCCACGACAGCGCAGCCGTCAGCGCAAACTACACCCACGTCGATGAGGATACCAAGCGCAAGGCAGTAGATTTGCTGCCGGACATTTTTCAAGCCGGAGGTCCGTAGTCGCCAGCCAAGCCAAGCAGAATGCGTTGGCCGGTCTTGTCCACCTCAACCACTACGGCTTCCACCTCATCGCCGCGTTTGAAAACCTCGGCAAATTTACGGTGCTGGCTGCGTGTCCACGATTCATCGGTGTGACTGACCATGCCGTCCAGCCCCTCCTCAATCGCGATAAACAGTGTGGTCGCACTGAGGTTGTGAACCTTGCCTTTGATGCGGGTGCCGACGGGATACTTGGCTTCGCGTTGGTTCCACACGCTGGCGGTGGTTACGAACTGGCGATCGCTGAGGGGAGATTCCTCCCAGGCACCCAGCTGTATCTCTGAGTGTGGATTCCTGCCCGGTTGGAGCAGATCCGTAAGCTCCAACCCTAACATCCCAGGCATGAACTGCAAATTCTCCTTACCAACCTTCCTCGCCCACGCGGCAAAGTCGGGTGAGGATGGCACATAATCGTTTAGCCAAATCAAAGCTTCCGGCAAATCCGTTTCTTCCATGTCGTTAAATGCCTCCATCTGTCGAAAGACGCGATGGGTCAGCTTTGGACACCGTTCCGTGAACTCGAAAAGGAGCTCTGCATATTCTTCCCTTCCAGGACAGGTTTTTCGGAGCACCAGTTCAGCGAATCCACGTTTGACGAAACGGATCACCTCGACGCCGTTCGAGATCTCCTCGCGATAAATTATTTCACACGAAAGCGGCGCTCTGAGCTTGCTCATGTGGAAAGCCTCGGTTGGGGCAGGACAATCGAACACTTCGGCAAAAGCGACGAGCTTGAGCTCGTATCGGGCGGAATCACTCAGTCCAGCCACATGCTTTTGGTAGTCATCCTCGAAGGCTTCACCAGGCCCGCCATCGCTCTTTGCCGACGATCCTTCATGGCGTGGCTCTTGCAGCGAGAGGTAAGGAGGTAATGCTGGCTGCCACTGGTTCCATAAGGCATGGATCAAACGGTCCAGTTCCTCCAGCGACTTTACCTCCACCCCGTCCCGATAGACGTGGATTTTCTGTGCCTCAAACAACCTCGGCTTTGGCTGAAGACTGAAAGGCAGCGCGTGCTTCTTCAAATCTGGATTCAACCGGTCGATTAACAAATACAGGTGGCTGTGCTGGCCGTCCTTCGTCGCCCCAAACATGTCCTCCATCCACTGGCTTGTTGCGTCTTTGCCCAATGCCTGATCCAGAGTGCCCGCAGGCGTTCCCCGTCCGCCCTCAAACTTGAAATCATCGGTTTGTTGACTGCGTGCGTGACCGCAAGCCTGGAGGACAAACAGGCAAAGCGCACGCACCCCGCTGGTCAGCTTCAACGGTACGGTCCTGGCACCTCCCCTTCAACGGGTTGCTTCCTGTCGCCGTCTTGCAGTTGCGATCACATCGCACAGGAAACTGTCGGCCCGGCGGCCAGAATTCGGTGCGCGCGAGTTGCGGCTGCTCGGCCCCGACGAACCACAGGGATAATTCGTAAGCTCGCTGGTGCATCGTTCTCGCCTTGAAAAGGCGGTGGCCAACCTTAGCTGTGAACTCAGAAAAGCCAATCAAATCAGGCATTCTGAATTCTCCTCTGAAAACGGCACCTGTAGCTGGAAACGTGGCAGGAAAGAGATTTTCTGCACCGGTGCTACAACTTTCCCCCATGCAAGTAATTGCTCAACAGTACTCAACCGAAACGATGCCCGGCGTGACGGGCGGCGCTATATCCTCCTGTGTTCCTGAGTTCGGTCGATGGCAGGATGTTCAACGGATCTTCGGCATCAAGCGCGGCACCCTATACGGGCTGATCGAGGAAGGGAAGATTCGCTCCATCACACTGCGCAAGCCAGGCCGCAAGTTCGGCTGCCGGCTCATCCATCTTGAAAGCGTTCGCGCTCACCTCCATGCGCTGATGGCCCGGCAAGGGAACTCGGAGGTGGCCCGATGAACGCCAAACCGACTACCAGCATCAGCCAGACCAGCAACGGGATGAACTCCTGTAAGAATCAGCTGAGGATTCTCGCTGTTGTAGGTGTGATGCAGCAACCGATCAGCAAAGTTCAGCCGCAGCCGGATGGCGGCCGGTTCGTCATCCGCGCACTGCCGGTTCATCCCCTTATACATTTTCACCCGGGACCCTACTCCGACAGCAATCCCAGGTGGTGCAGTAGCCAGTCGGCGACGGGGGATGCGGGTCCTTCCGTTGTGAAATGCAGTCAGGCCCGCATTAAGCCTATGAAACTCCAAATCCAAATCGCCAAGACGGAGTTGCCTCCCGAACGATTGCATGATGCCACCGTCAAGAGCATCAAGCCCAAGGGGGAATCCAAGTGCACCATTGAGTTCGGCATCGTCTTCGACGGCACTCAGTTCACGGTGTGCAAGGACAGCCCTGCCAAGCTCGACCGCACTTCCGAATTGTTTCGGGATGCGCAGACGATCCTGGGGAAGAAGTTCGACGAGGCCGAGGCGAACGTGGACTTCGACCTGGATACCCTGGTTGGCAAAGTCTGTCAGGTCGTCGTCATCCACAAGCGCACCAACGGCGGTCGGGTGGTGGCGGCGGTTGAAACCGTCCTGCCGGCGGTCAGCGCCCAGCCCGTGGCGGCCTAATCGAAACCATCAAACTCTCCCGGCCTTCGGGCCGGGGGAGCCTTTCTTCCATGAAAACCAAACCAATTAACTCCATCAACCCACTCCCCAATCAATCTATGAACCTAATCCGAATCCATCACCCCCATCAGAACCGTTTCGCCGAATGGCAGGCCTGCGTTGCCGACCTTGACTGGCATGTTTGGAACCGGTCGCAATCTGTCGCGGCCGCTTTCGCCAAAGCAGTCTGGCATGATCTCGCGGCGCCACAGGCGGTGGAAGCGGTTGCAGACCTCTGCCTTCAGCACGATCCCGCGTTCAACGGGGAAATGCTGTGGGACGTGTGGTTTGAAATCGTCCGCCAGCTCAACGGCCGGGAGGACTATTGCGAAATGGAGGCTGCCTAAGATGAGCACCCTCACCACCTTGCCTCCCGGTCCAGCCGCCAAACCGGTGCGGGAGACGCCCCAGATCCCCAAAACACTGGAGGTCAATTTCGCCTCCGCGAACGGTGTCGGTTTGGACGTTCCGGTTTTGACCCGAGCGCAGCCGATTCTTCCCAGCGTCAACTACCACCTCTGGGAACCATGCAACATGAAATGCCGGTTCTGCTTCGCTCAGTTCAAGGACGTCCGCAACACCATCCTGCCAAAAGGACACCAGCCGAAGGAACAAGCCATCGAGGTGGTTGAGTCCCTGGCCGCCCACGGATTCGACAAAATTACCTACGTGGGTGGCGAACCGACCCTCTGCCCTTGGCTTTCCGAGTTGATCGGGCACGGGCACCAGTTGGGCATGACCACGATGATCGTCACCAACGGGTCGCGGATCACTGAGGAGTTCCTCAACCGGGTAAATGGGAGCCTCGATTGGCTGACTCTTAGCATCGACAGCGCCAAACCCGATACCCTCGCCGGATCGGGCCGCTCGGTTGGCGGCAAGCCAATGACGCCAGACCGCTACATCCAATTGGCGGATCAGGTGAGGGCTAGTGGCATCCGGTTGAAGGTCAATAGCGTCGTTCACGGGCTGAACTGGCAGGAAAACATGGTGGACTTCATCAGCCGAGTGGGGCCGGAGCGTTGGAAGCTGTTTCAAGCGATGCCGGTCAAGGGCCAGAATGACCGGACCATCGATGACCTGCTGATAACCCCGGAGCAGTTTGCCCATTTCGTGCGGATCAACCGGCGGATCGAGGAATTCAACGTGGTTCTCTGCCCCGAGCCGAACGACCTCATGCGCGGCTCCTACGTCATGGTTGATCCAGCAGGCCGGTTCTTCGACAGCACCACGGGCACGCACACCTACTCCCAACCCATCCTCAGGGTTGGCGTCACAGCGGCACTCAATGAGGTGTCGGTTTTGGAAGATCGCTTCGACCAACGGGGCGGCTACTACGACTGGCGGGGGAAGCCAAATGCACCGATGACGGCCGAGGTTCAACCGCTAATCGCAAGCCTCCAATGAGCAACACCCATCAATACCGACAGCTAAAGAAGAAATGCCTGCTGCTGAAAGCTAAGTGCCCCATGCCAATGCTGCTGGGGAAGCTGGGTCTGGGGGCTTATGCAAAGAAATCCTGCCCTTCCCCCTTCCGCAACGACAACAACCCTTCCTGGGGGATTTATCCATACAACGGAGGCTGGTATTTCAAAGACCACGGCAACGACGACTCCGGTGATGAAGTGACTTTGATTGCCCGGTTGAAAGGCTGGGATATCAAGAAGGATTTCAAGCGCATCGTTGATTTCTACGAGAAGACGGCGCTGAAGGTAGACGAGGCAACCCCTTTGGCCATCGCTCATCCTCTGCCCCCATCGCCATCACCCTCCACACCCCCAGATTTGAGCGGATACTCAAAAGGCACCGGTGAGCAGCTGTTGCAACTGTCGTTGCTGCGGTCCATCTCCGTTGAGGCGTTGCGACTGGCCTCTGAGCGCGGGTTTCTGATCTTTGGATACTGTTTCAACCATGAGGTGTTTGGCCTCAAGGACGGCAGTGGCTTATTGGCAGAGGTTAGGCGGCTGGATGGCCAGTTGTTCCCTGCCTTCAATTCCATGCCAGCCCACAAGAGCCACACGTTGAAGGGATCGACGAAGAGCTGGCCGCTGGGGTTGGTTGAGGCAGCGTCAGGCACCCGGATCGCTTTGGTAGAAGGGTTGCCTGATTTCCTCGCCGCCTTCGATTTCATGCTGCGGGAGGGGAAGTTGAGAACAGTTGCCCCGATAACAATGCTGTCAGCTTCAACCAGCATCGACGAAGGGGTGTTGCAGCAATTCCGTGGCAAGCATGTCCGGATGTTCCCCCACTACGATGAGGCGGGAATCAAGGCTGCTAAGCGATGGACGATGAAGTTGACCGGAGTTGCCAGCAGCATCGATTACTTTAAATTCAGCCAGTTTGCCAACATCAACGACCTGGCTGATCTCAACGCTGGTCTCAACTCCCTTCCTCCAACAATCACCATCAACGAAGAGGTGCTTCCATGAGTGCCGTCACCACTGCAATACCCCAACCACCCCCTTGTGTATCGGCTGCACCGGCCCCGACACCTCCTCCGAATGCTCGCCCATCATCAACGCCAACAGCCACTCGGGTCTTCGATCTGAACCCTCACTTGGAATATCCCAACGCTGAACTCCTGCGTCACCGGTTTCTCTCCCGCAAGGGTTCAATGTTGATTGTGGGCAACACCGGCATCGGCAAGAGCAGCCTGACCATGCAGATGATGATTCATTGGGCGCTGGGCCGGGGTTGTTTCGACATCCTTCCCGCGCTCCCTTTGAAATCGCTGCTGATCCAAGGCGAGAACGACCTCGAAGACCTCGTGGAGATGCGGGACGGGGTGGTGGGGGCCATGGAACTGACCGATGCCGAACGTGCCATCGTCAACGACCACATCCTCATCCGCCATGAGTATGAGCATTGTGGGCAGGCTTTCGCAGACGAAGTCATGGCCCCCTTGCTGGCGGAGCATCAGCCCCACCTGGTCTGGCTGGATCCGGTGCTGCAATACCTTGGCGGAGATGGCAACCAGCAGGAAGTGGTTGGTGAGTTCCTGCGGCAACAGCTGGGGGTTTTGATAAAACAGCACAACTGCGCTGCGGTGCTGGTTCATCACACCAACAAGCCGCAGCAGAACGGCAGGCAACAACAACGCCCGTCCGCCCAAATGCATGCCTACGACGGGGCTGGCTCGGCGGAATTCAGCAACTGGCCCCGTGCAGTGTTGTCGCTGCTGCCGTCCAAGATAGCGGGTGAGTATAGGCTGGTGGCGGGAAAGCGCGGCCAGCGGTTGCAATGGAGGATGCCTGACCAGATCACCCCCTGCTACGAGAAGCTGCTCCGCCATTCACGCCAGGCGGGGGTCATCTGCTGGGAAGAAGCCGTTCAGCAGCCGATTCAACTAGTCAACGGTCATCCTCCAGCCGGCAACATCAATGCAGCTGTGGAAGTGGTTGACCCCATCACCGAGGCCATCTACGCCCAACTGCCTCCGGGGGTAGTATTGGAGAAGCAACAGCTAATGCAACAGGTCAACCGGCACGCAAGAATCGGCATCAATCGGCTCCGCACCCACCTCAAACAATTGGTGGTAGCGGGTCAGTTGGTCGAAATTCCCAGAGAAGTACCTGGCAGGAAGGACGCCGTAGATGTTCGGCGGGCACAACCGGCGGCGGTGGCAGCCGAACGGCAACCACAACTCCAGGCCGAAGGATGATCACCACACAATCTTCACGGCCAAAACAGCTGTAACGATCAGCGTGAAGATCACTGGATGATAGTTACGGATCATCATCACCACCACCCCCCTTTAGGGGTGTGATGATTCCGTGAACATCGTGAACATCGTGGGAGTGGGTTGATGATTGGAAGTCATGGATTGCCCGGCCGTGAAGAATAACGGCTGTGTGAGTCCGAGCGGAACAAAAGTGAGACATCCAGCCGATCAGCATCAGCGTTGAGGCTGTTCCTTGGCGGTCTTCTATTCTCCCGCCGACCATATCTGTCGCCATCATCAGGCTGGATTGGCAGGTAAGTCAGCCCCAACGCCAGCCCACCAACGCACAGGCATCGCTCTGGTCGATCACAGCTGGTCGATACGGTGCCAGATACCAACGGAGAGTTCAGTTTCAACACCCCAAGGCATGCGTTCCATGTTAGGCGTC
>RGPS01000250.1 GCA_010084195.1 Terriglobia bacterium
GGCCCCCGCATCGGCAAAGACAAGGATCTGGCGGCCAAACTCAAAGAGGCCAAAGAAAAGCTCGACGAACTCGAAAAGAACTTCCCCTCGCTCAGCCAGGCCAACGTCATGGAGTCCCGCAACGATTACGGCCCGGCCCACATAGCCGTCCGCGGGGACTGGAAGAACCCCGGCGCTGTCGTGGAACCCGGTGTTCCCGGCTGGCTCCCCAACGCAGACAAGCCCGCTCCTACCCGCCTCGATCTGGCGAAGTGGATCATGGCCCCCGAGAACCCGTTAGCCTCCCGTGTCGCCGTGAATCGCATCTGGCAGGAACTCTTCGGACGCGGCATCGTCACCACTTCAGACGACTTCGGACTCCAGGGTGACAAACCTTCCCACCCTGAACTCCTCGACTGGCTCGCCACCGAATACCGCCGTCTCGGCTTCAGCAACAAAGCCCTCATTCGCCAGATCATCCTCTCGCGAACCTACCGGCAAACCTCGGCGGCGCGTCCCGACCTCGATCAAAAGGACCCCGAGAATATCCTCCTCGCCCGCCAGTCCCGCATTCGCCTTTCCGCGGAACTTATTCGCGACGAAGCCCTCGCCGTCAGCGGCCTGCTCAATACCGACGTCACAGGCCCCAGCATTCGCCCCTTCCAGCCCGTCGGCGTCGCGGAACTCGGCTACTCCGTTAAGAAGTGGATCGAAAGCCCCGGTCGCGAAAAATACCGCCGTGGCCTTTATATCCATTACCAGCGCACCACGCCGCACCCTTTGTTTGTGAACTTTGATGCCCCCGACACAACCATCGCCTGCACGCGCCGCCGCCTCTCCAATACGGCGCTGCAATCGCTCAATCTGCTCAATGATCCGGCCTTCTTCGAAGCCGCCGAGGCCCTTGCCAGTCGAGTAGAAACTGAAGCGACAGGTGATTTCACGAAATTGCACGCCTCGCCAATTACTTTGATACCCAGGCCACCCTGCGCCAAAAAGACCCCGCCGCTATCGCACCCTGGGTAGGCGTCAGCCGCATCATCCTCAACCTCGACGAATTCATAACGCGGGAATAACCACCATGCCCCACCATCGCCGAACCGCGCCCGAACTTCCCCCTCGACGATCAAAGGGCTGGGTGATTTGTTCTCACCCCCGCTGGACACGCGACTTTAGTCGCGTCCTCGGACCGTCCCCGGCCACAACCCAGCAAGCCGCCAACTCCCAGCCACACCGACGCTAAATCACGAAGGCTAAGCCACCATGTTCGACGACCTCAAATTTCGCCAAATCCAGACCCGCCGTAACTTCTTCCGTGAAACTGCCGGAGGCATCGGCACCATAGCGCTCGCCCAGCTTCTGGCAAAAGACGGTTACGGTGCCGCCGATCTCAACCCCCTCGCCCCCCGCAAGTCTCACTTCCCCGGCAAAGCGAAGAACATCATCTTCCTCTTTCAGGAAGGCGGCCCCAGCCAGCTCGATCTCTTTGACCCCAAGCCCGAACTCGCCAAATGGGACGGCAAGCCCCTGCCCGACTCCCTCACAAAGAACCTGCAGCTCGCGTTCATTAAGCCAACTGCAGCCGTCCTCGCCAGTCGTCGCCCGTTCAAAAAATACGGCCAGTCCGGCATCGAACTCAGCGACTATCTCCCCCATCTTTCCACCGTTGCTGACGACATAACAGTTGTCCGCTCTCTGCACACCGAAGCCTTCAACCACCACCCCGGCCAGCTCATGCTCTTCGCCGGTACGCTCCAGGTGGGCCGCCCCAGCCTCGGTTCCTGGGTCGTCTACGGTCTGGGAAGCGAATCGCAGAACCTCCCCGGCTTCGTCGTCCTTAGCTCCGGCAACGGCACCAGTGGAGGCGAATCCAACTTCTCCTCCGGCTTCCTGCCCTCCACCTATTCCGGCACCATGTTCCGCGGCTCCGGCGACCCCATCCTCTACCTCTCGAATCCGCCCGGAGTTACCCAGTCCACCCAGCGGGCCTCGTTAGACGCCCTCCGCGACCTCAACCAGGAACACCAGGACAAGACCGGCGATCGCGAAATCGCCTCCCGCATCAACTCCTACGAACTCGCCTACCGGATGCAGATGTCCGCCCCCGAACTCCTCGATTTCTCAAAGGAATCGCCAGCCACTCTCGAGATGTACGGAGTCAACAAGGAACCCACCCGGCCCTACGCCACCAACTGCCTGCTCGCGCGCCGCCTCGTGGAACGCGGAGTCCGCTGCGTCATGCTCATGCACGCCAGCTGGGACGACCATACGCAGATCGACAAGAAACTCAAGAAGAACTGCGACATCACCGACCAGCCCGTCGCCGCGCTCCTGAAAGACCTCAAACAACGAGGCATGCTCGACGACACCTTAGTCGTCTGGGGCGGGGAATTCGGCCGCACGCCGATGTCCGAAATTCGAGTCCCCTCCGAAGCCGACAACGCCGGACGAGATCACCACCCCGTAGCCTTCAGCATGTTCATGGCGGGAGGGGGCCTGAAACCAGGCCAGACGGTAGGCAAGACCGACGACCTCTGCTTCAACATCGAAGAGGACCCCATCCACCTCCACGACCTCCAGGCTACCCTCTTACACTGCCTCGGCCTCGACCACAAACGCCTCACCTACAACTACATGGGCCGCGATTTCCGGCTAACGGATGTGGCAGGCAATGTGGTAAAGAAACTGCTGGTGTAGCTGACAGGAAGCCAGGAGATACTGGCCAAAAGGGAGGGCAACCTACCAAAAGCTCGAAGATGGAACATACGCGGGTCGTATCAGTGCCTGTGCCGGGGTACTTGTATTCGGGCAGACTCGGGCCGACTGTTCTGATGAACTGCGCTCCGCTCTCGTAGACTGGGTTCTGCTTGGTATCCAGCTTGGCCACTCGATGCCGGTCCTTGCAGGTATTGATCTCAATCAGGAGCCAACCCTTGAGCCGGTGGGCACCCTGTAAGCGACGCGACGTCAACCCTAAGCTCCAGACCTTGGGCTTTGTGGGCCAGTTAGCCGGAACGAACCATTCGTTCATGACCAAGGTGGATTACTGGAACTCGCTGCAGTGGAACTGACGAACCAGGGTTCCCCCTACTCCCGCTTCAAACTCCACTTAAACGCACGAACCGTCATCGCCCGAAACACCGGATCATTCCATGTCTCCCCATGCCCTAACGATGTCCCAAACACCCTCGTCCCATGGAAATCATTCGTCCAGATCACCGGATACACCGCATTTCCTTCTTCCGGACTCACTGCCGTAGCCAGCGGCGTCACGCCAGGCCACACCTTCTCAATTACATAAAGCTCATCCGTCGGCGTGCTCCACTCCGCCGGCATCCCCTTCGTGATCGAAGACTCCGTCCCGTTTACCTTCACCGCGATGTTGTGCGCGCGTGTATGCCGGTGCGACATCAGGCCGATAACCTCGCGAAAGTCATCCACTGTCGCCGCCCGGTAAGAATGCAGAGAACAATGGAAAATCATCGAAGGCACACCAGCCTTATGCGCCGCCGCAATCTGCTGTAACAGCTTCTCATCCGAAACATTGGCATAACATTCGTTGTGCACAATCAGGTCAAAGCCCTCCCACCAGTTCGGCTTGCCGTAAAGCCCAACCTTCACGTCCCCGCCCGTGCCACCTTCGTACAGAATGGTCCAGTCGACCGGTAATTCATCCGCCATCAGGTCCATCAGGATCTTGTCCTGTCCCCGATAGTCATGGCAACAGCCGCCACTAACCACCAGAGCCTTGATCCTCTTCTGTCCGGCAAATTTATCCACGGGGCCGCCGCGTCCGCGACCACCTCTGCCGGCTGGCGGTGTACCCGCCGGCGGCCCACCCGCCGGAGGTGCTTGAGAAAACGACACCACGGTCGTAATCAACGCCAGCGCAAAAAGTCTTCCTGTCCCACGCATCATCATTTCGCCCTCATCGCAAACGTGTACATAATGTCGCCGCCCGCCACCACCAGATACTGCACACCATCCAGCTCATAAGTAATCGGTGAATTGGTTACGCCATTCAATAACCCCGCATGCCACAGCGCGGCCCCGGTCGTGGCATTCAAAGCCACCACATCATTGCTCGACCCCGTACTAAACACCAGATTCCCCGCCGTCGTCAGCAGCCCCGACCTCGCGCCACCCTCCCACTTGTGCGCCCACTTCGTTTTCCCCGTCTTATAGTCAATCGCCGCCAGGAAAGACTCCTGCCATCCCCCGCGATCATTCCCGCCCCAACCTTCCGGTTTGTCTTCCGTGTCGTAGAGGTAATACACGCTGTAAGCATTCGCCGCATCCACATAGAACAACCCCGTTTCCGGATTAAACGCCGGAGGCTGCCAGTTCGCCGCGCCACCCTGATTCGGACTCACCAGAGCCCCGTCCAGCTGCGGTTCCTTCGCCGGATTCGGAATCGGCTGACCCTTCGCATCCACGCCCTTCGCCCAGTTCGCCGAAGCAAACGGAGCGGTTGCAACATTCTTCCCCGTAACCCGGTCCAGCAGGAAAAAATACCCGTTCCGACTCGCCTGTGCCAGCAATTTCCGAGGCTGCCCGTTAATCACACCATCAATCAGAACCGGAGTCTGATTCGCATCCCAGTCATGCGTGTCATGCGGCGACGACTGGAAGTACCACGCCATCCGCCCCGTATCCGGACTCACCGCAATAATCGACTCGGTATACAGGTTGTCCCCCGCCCGAGCCTTGCCCGCAATCACCGGCTGTGGATTCCCCGTGCCGAAATAAAGCAGGTTCAATACCGGATCATAGGTCGTCGCACCCCATGTCATCCCGCCGCCATGCAGCATCGCTTCCACGCTGGGCCACGTCTTCGCTTCCGGATCCCCCGGCTGCGGATGCGCATACCAACGCCACTGCACCTCACCGGTCTCGGGATCGTGCGAAGCCAGATAACCGGGCACGTCCGTATCGTCACCGCTCACGCCCACAATCACGTGATTGCCAATAATCAGCGGGGCCGCCGACCCAAAATACATCTGTTCCAGATCACAAATCGGTTTGTGCCACCGCTCCTTGCCGTCCTTGATATTCAGGGACACCAAATGGCAATCAGGCGTCTCGAAATACAGCCAGTTGCCGGACACAGCCACGCCACGGTTCCCAATATGAATCCCGCCCTTCGAAGGCCACGTAAAGTGCCAGATCTCCCGCCCCGTCCGCGCATCCACCGCCCAGGCATGATCCGGAGCCGAGAAATACAACACCCCATTGATCTGCAGAGGTGTTGACTTCAACTGCACGTTGCCGCCATTGCCCGCCGTCGCCCGATACATCCACGCCAGCGTCAGCGAATTGACGTTCGTCGAATTGATCTTCTTCAAAGGACTGAAGCGCCGTCCCGAATAGTCACCATTGAACATCGGCCACGAGTCCGTCGGCATCTGCAACAGCTTCGTGTTATCCAGCGGTGCCTGCGCAAAGGCCACTGCTCCAAGCAAGGCAATGAGAGAAAGTTTCAGGGACTTCATTTCAGGGTCTCCAGATAGGCAACAATGTCGTGCATGTTTGTGTCCGTATAAACAGGCAGCATGGCGGCGTGGGCCGCCAGCGGATCCTGCACTTCCAGCTTCAGCCCGGGTGTCCGCGCGAACGAATAAAACAAACCTGCGTTGTCCCGCAGCGTGATGTTGAAGTCATCAATGCGGTCCGGGGTGCCTGTCACTGCCGGACCATTCGGAGGTGTCACCGTAATCGTCACCCGCGCTCTGCGGGTGGCCACCGGAGCCGGGCCACGCCCGCCCCTCCCACCACCCGGAAACAGGAACCGCTGTTGCAGATCTGGCGGTTCGAACTTCGCCCCAATACCCTTCAGATCTCCCTCCGGCTGGTGGCACGTATTACACTTGCCCGCACCCTTGAAATACGCCTGCCCCGCCTTCGCATCGCCCGTCAATACGTTCGGCGGGGGATTCCCCGAATTTCCCGGCCCCCGGTTAAACGTATCCAGCAGTCGCTGCCGAAGGAAGTGCGCCAGCCCCGTCGTTTGCTCGCTCGTGATCACCGAACCCGGCCTGCCGCTCTGCAACGTATGGCCCTTTTGCAAAAATGGCCCCAACTGGCTGCCGAACCTGTCATGCAGCATCACCTGGCTGCGGATCAGGTCCGCGCCCTTTTCTCCGCCACGAGCCTTCGGACCATGGCAATTTACGCACTCGGCAACATAAACCGTCCGGCCCTTGTCTGCTACTGCCGGCTCCACCCGTGGCTGATCGTCCGGTCCCCGCGTCAGGCCCCCGCCGCCTCCCCTGCCAGGGCCGGCCGGAGGTGCGTTCTGTGCGCCCGCGTTTCCGGCAAAGATGAAGAACGAACTGGCCGCCAGTACGGCGGTGATGATGTGCTTATTGAGTTTTCTTGGCTTCATGGGTCAGGCCGACATCCAAAGAGCATTGTATGCGTTCTCGCGGGCCTCCCCGGGCCCATTTACAAAACGCCACAAATGCAAAAACAGCTCAGGGCAGGCGAATTTCCTTCACCTGCCCCGAGCTGCCTTTAGAATGCCGCGTGTTGCCTGCTGCCGCATGCGTTTTCGGCCCAACAGGCCCAATGCCAAAGCGGTTCCCATCAGCAGCATACTCCCGGGTTCCGGAGCCTCCGCCGCGTCGAATAACGCCAGCTCGTCATCAATATTCGTGTAGCCGCTCGCCTGAAATACCACTCTTGTAGAAATTAGGTTTTCAGGAATTTGAAGGAAAGTGTATAGGGTGAAGGAGGGAACAGGCAGGGC
>RGPS01000026.1 GCA_010084195.1 Terriglobia bacterium
CTGCCGAAGGGCATCCACTTCCTTGCGTGCCATCTCCGGACGCATCGTCTTCTCAATGTCACCCCGCACGTCTTCGAGGGACTTCGACTTGTGCTCATCCACAAGAATCACGTGATAGCCAAACGGCGACTTCACCGGTTCGCCCACTTCGCCGACCTTCTGCTTGAACGCCGCTTCTTCAAACGGAGGAACCATCATGCCACGCTTGAATTCACCAAGGTCGCCACCCTGCGCTCCTGAACCCGAATCATCGGACTCAGTCTTCGCAAGGTCTTCGAATTTTCCGCCGGCGGCCAGTTTCTTGCGAACGTCCTGGGCTTTTGCCAGGGCCTGCTCCTCGGTCAATTCCGGCTTGCCCTCGGGTCCCGGCATGGGCGCGCCCTTCACGCGGATCAGGATGTGCCTCGCTCTCAGGCTCTCGTAATCATTCAGGTGGGCCGCGTAGTAAGCCTTCACCGCAGCGTCATCCACCTTGATGGTTTCCTGCAGGGCCTCAAACATCGCCTGCGCCAGCAGGTTTTCGCGCTGGAACTGAATCTGTTCCTGGACCTTGCCCGACTTCTCCAGGCCACGCTTCTCCGCTTCACCGGACAGGATCTTCAGCTGGACCACGCTCTCGGCAAATTGCCGCTTCTGGGGTCCACGGGCAAATGACTGGTACTGAGCCGGCAGGGCATCCACCAGCGCCTCAAACTGGGCCGCAGTCATTTTGAAAGTGCCGATCGTCAGCACGACTTTATTTGGTTCGGCAAGAACCGGTTTCGGGGGGGCAACCGCAGCGCCCGGCATAACAGGCATGGTTGTCACTTGGCCAAAGGCGGCGGGAATGGCCGCAATAGTCAGCAGAATGGGAAGAAATCTCACTTTCCTATCCTACCGTATGCCGCCGAAGTAGTTTCCTAACCGACCGGTTCCACAATCGCCGACATGGAACCTTTTGACCGATCCATACGCCAGTCCCGCCCATAAGCGTGGATCTGATCGCGCCCAAACTCGGCCTCCGGCAGTTCACACGTAATCAGAATCGTGCGGCCCATCGCATCCACTTCCTGGGCATTTCGCAGCGCCTGCTCAGCCGAGAAAATGAAGAGCTTCTGCAGCATTTCGATCACGTAGTCGTACGAATGATCATCGTCATCAAGCAGCACCACACTGTAGAGAGGTACCTGTGCATTTTCATTGCGCTGAGAAACCCCGGTCCCCGGGACCGTCATCGTTTGGGACATGGATGACTCCATCATAAAGGGTCCATAATAGTGCTTTGCCCGATCAAAGGACTCCGCGAGTCCGCCGCAATCGCGAATACGACCCTTTTGCTGACCTCTACAACCGCTTTTGGGGCACAGAATACCGCAGTTGTGCGCTGCCCGTAGTCGAAAGACTCCTGCTTTCCCGGGTCAAACCAGGCAGCACGATCCTCGATGTTTGTTGTGGCACCGGCCACTTCTCGAAGGATCTTCTGGAGCAGGGCTACACTGTCTCCGGTATCGATGCCTCATCGCAGATGATTCGCCACGCGAAGCGCAACGCCAAAGGTGGGAAGTTCACAACGGCTGACGTTCGGGACTTCAACCTGAACCAGAGGTTTCACGCAGCCTTCTGCGTCTTCGAAAGCCTGAACCACATTCCCGATACGGAGGGGCTCACCCAGGCGTTTCGCGCCGTGCGCCGCCACCTGAAGTCCAAAGCTCCTTTTCTGTTCGACCTGGTGGGCCCGGCCACCTATCGCCGCAACTGGAATACAACCCACGCCATCGTAGCGGACGACCTGGTCTGCGGGATTCGCATGGACTTTGAGGAATCGACAGGCACCGCAACCTGCGACGTGACCGTAATGGAGCACCCGCCCGCATGGACGCGACGCGACTTCACCGTTCAGCAGCATTGCCATGACCGAGCCGACGTGGTGGCCTCGCTGGAAGAAGCCGGCTTCAAAGACCTTACGCTCTACGCGGCCCGCGACATGGGCATGCCCGCTTCATTCGGGACCGACCGAACCTTCTACCTCGTCAACGCCTGAAGCGGCTTCCGCCGGGCACATGCCTTTGTAGAAGCTGCACGTCCGGCAGTGGTCGGCGACCCTCATTTCAAACTGCAGCGAATTCTGCGCCTCTCCCAGTTCGCGTATCAGACCACGCACCGCAGCTTGTGCCGACTCACCCACCGACACCTCCACCACCACGTTCGGGCGGAGGAAATGGAGGTACGCCCTCGCCTGCCCCAGCGCAATCGCGTAGAGCGCCAGCTGCGGCGCATACTCCTGAGCCTTGCCCCGAGCGCCCTCGGGCGAAACATCATCCGTCTTGTAATCGACGATCACCTGCCCCTGCTCATCGCGAAACCAGAGATCGACCGTTCCCCGAACCAGCGTGCCTTCCACCTCGATGATGAAATCCCACTCGCGCTCCACCTTCCCGGCCCGGGCTGCCCGTTGGCCCAGTTCACTGCTGGTGAAAACCTCCGCCAATTCCATGGCACGGGGGGGGAATGGCCCAGGCAAACCGGCCAGAACTCCGTGCACCATCGTCCCCAGTTCCGCAGCCGACGGATCCGCCGCTTCATCCTCAGCTTCAGGCAGGTCTTCCGGATCAAAACGCCGTGCCCGGCCACTGCTCCAGCCCAGATAGCGCTGCAGATAATACCGGCGGGGACAAATCCCAAACGCGACCAGTGACGTCACGTTGGCGGTGGAGTCGTGCTGTCCCGAAACCGCCGGCCTCGCCATCACAGCAACTGCATCGACCGATTCTGCCCGCTCCAGCTTCATCACAGGTGGGTCCGCCGCCGCAATCCGGACCGTCACAAAAGAGTCCGCTACACGGGTGATCATTGTCTCCTCTGACGCCGGCTGTCCCTTCAACTGGAAGTATTCATCCACCCTCTTCGCCCATGCCCCCGCTGACTTGCCCGTCAACGAATACGAAAGAATCAGATGCTCCTCCGCCCTGGTCATCGCAACGTAAAGCAGGCGATTCCCTTCTTCCTCTTCGCGGTCCTTCAGCCGGTCAGCATTAGCTTTCGCCCAGGTATCTTTAAAGCCGTCCCGCGCTTTAGCCTTCGGGTCCTTCCAGCGAATCCCCAGACCGTATTCCGGCGTGTAAGACACCGTCGGCGCACCTTTGCGACCTTCCCGCTCCATAGCAGCAATGATCGTCACCGGAAACTCCAGGCCCTTGGCCGCGTGCGTGGTCATCACCTGAACACGGTTGCCCTGATCCTCGTCCGAAAGCTCCGCTTCCTTGCTGGCCGCGTCTTCCACGCTTTCCAGATCAATCAGAAACTCAGCCAGCGACCGGCCCGTATCCCGACCCCGCGCCAAACGCAGAAACTCCTCCACGTTATCGCCCTTCACGGTACCAGGCTGCCAACGGAAACCCGACTCCGTCAGAACCCGCGAGATCAGCACATCCAGCGAAACCACCGCCTGCGCCATACGCCACCGCTTCAGATTCCGCAGGAACGAACCCAGTTTAGCGGCATCGTCCAGGGCAAATCCAGCCAGGAGCGCGGCGTCAAAACCCACCGAATTCAGCCCCGACACCAGCGACCGCCCCTGTAGTTTCAGCCGCAACAAAGCCTCGTCACTCAGCCCGACCAACTGCGACCGCAGAACTGTCGCCAGTGACACTTCGTCCCGAGGGTTCGCAATGGTATGCAGGGCAGCGCGAATATCCAGACCTTCCCGCTGAGCCAGGAACGACTGCCGCCGGCCACAGACATAGGGGATGCCTGCATCGTCCAGCGCATCCAGAATCGGCTGCATCGCATCCCCTACGCGGCACAGAATCGCCATATCGCGAAACTCCGCCAGGCGCGTGCCTGCCTTCGCGGTAAGCACAAGGCTGTTGCGCATCTCCAGAATTCGATACGCAAGCCAGCGGGCTTCCCGCTCCGGAGCCTCATCTTTGTCGGTCGCGAGGATTCTCAGAATTTCTACCGCAGGCTCCACCTTCTCGTGAAACACGCGCTGCGGCAACAGCTCCCGCTCATCAATGCCGTTCGCTGCATTCAGCAGCGCCTCCACCGTTTGCAGAATTGCCTTTCGGCTGCGGAAGTTCTGCAGAATTTCCACCGAGTGCCGGGCCGTCTCCGCGACCTCGTCACGATACTTGCGAAAAATCTCCGGGCGAGCGTGGCGGAACCCATAAATAGACTGGTTCGGATCACCCACCGCAAAAAACTTATCCTCGTCCCGCAACAGCGCCACCAGGTCGGCCTGCTGTTCGTTGATGTCCTGATACTCATCCAGCATGATCTGCCGGAACTGTTCCCGAACCCGTTTACGAACGTCAGTATTCTCCCGAAGCAACTGGATCCCCCGCCGCTCCAGATCATTAAAATCCAGAGCGCTCATTTCCGTCTTGCGACGACGGTAGAGTTCGTCGAAGTGTTCGAGCACATCGAACACCAGCGCGCGTGATGGTGCCGTATGCGCATCCACAGCGGCGGATTCGTACAATTCCACCGCCTCCCGGAACGAACGCAACGGCTCCTTTGCATCCGGATGAACCCGGCCCAGATTTAGAGGGCAGGCATCGAGCAAAGCCTGAACGACGTCGAACGGTGCCGCCCTCGCCGCCTCGAGGCGCAAGGCCCACTCCTGCAAATCGCCCTTCTGTTCACGGCGAGTGGGAGTATTCGTCATCGCGTCCGTCCACTGACTGACAATCGCCAACAGAATATCCGCCAGGCCTGACGCATCAGGTCCCCCAGCCTGGGGGGAAGGCACCACGCGCACCTGCGAAATCGTGCGTCCCGCCGCAAGAATCGCATCGTAGACGCTCTTCAGTTGCCCGGCCAGGAACATCGGCCCCTGAATCGTATCGATCAGGCCCAGCGCTTCCTCACGGCGTTCTGCCACGATTATGTCCAGCGCACTGTTCATGCAGCCGGACCGAAGATCCTCCGCCTGGCGCTCGTCCAGCATCACAAACCTGGGATCGAGCCCGGCTGCAATCGCGTTCTCCCGCAGCAGCCGATTGCAGAAACCATGGATCGTCGAAACCCAGCCACGCTCCAGCTCCCGCAGCCGGATGGCATCGCCGCGGAACTCAGCCGCCAGCCGCGACTTCATGTTTGCTGCCGCTTTTTCGGTAAACGTGATGGCCAGAATCTGGTTCGGATTCATACCCTCCCGCTCCACCAGGCGCTTGTACCGCTCCACCAGTACAGTCGTCTTTCCCGACCCTGGCCCGGCCACTACGCAGGCGTCCAGCCGTCGGTATTCGATGGCAGACTGTTGTTCCGGAGTAAACTCACGCGGCTTTGCTTGAGGCAAACGGGATTCAGACAAGCTCAGCTCCCGCAACCCGCACCAGTTCCCGTTTGTCTTCCTTCACGTGACAAGCTTTCCTGAAATCGCAAAAACGGCAATCAGCCTCTTCCGTTGGCCTGGCTTCAATCAGCCCGGCCAGCAAATCCTCTACCCGGCTCACCACCATCGCCTGGGCAGCTTCAATCCAGTCTTCCGGCATCGGCAGCAGTTCCAGCTCGACTCCCGGTACCGCCCCCCAGCCAAATCGCTTGTCTTCCCGAACCGCCACGTACATCATCGCGATAGTCCGCAGCCCCAGCTTTTCCCGCGCCGCCAGCGCATACAGCGGGCCCTGTAACTTCGCTCGGTTCTGAATAAAGCTCTCCACCCTCTTCGCCCTGCCACTCTTGTAGTCGATAATC
This sequence comes from Terriglobia bacterium, assembly GCA_010084195.1. GTDB lineage: Bacteria > Acidobacteriota > Terriglobia > Bryobacterales > Bryobacteraceae > BOG-234. The sequence goes on from RGPS01000026.1 coordinate 5,677, forward strand.
ACGCAGTCGGTGTCATTCATGCGGTCAATCCGGTCCATCCGACCCTTGATATCCACGCCGGGCATCAGCGGCAACTCGAACGGAACCTCCGCTTGCGTCTCGATTGGCGTCCACTGCTCCGTCGTGCTCACCTTCGCGGCAATGCCCCGCAGGAAGATTCGTTCCACCTCGAGGCGGAAGCCAGGCGGCAGGTGCTTCTCGCGACACGCCTTTGCGAAGGCTTCGTCAAAAAGCGCCACGAAATCCGCCCGGCGATTCGACTGCAGCCACTCTTCCAGGGCTTCATGCATGATCAGCCCCGTCACCTTCGGCTGGAGTCGCTCCTCTGGCCGATCCGGGGGCGTCCGCAGGCCCAGCGTCCGGCCCGCGAAGAATACAGATAGCCGCAGTTCCAGGCTCATCGCGTCCGGCAAGGTATCTGGACGCTTCCACCGTGCGTCCGCCGGCATCATGGCGGGGCCAGGTCGCAATCAACAGACTACGCGCACGGCAGCGGAGTTCTGCCCACAGCTTGTCTTCATCTTCTTCCAGCTCCGACGTTCGCCGGAGGGGAATGCCAACGCGCCGCAGAGCATCAATCTCGGTGTCGGGAAACAGCAGATTCTGGGAACTGCGTTTGGGATAGTCCCGATTCGTCATGCCACAAACGAACAGCGCGCTCACATCCCACTGCCGGGCTTCATAGGAACTCAGGACATGGACCACATCCCGTCGGTCGTCGGGAACCCGATAGCTGCCTTCGCGGACTGCGGCCCGGGCTACCGCCCAAAACTCAGCCAGAGTGATCAGACCTCGTTCGGCGGGCCAGAGCCCTGCTACCTCCGTCACCGCTTCAATAAATGCCCGAAGGCCGGCCGTCTGGCTCCGGGCGTTATCCACATCCGCAAATGACGCAGCCGGCTGGATTCGCCCCGGCAGAAAGAGCTTCTCCGCCAGCTGGGTGACACGACGCGACCAGTCAGCCGGGCGCAGGCTTTCCTCCGGCCAGTGCTGAATGGCAGTGCAGTCAGCCAGGCGCTTCTTATAGTCGCCCATGCCCTCCAGTGCCGCTATTTTCAAGAGCTCGTTCGCGCCACGATCCGGCAGGCGTTGCTGCACTTCAAACTCGAAGCGATCGAAGGCCGCACTCAGCCCAAAGCGCGGGTCAGCCCGCAGAGCGCGCAGCGCCTCCCGATGCTCCCAGCCCTTCAGCGCGCAGTCAAGCAGCCCCCCAACAAAAGTCGCCGCAGGGTGCCCGGTCAGGCGTCTCGAAAAATAGAAGCGTGCCGGGATGCCAAAGCGCTCGAACACGCCCTGCAGCAGGGGTTCGTAGACTGCCGCGTCGCGCACAGCTACTCCAATCTCACGGAATGGAGTCCCGGCAGCCTGCAGTTCCAAAATGCGGCGGGCGATATCGTCGGCCTCGCGCTCCACCGAATCTGCCGCTACTTCCACCATCCGGGGTCTCCGCGGAACACCCTCGGTCCGTTCATCGAAGAGCGTTTCATCGCCGCCAGCAGAGGCCGTCAGAACCACGCGCCCCACATCCCCCAGCGCTTCCAGCAGTTCAACTTCCAGCTGGCTGAAATGCAGGAAGCCGTCAAACCAGAGGTCCATCGGTAGCGGGCGGGCAATCGCGGTGCGGAACTGCACCAGCCGGCTGCAATACCCGGCAGCCCGCAGATCCTTGTCGACAGCCGCCCAGACCCGCGCAAAGGCCTTGGCACGGGGTGCCAGCGCCCGGGCGGCCAGCCGTTCCGGACTGCACCCGGCGTTCTCGAACAGCGTGATCGTCTCTTCCACCACCGCCGCCATGCCGTCGGTTTTAGCCGCTTCGGCAAAGGCAGGAAGATCCAGAAGCTGCAGCGAGGCACGAACCAGTGACCGGGTTAATGCCGGCGGAGCCAGCTTGCAGTCCTCCCCGGCCAGTTCAGCTACAAACCGGGCCAGGGACATTACTGAACGCGGGCGGCAAATCACGCCGTCGCGAGCCAGTTCATGCTGGAAGTGACGCACCAGAGTGGCGGTCGGAACCACAATACGGGGTTCGCGACCCCGGGCAAGGGCTGCCTTAAATTCGCGAAAGACCAGTGCAGTCTTTCCTGTACCCGGCGCTCCTCGGACGATCCGCATGTGCCCTTACGGTAACAAGCGTTATTTCATGAAGCCGGAGGCTCCGCTGCCCGTGGCGGAGAGTTCATCGTTGCGCGGATCGTCCAGTGCCAACAGGCGGCGGCCAACGGGGCTCATGCGCTGCTGTACTTCGGGTCTCACCAGGCGCTTCTGATACTGCTGCTGCGGCTTATCCCCGCGCGTGTAGTAGACGTGCATCGCCCGGCGCTGACTGTCGGTAAAGTTCTCGCTGCCACCATGCCACATGTGGGCGTTCATCACCACCACGGTCCCGGCCTTGCCCGTCACCAGCATCTCGCCTTCCGGTTTTGCGCCGGCCTCGGGAATACGGAACCACTTGTGCGACCCGGGGACCACCCGCAGCGCCCCGTTGTGCTCCGTGAAGTCGTCCAGCATCCAGACAGAATTGCAGACCGAGTTGCCTTTTTCATCCGGCAAAGCCCCGGAATCGACGTGTAGTGGCTGTGCACAGCCATTGTGAGGATTGGCGGAACGGATATTCAGACTGCTCAGTTTGAAGTCGGGCCCCAGTATGACCGCGATCGCTTCCAAAACTTCCGGAGTCTGGATGACTGCCTCGAACAGTTCGCCCTTGTCCACCGCGTTGGCAATTCGGCGGGCACCAGGCTCTGTCCTGAACTCACTCCCGGCACTGTCGCCTTCCTGCGCGAACAACTCCTCCACCCGCGCGTTAAAGGCAGCTACCTGTTCCGGTGAAAGGAAGCCGGGAAAGGCCAGAAAACCCTGTTCTTCAAGCTGCAGTTTCTCGGAAGAGGTGAGCATATCGATTCTCGGTTTCCAGGAGGATGCGTTTGCGTTCCAGCCCCCCGCCATATCCACCCATGCTACCATCCACGGCGATTACGCGGTGGCAGGGCACGATGAGAGGTAAGGGATTGCGGGTATTCGCCTGGCCAATTGCCTGGAAGCCTTTCGGGCGATTCACCGCTCGGGCGATATCCCGGTAGCTGCGCGTCTCGCCGTATGGAATATTGCGCAACGCCTGCCAGACTTCAATCTGAAAATCGCTGCCCTCCATATCGAGCGGCAAGTCAAATTCGGCACGTTCTCCGGCGAGATATTCGCGAATCTGGCGTTCGGCATTCCGAACCATCGGACCCGGCCTGTCGGTAAGAACCCTGGCGCCGAAACGAATCACCCGCAGTCCGCGAGCACTGGCTTCGAGTCCGAGTCCGAGTACAAAATCCGGTAGGTAAAGCGACTCGTTCACAATACCAGCTTAGCGTCCCGCTTGTGTTTTCACGTAGCTGCCACTGTTTTCACACAACGGCCACTATGCCGCCGCGACTATCGAGGCGCTCACGCCATGCTGTGTTAACGCTGTCGGACGCAGCGTCACCAGGCGATTTGGCGTGTACGGCATGTCCAGCTGCGCCTGAATGAAATTCTCCGTCAGGGCAATTCCCAGAGGCTCCATGGTGACTGCAGAAACTTCGGTTCCCAGCAGCGATTCGCGAAACGCAGCGTTCCGGGTTGCCGCCAGTTCCCGGAGAATCCGGTTTCTGTCTTTGCGGACCGGCACAGGCACCGACCCAGGCATCGTCGCCGCCGGAGTTCCGGGGCGTTCGGAATAGGTAAACACGTGGAGATATGTATAGGGCATCGACGCGATGAACTGGCGCGATTCTTCGAACAGTGCGTCCGTCTCACCCGGGAAGCCAGTCATCACGTCCGCCCCGATTCCCGCATCAGGCATTAAAGCCCGGGCTTTGGCAAGACGGTCGGCGTAGTGGCGCGGCCGGTACTTACGGTGCATCAGGCGAAGAATCTTGTCAGACCCGGATTGCAGCGGCGCATGGACGTGGTTCGCGATCCGGGGCGATTCCGCCATCAGCCCCAGCAGGTCGTCAGAGAAATCCATGGGTTCCACAGAACTGAGCCGAAGGCGGGGAATCTCCGTTTCGTTGAGAATCCGCCGCAACAAATCGGGAAGCCGCATCTCGCTGCCCGATTCCCTGCCCCACCGGCCCAGATTGATACCGGACAGCACCACTTCCTTGTAGCCCCCAGACTTGTCGCCAGAAGAGAGCTGCCGAACCTGCTCCACCACCTGGTCAGCCCCAACGTACCGGCTCTTCCCCCGGACGAAGGGGATCACGCAGAAGGAGCACCGGTTGTGGCATCCATCCTGAATCTTGAGGTTCGGCCGTGTGCGGTCGCCCGTCGATTCCATTATCGGAGCCGTCAGGATGTCGCGGGTTTCAAAGATGTCACCCGTCAGGATCGAGTGATACTCCAGCTCGCCCGCAACCACGTCGGCAATGCTCGTCTTGTGCGAATTGCCCACCACCCAGGCAACCCCCGGCATCTCGGCCAGTTCGGTCGGCGCCCGCTGGGCATAACAACCAGTCACCAGAATACGGGCGTTGGGATTCTCGCGATGCGTCCGGCGAATCGCCGAACGGGCATCCTTATCCGCCTCAGCTGTTACCGTACAGGTGTTCAGGACCACCACATCGGCGGCATCTCGCGACGCCGCAGCGGAAAGGCCCTTCGCCCCCAGTTGCGCTTCGAGCGCCGCACCATCAGCCTGGGTGGCACGGCATCCGAAATTTTGAACAAAGAAGCGCATCGGGAGTAAAACTCCATTCTGGCACTTATACGCTGCCACTTATACTGGAGGAGAAAACAAAATGGGCGACTCCAGTGTTCTTTGGCTCCGGGTTGCAGCCGGGCTCTACTCGCTTGGGCTGCTCGATGCCGTCATTACCGTCATGCGCCGTCGCGAGGCGCTTTTCCGCGTCGCGCTGACAGCGTTTGGCCTCGGTGCCATCTTCCACCTTGTCTCTTTGGTGGAGCACAGTGTCGCCCTGAACCAACTGCCGCTCAACGATATTTTCGACACCATGTCGTTCTGTGCCTTCATCATTACGGCCGCGTTCTTCGCCAGCTACCTGCGCTACAAAGCAGCCAGTCTTTCGGTCTTTATCTTCCCCCTGGTTTTCGTAATGACGCTGGTAGGGGCCCTCCGGAGTCCCGTTTCTACCTGGTCGAACCCGGCGGCGCGCAGCAGTATCCTGGTGGTACATGTAGCTTCCACGCTCATCGGCTATGCGGCTCTGCTGTTCACCGCTGCCGCGTCCATCATTTATCTCTGGCAGGAAAAGCATCTTAAGCAGCGAAAGGTGGCGGCCTACGCGCGCATCCTGCCACCGCTGGGAACGCTCGACGAACTGATCTCGAACTCGCTCGGGGCCGGCTTCGGTTTCATCACCCTCGGCCTGGTGCTGGGCGTGATCTGGGCCTTTGTGGAAATGGGCACCAGATGGATTGGGGACGGCAGTGTCGCCATTTCATTCGTCACCTGGACCGTTTACCTGGCCCTGGTTTTCTTCCGCGTTTCCGCAGGCTGGCGCGGACGGAAAACAGCTATTCTTTCCATTGCGGCCCTGGCCTGCTGCGCCGTCACCTGGGTCCTGCACGCGCAGTTGCAGAAGAGGCTGCTGCCTTGAAACTCCTGCTGAGCGGCCTGAGCCATAAAACGGCCCCTGTCGGAATGCGTGAAAAGTTCGCGATTCCTGAAGCGGAACTCCCCCGCGCGCTCCGCGAACTACAGCGTTGCGGTGCCACCGAAGCGGTAGTACTATCCACCTGCAACCGTGTGGAATTCGCACTCTCCGTACCCGAAAACACCGACGCAGGCCCGATTGTGGACCGTTTCCTCGCGGAATGGGGCTTTGTTGATGTCTCCGCTGCCGACCTGGCGCAGCATGTGTACAAACACGAAGCCACCGAGGCAATTACTCACCTGTTCCGAGTGGCGGCCAGCCTCGATTCTATGGTGGTCGGCGAGCCGCAAATCCTCGGCCAGCTAAAGGCTGCCTACGCGATAGCCCGCGCCGAAGGCACTGTCGGTGGTCTGCTGGAAATGGTGGTGACACGTGCCTTCAATGTGGCCAAGCGTGTCCGCACTGAAACCGGAATCGGCCAGATGGCCGTCTCCGTCAGCTACGCGGCGGTGGAACTGGCGCGGAAGATTTTCGGTTCGCTCAAGGGCCAGACCGTCATGATCATCGGGTCGGGCAAGATGGGCGAACTGGCCGCGAAACACCTGCGGCGGTCGGGGGCCAGCCGAATTCTGGTTACAAACCGAACCTGGGATAGAGCCGAAGAACTGGCCCGGATGTTCGACGGCAAGGCCGTCGAGTACCACAAATTCATCTCCGCCCTGCCGGAAGTCGATATCGTGATCGCCTCCAGCGGAGCCCCCCATTTCATCCTCAATCGCGAGGACATGCAGCGTGTCATCAGCCTGCGCCGCAACCGCCCCATGTTCCTCATCGATATCGCAGTCCCCCGCAATATCGACCCAAGAGTGAACGAGATTGACGGCGTCTTCCTGTACGACGTGGATGATCTGTCCGGTGTCGTAAACGCCAACATCCAGGAGCGCGCCCGCAAGGCCGAAAGGGCTGAAGCCATTGTTCGCGAGGAAGTAGACCGAACACTGGCCCGCATCCGCCTCGAAGCGGTCACACCAACCATCGTCAGCCTCCAGGAGCAACTGGAAGACATTCGGGCCGCCGAAGTCATTCGGACTATGCGTCGTATGCCGGGGCTAACGCCCGAACAGCAACAGCAGATTGAAACCATGACGAAGGCGATCGTCAACAAGATCGCACACGGCCCCATCTCTGAGCTCCGCCGCAACGCTGGTCACCCCGAGGGCGGCCAGGCCGTCGAGTGGATTCGTAAGGTTTTCCACCTCCATGAATAGCGAGGCAAGCCTACCAGATTCGTTTCGCACCCAGGTTCGCTATCTGTGGATCGGCCGTTATGCAGGAAAGATTCTCTTCAATTGACTGTGCTGCGATCAGTCGATCAAGGAAAGTACGGATGTCCGTCGGCAGAGGGAGCTTTCCGATTTTCTGCTTGATCGCAATCTCCCAAACACTCGCCACACTGAGGATCAATTCCGAGGATTCACAAGCAATCCTTGCGACAGGCGACAGTTTCTCTGGAGCGGTTGCCATCCAGAGAAAGATTGGGTATCGATGAGAGCCTTAGCGGTAGAAGGCATCTTGCAACTCGGGTGGGAGTGGCGCATCGAAGTCCTCCGGAACAATGAATTCGCCTCGCGCCCAACCAAGTTCCCTTCGTGCAGGCGCAGCTATGGGTACCAGTCTTGCAATCGGAGTATTGGAACGCATAATCACAACTTCTTGTCCTCGCTCGACACTTTCGAGCAGACGGGAGAGATGCATCTTGGCTTCGTGGACATTCACTTCCATGCCGGGATTATGAACCTGGTCATGCAACTAAGTCAACTGAAAACTTAGCCTTCAGCACCCGCGTACGCACTATAGTCGGCTGCATTCATCAGACCCGAAAGATCGTTATCCCCTTCCAGCTTCACCTTAATCAGCCAGGCGGTTTCATGAGGATCGGCATTGAGTTCCTGCGGCTTATCCGCCAGCATCTCATTCGCTTCCACCACTTCACCTGTCACCGGCGAATAGATATCCGACACCGCTTTCACCGATTCCACACTGCCAAAGGTTCGCCCTTTATCCACATGGGACCCCGCCTTGGGGAGGTCAACATAAACGATGTCACCAAGTTCATGCTGGGCATGGTCGGTGATACCGATCGTGGCTATCTCACCAGATACGGAAACCCACTCGTGCTCTTTGGTGTAGAAGTAACTTTCGGGATAGTTCATTGGGGCCTCTTGTAAAAAGGTGTGGGAACCAGTTCTGCTTCCACTGGCTGATTGCGAACGATGACTTCAATTTTCTGCCCCACAGCGGCCCGGTCAGAGGGCACGTAGCAGAGGCCGATATTCCGATTCTGAGTGGGCGACGGTGAGCCGGAGGTAACCCAACCCACCGGGGCCCCCTCGATATGCACTTCGTAGCCATCGCGACCAATCCCGCGGCCCTTCATTTCGAAACCAGCAAGCTTGCGCGTCAGGCCGGTCTCTCTTTGACGAAGCAGCGCATCGCGACCAATAAAGTCGCCCTTGTCGAACTTGACGATCCAGTTCAGGCCGGCTTCGAGGGGCGAAATGGACGCCCCGATCTCATGCCCGTACAGCGCCATGGCGGCTTCGAGGCGGAGTGTATTGCGAGCGCCCAGACCGCAGGGCTTGATGCCGTGCGGGGCACCGGAGGCCATGATGGCAGCCCACACCGAGGCTGCGTTCTCGGGAGCGACGTAGATTTCAAAACCATCTTCACCCGTATACCCCGTACGGGCGATCCGCGCGGGAACTCCGGCGAACGTGCCGTCCACAAACCAGTAATAGCGGATCGGGGCCAGCAGCGTCTCGGTTAAGGGTTGCGCCGTAGCCAGCGCCAGCGGGCCCTGGATGGCGATCTGCGCGTATTTCGGGCTGGCGTATTCGGCTTCGCAGTCGAACGATGCCACCGCAGCCCGAATATGCTCGAAGTCCTTTTCCTGATTGCCGGCGTTGACGCAAAGAAAGAAGTCCGTCGCTGACACGCGATGCACCAGAATGTCATCGACGAAGCCTCCATGGTCGTAGAGCAGGCCTGAGTAATGTACCTGGCCGTCTTTCAGCCCTGCGGTGTTATTCGTCGTGATGAAGGAGGTAGCCCGTAACGCTTCACGCCCGCGGATTTCAATCTCCCCCATGTGGCTGACATCGAAGAGCCCGACCGCTTTGCGCACGGTGTGGTGCTCGTCCACAAGGCCGGAGTACTGAACGGGCATGTCCCAGCCTCCGAAATCCACCATCTTTGCGCCGTGAGCGCGGTGGGTGGCGTTGAGAGGAGTTTGGAGGAGGCCGACGGTGGTCATTTGGCAGCGGTTATTTCTGGCAGAGGTGCGCAGGTTTGCGCAAGCAATATTGTAGCGTTCGCTCAGCACTGCGCCAACCGGGGAGATCCCCGGCTTTGCCTGGATGTCAGCAGCAGTTTGGTATTTCCGGGAATCCGGGTTCTCGCTGTATGCCCGAAGTCATCGCGCTCCGGGGGGGCGGACGTGCGCCGTCGGCAGAGCTCCGGCAGTTGGTTACTGAGAGGCCCCGGAAGGAAGCTGCTGCCCCCGGAGGCCCACCGAGGGAAAGTATGTTCCCTTGAGTTCCCTCTTCCAGTAGTTCCCGCTTTCACGGCGTTCCTCGAAATTAGTGAATTTATAGTCGTAGAGAAGGGCCCGCACGTACTTCGGCGGATTGGTACCGAAAGGGCTCGATTCGTACAGTGACAGGACCGGCTTCGAGGCCTCCAGTGTCCGCAGCAACAATGGAATCACCCAGGGATTTTGCCGCGCGTTACCGATAGCGGCGAACCACATTTGCCAGTCCAGACGCGGCTGGAAGGGAGCTACCCAGGAAGGTGCCCTGCCCAGAGGGCCGGGCTTGTGGCGGAATCTGTATTCCAGCCAGTGTTCTCCATCCAGCGAACCTTCAATCTGGATCTCCGGGCGATTCACCGTCATCACCGCGAACAGACCGTAGCGGTTCACTATCCCCGCCGACGAAGCGAGGTTTTCCACTTCCAACAGCTCTTTCGGGAGCGTCGCAAAGACCCCGAACAGGCTGATCACGGAGAGGCTGACGATTCCGGCACTCAGCAAGCCGGTGGCACGAACCGAGACGCAGACCGGCTTCACGGGCTTTAGTTTCCGCTTCAGTCTCTGAAACACACCTCGAAAAAACGCGTCGTCGAACAGAAGCAGGCAGAGTGCCGCCGTCAGAATATTGAAAAAAGTGTAATTGCCGGTCAGAAAAATCAACGCCTGCAGCAAGATAAAGCTGACTGCCGCCAGCTGCTTCAGGCGACGAGGGCCGAAGATCAAAAACGGAACGACAAGTTCGATGACAAACAGAATCGCCGTGGCCCCCTGATGAATCACGGAGGGGAGCTGGTGGGCGAACCAGGCAATTACGTTCGGAAGAGGCTGGGTCTGGAAGTGAACGTCAAGCGCTGTCAGCTTCGCCCAGGCTGGATCGTGGGAAAGTAGTTTGACCGCACCGGACTCGAACATAAGACGGAACAAAAGCAGATGGAAAAGCCACACTCGACCACGGGAAGGGCGAAGGAAGATGGCCAGAAAGCCCGTTTCCAGCAGCAGAAAATCCCACTGGAAGCCCATAAACATCTGGCCCGCCGCCACGATGGACAGGTAATACACAAAGAGCACGGCAAAAATGGTTCGCTGCCAGTTGGCGAAGGGCCGGGCGATGATGGAGATCGCCGCCAGCGCCACGCCACTCCAGCAGAGCGAAAGCAAGGCCATGTCGGAATGGTCAAGCCACAGCAGGGTGGGTAAGCGCCAATAGCCATTGGCACCGAGTTGCCTCTGGACGGTCCCCAGAAAAGTTCCGATTGGCAGAATGCCTTCTTCGCCAATCAGGCCCCGGACCTGAGTCCCTATCGAAGCGAGGGCAAGCAGGTAAATGAACGAGAGTGCCCTTGTGAAGATGAGGGCCCCATGCGAATACTCCGAACGCTCTACCGTGTCACCCCAGAGCGCCCGGGTCACTTTCATCGCAACGTTTCGGTGCCGCGCCATCAGGGCATAGAAAAATTCCGCAATGAAAGCGAAGCCGGGAAAGTGTTGGTACAACCACAGAGCGGGGTGATTTGAAAGGGAGCGGAAGACTGCCTCAGCGCCCGTGTAAACATCACCGCCAACTACCAGGTGCACACGTTGTCGCAGTTGCTCTTCCGCCAGTTTCGGGAACTTTGTTCGCGCCGCCCGGATTGTCAGGTACTGCACTGAGCTATCCGTTCGGGTCTTCCAATAGTTCACCCAAACCCGACAAAAGTCGCAGTCCCCATCGTAAATCAGCGTTTTCATCAACTAAGTGCCGACGATGTTCTCGCCGCGTCGGCGATACTGGCTACCGGATCGAGCTTCACCACAAGCAGCGTCTGGTCATCCTGGGGAGTGCAGGTGCCGAGGAAGGCCCGAACATCTTCCAGCATCGAAGAACAGATTTCAGTCGGGTTGCCGTTCCAGTGGCGTTCGATAGAGGCGGCGATGCCCTCTTCGCCAAATTCCTCGTCTTTCTCATTGGCGGCTTCGAGGATGCCATCAGAGAACACGACCAGCAGGTCACCGGGCTCGGCATCAATGCTGGCCTGACGATACCGGACACCTGGCAGCAAACCCAGCACCGGCCCGCCTTCATCCAGCCGGAAAATCTTTGTCCCCTCCGCCGTACGTCTCACAAGCAGCGGCGGGAGATGGCCCGCGTTGATATAGCGAATGCCGCCGCGCTCCCGGTCGTAATAACACCAAAAGAGGCTGACGAAGCGCTCGCGGGCAGTCTTCATGCAGAGCAGATGGTTCAGTCGCTCAGCCGCCTGTTCATGATTGGCAGCGGCCCCCGTCCCTACTGAGGCCCGGACCGCGCCCTGAACCACCCCCATCAGCAGGGCCGCAGGAAGCCCTTTTCCCGAGACATCCCCAAGGATCAGAGCCACTTCGCCATCGTCGGTTTCGAAAACATCATACAGATCGCCCCCCACCTGGTACGCCGGAACGCAGCGGGCCGCGAAGCCAAGGCGACTGGAGATGGAGTCATCATTCGGGAACAAATCATGCTGGACACGACGGGCTACCGATAGCTCTTCTTCAATGTGCTTGCTGCGCATGTAGCCGCGGAATCGAAGCCCGATCAGCAGCATAGCGCCCAGAAGTGCCAGCGCGGCTGCACACCCGAGAATCAGGTTGGTTTGCAGGGGGCCGAAAGTAGTGGAAACGCCGTCCAGCAGGATACCGATTTCGGCGACTTCCAGGGGGCGTCGCCCCCCCCGACCGCGACCGTTCCGACCACCGGGGGCATTGGGGGCGACGGGGAGCTGCTGCGGGGCGGAAAATGAGGGCCCCGTCGGGTTTGCTGAAATGATGGGCGGCAAAGCTGGCAATTCACCCCCCCGGCCTCCGCCGAAGTCCGGGCCCTCCGGACCTCGCCCGAAGCCAGGCCCGCCACCGAAACGCATCGGCGTCAGGATGACAATAACGATCCCGGCTTTACCCGAAACTTCGGCGGGGATTCGCTCCCGGTTCGCCATCAGCTTCCCGATGTCGCCGGCCTTATAAGCCGGAGCTCCCTGCGCATCGTCGGAAGAAGCAATCACCTTACCGTCGTTACCGACAATCCGGATCCAGGCAAGCTGGTCTGCATCTTCTTTTACAATTTCGTTCAGAATCGGCCCGAGCTTCGCCGATTCCTCATTCCCTGCCTGGCGAGCTGAGCGCGTGATCGCCTGGATGTGGCGTACGGCGTCGCGCCCTGCTTCCTGACGCACCAGGTTGCGAGAGACGTAGTGATACGTAGCTACAGTCTGAGCGAGAAGCAGGAGGCCGAGGAGAACACCAAAGCCGATGGAGATCCGAAACCAGAGGAGTTTTGTCTTCACGAAAGTCGTTGGCTAATCATACAATCTGCCTGATCTCTATTGCGCGAAAGGGGGGCGTACAGTTCCGGCGTCCCGCATTTCCTGACACGGATTTACATCCGGAGTCAAGTGTTTTCAGCGTACACTTTCGCTATGCGCAGAGTTTTTCTTCTGGTCCTTACCGTTTGTACTTGTTCGCTGTTTGCCCGGCAGCCCCGGCTCCACCGCCGGGCGGAGGTGGCCGTGGCCCTGGTATGACCCCGAAAAACCTGAAAGTGATCAAGCCGGAAGAGATCCGCGCCGTGATGGGGGCCTTTGTGGCGGGTACCGGCCTCAACTGCATGGGCTGCCATATACAGGGTGATTTCGCCAGCGATGATAAGCACGAAAAGGTCGTAGCCAGAAAAATGCTGGAGATGGTGAATGCTCTGAATGCAAAGAGCTTCAATGGTGCCGCGAAGGTGACCTGCTTCACCTGTCATCGGGGTGAAGCGCACCCGAAGACCGCACCCGATCCGAAATAGGTTCGACGGTTCTCCAGCTACCGAATGGCACCTGTGGCCGTGATCTCCACCGGTGCAGTAATCAATGGGCCAAACTTGTGCACCAGTACGAGAGCACTATTCTCCACCACCCGCAGGGTCATATCCGCCGGATCGTAACGGACGAAGAGATGGCGCGAACCGACCGCCGGCCCCAGTTCGACCGTAGCTTTTGACGCCCCGAACACACCAAACTCCGAAATCAGGGTCGGCTTGCCGAGCGCCTGAACCAGGCGCAGTTGATAACGGTTGGCCTGCGGACCGGCTGCCAAAAGAATGTCTGTCGTACCCTCTGGTCGGCTGGGGGGAAGCGCAAATTCAAACCGCAGAGGCGGATTCAACTGCGGGCGCAGGTTTGCGTTCGGCGAAAACCACCCGGCGATTTTCACATACCGAGCCGGGCGGTTGTGCAGCATCTCATCATAGGGTCCGGTGATGCCCAGAGCCAGACTCACCGCCAGACCTGGCAGAATCAGAACCGCCGGAACTACCAGAGCCATCCGGGTAAGTCCGCATACCAGCGCCACCAGGAGCAGCAGGGGAAGAAAATCCACCTGGTAGCGCTGCACACTCCATCCCGTACCTGCCAGGAACAGCAGCAGCCCCAGACCGCTCGTAGTCATCAGCAGGAGCAGTGGCCTGGCCGGGGAGCGGCGCAGAGCCAGGGGAAGCAGCAGCACAATCGGGGCCAGCCAGAACGCGCCGATGATGGGTTCGAGGGTGTACCAGATAGGGACCATGGCAGGTCGGGGCGCGGCATGGAACCACGGAAAGACCGGACTCACAAGGGGCGGCTCTGCCAGCATATAGCGGAAGCCGCGTCCCAGATTGGAGAGCTTCCAGTGAACTTCTGTCTGGTTCGCCCCCCCCAGCAGATAACGGGTCCCGAATTCGAAGGGGTTGTCAAAACGGACGTAGTTGTAAAAGCAGACGCCCCCACAAATGACCAAAAACGGTATGGCGGCATGGAAGAACCCGCGCCGGTCCTTTCGCAAAATCAGCAGCAGCGCCAGGACCCCGACCAGGCCAAGGTGGGGACGGCAAGACACCGCCATCGCAAAGAATATGCCGCCGGGCACCAGCCAGTGCCGGACGTAGTTTAGAACCTTGGAAACGCAGCAGGCCCACCAGCGTTCCGGCCGCGAACAACCAACCACCAAACCCGAAGCCAAGTATGGCCGCGTTTTCCGGAAGATCATGCTGCGTGATCAGCCGCCAGGGAACAAATGCCATCAAGGCCGGACCGATGCCGTGATACAGGTAGTAGCGCCTGTTGTAAAGAACCGCATCGAAAAGCTTGAGACTGTCGTCAACCTTGGGGTCCCACGGGTTCGGTTGCGCCAGCAGTTGCGGTGACGGTTCCACCGGCAGGTACAAATGCCCCCTGACGAGCCCCTGCGCCAGGTAGTTGTAGTAGCCCGCCAGGTCATGCCCCCAAAGAATGTCATTGCCCGCAGCCCGCACCTGCCAGTGGTAGTAGCAGAAGACCGTGACGGCAGCGGCGAGGAATCCGACCCCTACAGGCGGGAAGAGTTTGCGCACCCCGTTAACTCGCCGTATCGCTGGCCCGGAGGGCCCGTTGCAGATCCCGAATGGCCGTGATATTGGAATATGTCGCGACCGCCCCGCGAAGGGTACCCGCTGTCCCCGTGAGTGACAGTGAATTGACGATCAGGGTGAAGCGGACACCGTCGGCGCGCTCGTATTCAACTTCCAGATTCACAATCGGGTCGCCCGAAAGTACCGTGCATCGAAGGGGCCAGCGGTCCGGCTCCAGTGCCACGCCGTCGCTGGTGCGCATGGTTCCGGTCTGCCGGGCGACAAGATGAGCACCTGGTTCCATAAACGTACCGAAAATCTCGCAGGCTGCAGTGTTGGCAAGCTCCACCCGCAGGTCCAGAGTTACTACAATCACGCCAACCGGAACTTCACGCACAACTTTGTTCAGTTGAGCATAGACAGCTTCTCGCGCCTTCGCCTTGGTAACCCGCTGCAGGTCGGCATTCTTGCGCTCAGTGATGTCACGAACAAAGAGGTTAATCCCGATGGAGGCCGGGGCCGCCTCGAATTCATACCAGCGTTTGGTGGCCTCCACCCGATCCTGAAAACGGGCCGTGGTGCGTTCCAGGAGGACGCGGTTCAGTTCCCGGTAAATCACCGTTCCCGGCGTTTCCGGGAAGATGGTGCGGAGACTCCTTCCCAGCAGTTGCGCCGCAGTTTTCTTCGCCAGTTGGCCCGCCCGCGTATTAGCGAATACACACCGCAGTTCAGGATCCACCGACAGGACAACATCCTGCGTGGCTTCAATCGCTTCCAGCAGCTGGCTCCGTGTGTTCATCGACTGATACCGCTCCATCCGCAGCCGCTGCATGGCAATACAAACCGAAATTGACAGCAGCAGGAAGAGAGCCGAGGCCCAGCGTTCGGCAGAGGGATCAGCGCTGACAGGCAGATCCGTTTCATTCAGCCAGATAGCGCTGGTCGTCAGCACCAGGGTCGTGATTAGGCCCGGCTTGAGGCCTCCGTACCAGGCCCCGATAATTACTCCGCCCACGAAGCAAAGCCAGAGCGCAGCCGGACCGGCAACCGGGACCAGTACCTGCTGAAGGACAACAGCCAGCCCGGCAGCCAGAATCGCTACCGTAAACCGTCCAAGCCGCGAATCGTTGAGGACCCTTTGCATGGAAAAATACCGAATATCAGGGCAAAACCGGAGAGAGCTGATTGGCCGTCACAAAAGTCGGCAGAATGTCTACAGGAATCGAATCCACCTTTTTGAGCGTGGCTGCCACGTCGGGGTTGATAACGCCCAGAGTATCGAGCATTTTCCGGGCACCCGCATAGTCACCGGTAGCTTCCAGGGTGAGAAGCTCATGGGCGAGGTCTGCGACAGCCTGCCGAATCTTCGTCTGATCCACACTCCAGGTGCCATTCCGATAAACAAAGGCACCTTTCTGCTGCAGGTAGTTGAACTGAATCGCCATACCCTTGCCGTGAGCTTCGTGGAGACCGAAGCGGAGGGTTCGGAACGAGGAAGCAAGAAATGTATTGTAGAGCCGGATCTCGTCGTGTTCCAGGTACCCTTTGTTGTAGAAGTGCTGGAGCATAAAAAGGCCCGTAACATCGGCCTTCGCCTCTTCGATGGCACTGTAGAGTTCTTTCAGCTCCTGGCGCGGGCTCGTTTCCCGCCCCTCGACCGTCAGTTTGTTGGGACCAATCCCGTGGCTCATTTCGTGCGCCAGAATGTGCGTAAAAAATGATTCAAAGCTGAGGTTGGCCACCGCTTCCGGAGCCAGCACCAGCTTTGAAATCGGCAGCAGATTGGCCTTGAACTTTGCTTCCTGAACGTTGCGCAACATCACTCGCTTCGTCCCCTTCTCACGAACCACGCGCTCGTCATTCGGAAGATTGTAAGCCGCAGTTTTCACGCCGTGGTCACCATCGCCCGTCGCGATGATCTGATTGACGACACGGATCGGCGCAAGGGCTCCGATTTTCGGATTTCGGTATTTTGGCTGCATCGGCAGGATGTTCTCAACTTCCTGCATATGGTCCCCAAAGAAACGCAGCTTGGCAGTTTCAGCGTCGTCGCGAATATTCACGTAGGCCTCGAAACCGGCCTTGTAGCCAAAGATCTCATCGTTATAGGTTTCGTACGGGCCAATCGTGATATCGATCGGAGCATCCAGGTCCATCCAGGCAACGTCGGACTCGTAATAGTCGTTCGTCAGGAATGCTTTGGCCCGCGACTCCAGGAAGCGGCGCAGGCTTGCATTGGACGTCAGCTTCGCCGCGTCGCGCAGCAGGCGGGCACACGCCTGTAGTTCCTCTTTGTAAGCGTCAGAATAGGGAATTGCCCGGAGACCGCCGGCACCGTCGCGGCCAATCACGGTGAAGAAGCCCTCCGCGCCTTCCCGATCTTTCGGCGAAAGCTTGGCCACCCATTTTTCGAAATCGGCCTTCGTCATATTTTCGGGATAAAAGCCGGCCCCGAGAGGTTTCCGCGCAGGCACTCCGGGGAGAAACGCTTTGTGCTCGTCCAGATCAGACCAGGGCCCCTTATTGAGCCAGAAGTAGTCGTAGCGTGCCTGGCCAAGCGGGGAAGAATCCAGCTTCAGATTGCTCATAAGCGTGCGATTCCCTGCCCATACCTGACGCAGGAAGATAGTGTCTATCAGGCGAGCCGCGTGGATCAGGGCCTTCAGGGCTTGCTGGTCCTGCGGGGTCAGCTTCGAGGTATCGACTTTCAGTTCGACCGGCGCGAAGCGAGAGGTCATTTGCTGCAGTTGCGGGAGCGTGGCGTCAGCGGCTGGCATAGAGAGGGAGCCTGCGAAGATCAGGGCTGCAAGTCGAATAAGAAATGGGCGGTTCACGGCGTACGTCACCTTACTGGATTTAGGGTAGCTGAAGGGCAGTGCCGGCGGGGCTCGGCGGTGATATTATTTGGCGAAGACCGCTTATGAAACTCAGATTGTTTTGCGCTTCCGTAGTCCTCGGCCTTTGCCTGGGCAGTTCGTTGACCGCGCACCATTCGTTCGTCGCGGAGTTCGATGACAAACAGCCCATTAAAATGACCGGCGTGGTCACCAAAGTGGAGTGGCAAAATCCGCATGTCTGGTTCTATGCCGACGTGAAGGACGCGAACGGCAAGGTCTCCAACTGGGGCTTCTCCGGTGGTGCCCCCGGCCAACTCATGCGGCGCGGAATCAACAAAAGCGTCATTCAGCCCGGTATGACCATCCAGGTGGACGGGTACCGTGCGCGCGACGGTTCCAACAACGCCTCTGGCGGACGGGTAACGTTCCCGGATGGTCGCATGGTCTTTACCGCAGGGTCTGAGGACAAGATACCGGGAGAGAAGAAATGAAACTTGCGGCCTGCCTGTTTGCCCTGGCGCTGGGTGCCTGGGCCCAAAAACCCGATTTCAGCGGTATCTACGAGTGGCCCAAAAGCCCGACTGGGGCTAAAGGTCGGGGCTCAGCAACGATTTTTGATCGCCGGAACTTCGCGCCACTGAAACCTGGAGGGGAGTTATTCATCGAACCCCGCACCGGCGACATGCGCCACGATGAGCCCCGCGACTTCTGCCTGCCCGCAGGCTTCCCGTCCGGAATGCTGTCCGCCAACGCCGTGCGCTTCATTCAGAACAAAGATTTTCTCGTGGTAGCCCATGAATTCCAGGCCATGACCCGGCTGATTCCCCTTGATGGACGTCCCCACCGCGAGGGTCTGGAACCCATGTTCTATGGCGATCCTGTCGGGCACTGGGAAGGTGACACGCTGGTCATCGAAACGACCAACTTCAAGCGATGGTCGCTCGACGACTACTTCTACACCGACGCGAAGGAATACCGGATGCACAGCGATGCCATGCGCGCCGTGGAGCGCATCACCCGGAAAGATGCGACAACCCTCAAGTACCACCTGACCATCGACGACCCCAAGGTTTTCACAGCGCCGTGGTCACAAGAGTTCGAGATGAAGTTACGCCCGGACTGGGAACAAATGGGGATCTTCGAGTACGTCTGCGAGGAGAACAACCGCTGTCCAGGCGGAGTCTGCCCCAAGAAATAGCTGTTGCCACTTCCGGATCGCAAGAACGCAGTTTTGCCAGGAGCTGATTTACCGGGTAATCGGGTGCTCCGTACGCAAAAGCCCCGCGTCGAGAGCGGGGCTTGCGAATCTAACGGAGTGGCAGGAGGTATTTCTACGCCTCTTGATGTGGCTCGTTGGTTTGGTCTCCAAACCGCGACGGATCGGGATCAAAATCGACTTCTGGTTTTAATCCTTGAACCGAGAGGGCTGGTGGGCGCGAACCACTCGCCCTCTGCCCATCACGCTACCACACTTCCCGCAGTCTTTCCACTCACTTCTTCAGTTTCGCCACCAGATCAATTTTCCCTGCAACATCGGTCAGCCGGAAGTCCCGCCCTTCGAAGGGATAGGTCAGCTTCTTATGGTCAATACCCATTAAATGCAGCATCGACGCATGCAGATCGTGGACATGCGTTGGATCATCCACGGCCCGAAGTCCAATCTCATCCGTTGACCCAATCACCTTGCCACCCTTGACACCGCCGCCAGCCATCCAGATCGAGAAGCCATACGGATTGTGATCGCGACCATCGGGCCCGCCACCACCGTTCATGCCGCCATCACACACCGGAGTTCTGCCAAATTCACCGGCCCAGACCACCAGCGTGCTGTCGAGCAGCCCCCGCGATTTCAGGTCCGCCAACAACCCTGCAATCGGCTTATCCACACGGCTCGCCATGTCCACAATGTTCTTGTCGCACTCTTTGTGACCGTCCCAGTCCCCTTCTCCGCTGGTGCCACCAGACCACAACTGCACAAAACGGACACCTCGCTCCACCAGGCGGCGCGCCATCAAACACTTGCCACCAAACGACTGGGTCCCAGCTTGATCCAGACCGTACAGCTTCCGTGTGGCTTCGGTTTCTTTCGAAAGATCCGCCAGTTCCGGGGCTGCCGTCTGCATCCGGAACGCGAGTTCGTACGAATTCAGTCGTGCTTCCAGCGCCGACTCATCCGGGTGCGCCGCAGCATGCCGCGCATTGAACCAGCGGAGGTTATCCAGCATTTCGCGCTGGTCCGCCTCCTTCATACCGCGAGGAGGTGTCAGGTTCAGAATCGGCTGCGGGCCTTCCCGAAACTGCGTTCCCTGGTACATAGCGGGGAGGAAGCCGGAACTGTAGACAGACGGCCCGCTCTTGATCCCGCCATCGAGCATCGCTACGAACGCCGGAAGGTTTTCAGATTCACTGCCCAGCCCATAGACGAGCCACGACCCGATACTGGGACGACCTAACCGAGGCCACCCGTTGTTCAGCCAGTTGAGCGCGGCGGTGTGTGTAAAGCCGTCGTGATACATGGAGCGAATGATGGCGAGATCGTCCGCCCGCTGCGCGACGTGGGGAAACACGTCGGAAACCTCTATTCCCGACTGGCCATACTTCTTGAACTGGCGCTTCACACCGAGAACAGTCGATTGCTCAAACTTCGAGAACTGCAGTTGAACGCTGCCGAAGCTGGGAGGAACATGCTGACCGTGGAGAGTATTCAGAATCGGCTTGGGATCGAACGTTTCCAGATGCGACGGACCGCCGTGCATGAACAGGAAGATGACGTTCTTCGCTGTGGCAGGAAACTGCGGCGCTTTCGAGGCAAACGGATTGTCAACTGCGGCGGCAGCCAGGGCCGGAAAGCCAAGCCCTGAGGCCAAAAACTGACGTCGCGAAAAGTTAATTGACATAAAGAAACTCGCTCATATTGAAGATCAAAAGGCAAAGGCGTTCCGGACTGTTCCGGGTCAGATATTCCTGGGCTTTGGCACGTTCCGCAGCTTCGGGTTGACGCCCCAGAGCCAGCGACCACGCATCACCGATCAGGTCCTTCGAGGCAGACAGCCTCTTTGCAAAACGAACAGCCTGGTCGGATGCCCACTCGCTGTTCATCAGCGCCAGCGCCTGCGGAGCTACCGTCGACGACTCCCGACGTGGACAGCTCTCATCAGTCGCAGGAGCGTCAAACGTATCGAGGAGCGGCAGGCGGAAAGCCCTCTTAATGAACAGGTAGACCGACCGGCGGTCATGCTCGGTCGCATCGCCGGAAACAGGCCACATACTCAGGTCGCGCATCGCTTCCCGTTCATCTTTCGCCAGAGGACTCACCACCGGCGGGCCAAACATCTTCGTATTCAAAGCCCCGGCCACCGAAAGAATACTGTCCCGAATCTCTTCGGCGTCCAGACGATGCGGCTTAGTCTGCGCCAGATAAGCGTCCGAGTTCATGATGAGGCGGTGCATGGTCTTCACACTCCAGCCCTTGTCCATAAACTCAGTCGCCAGGAAGTCGAGAAGTTCCTGATTGGAAGGCTTCTCGCCCTGCCGCCCAAAATCATTCGAACTGGCAACAATACCCTCATCGAAATGGCCCTGCCAGATGCGGTTCACCATCACCCGGGCCGTGAGGGGGTTGTCGCGCGACGCCAGCCACTCTGCCAGCACTTTCCGACGGCGCGGAATGAAGTACCCATCGGCAGGTTCGTTCAGCTCTGCCCCCTTGCCGAAGATGGCAGGGATGCCGGGTGTTACCTTCTCGCCCTTCTTCATCGAATCGCCACGCGGCAGAATGAACGTATCAGGGACAGGCTCGGTGTGGACCAGCAGGTTCGCCTTGTCATACATCAGAGGAGTCTTCACATAAGCTTCCCCGATTTGGCGAAGCAGGGTCTCCTTCCCGTCCTTGTCACCAGGCTTCAGCGCAGCGTACTTCTTGCGAAGCTCGTCCACTGCCACTTGCTTGGTTTGGTACCGGGTGTATTCGAAAATCCGCATCTGGCTAACGATCGGGATCTCGCGGTCTTCACTCCCCGCAAAGAAGGCCCCCAGCCGATAAAAGTCCTTTTGCGCGATGGGGTCGAACTTATGGTCATGGCACCGGGCGCACTGAAAGGTCATCCCGAGGAAAGCATTGGCGGTAACCACCGCAGCTTCCGCCTGCCATTCCGCGCGATACTGGTCGCCGAAGAGTGTGTATTCCACCGGCATCGCCGCCAGCGTGTAAAGGCCCGTCCCCAGGCGACGCTCCAGACTCTGGCGCTTCGATTCCGGCAAGTCGTAGATGCCTTCCAGGTCCAAATTGTCCGGCCAGATTTCGTCAGCCGCCACCTGTTCCTTCACGAAAACATCGTAGGGCTTATCCGAGTTAAAGGAACGAATCACATAGTCGCGATAGCGCCAGGAATTGGGGAACAGAACATCAGTTTCATAGCCCCCCGTGTCGGCATAGCGAGCCACATCGAGCCACTTGCGCCCCCATCGTTCGCCATACCGCGGTGAGGCGAGCAACCGGTCCACCACCTTCGACCAGGCCTTGGGATCTTTGTCGTTCACAAACGCTTCGATCTCTTCCGGCGCAGGGGGCAGACCGGTCAAATCGTAGCTGGCACGCCGAATCAGAACCCGGCGATCCGCAGCGGGTTTCGCCTTCCCCAGGATGCCATCAATAGACCTCACAGCCGGTTTGACCGGTTTACGAAGAGACCACCACGTCGGCTCAGAAGCCTTCGGCTTCGTGGAACCGAAAGTCGCACCAGCGTTAATCCACTCACGGACCGCAGCCACGTCAACCGCCGCAAGAACTTTGTTGCCCGGCGGCATTTTGAGTTCGCCGTCGCGGACCACTGCCTTATAGAGAAGACTCTCCGAGGCCTTGCCTGGGACAATCGCAGGCCCGCGACTCCCCCCCGCCAGCAGCGCCTCACGTGTTTCCACGCTGAGGCCAGACATTTTGGCTGAACCGTGGCAACCGCCACAATTGTTGGCAATAACAGTCAGAGCCCGGTCTTCCGACTGGGCAGAGACCGACTGGATAAAGACAGGGGCGACGAGGCAAAGCGCCAACGCTACGGGGCGAGTCACGATTCCGCCATTATATGCGACTTCGCGCCCCCGTGCGGGGCGAAGGCGTTACTTTTTGAGCGTATAGAACTCGTAGTTGTAGTTCCAGGTCATTTCTTTGCCTGGCTCCACATTGATATCGATGAAGGGTTCCACGGAAACGACCGTCCGGATGGACCACATCATGGCGCGGGATAACGGCCTGTCGCCCGTAAAGTGAATGCCCGCCCCTGTTTCCTTGCTTTCGATCCGGAAGTCGTAGTCGGCGGCAGTTGCGCCAAAGCCCTGGAATGGCGTCATGACCCGGTCTTCGCCCTGCAGTTGCTTCTGATACGAAACCTGCTTACCTGTGATGGTGGCAAGGCCCCCTTCCAGAGGCGTGGGGGTCTTAATGTCAAATGCAGTGGTGATGCTGTAGCCGGGCCCGGCTGACTTGCCATCCAGCGTCAGGAAGTTGTGGTTGTAACCGGAGGTCCGAATAGCAACCTTGCCGGTATTGCGAAGGGTATGCTCCAGGACCATCTTCGGCTGCCCCTCCACCAGGCGAACCGTCTTGGTGTACACGTAACCAAGGCCGTTGGGCGCGGTCAGGTCGTGCTGGAACTTGACCCAGGTGGGACCATGGGTGACCGTCCACTTCCCCTCCTCCACAAACGCATATCCCTTGTAGTGGTCATAGGCAGTCGTATCCGGCTTGCGCAGAGCCCCGATGCCCAGTTTGACGAAGACCCCTCCGGCAGCGGCTTCCTCATAACCAAGCGGGGCGTATTCTTCCACCGGCCCGGTGATGGAACTGGCCGGCCCGGTGACTACTTTGTTGCCCTCATAGACGAAGTCGCGAACATCAGCCCGCCGTTCCTGAAACCAGGGTCCGTAGTAGTCGTGCCCTTTATAGGTGAGGCTGTAGATGACGCCGGACCAGTCAAAGCGAGTCCCTTTGTAGAAGCCGTTCTTACTGTCGGGCAAATAGATCTTTGCCTGCAGCGGGCCGTTGCCGATTCGCATATCAGGTTCAGCAGCAGAAACGAGCAGGGGCAGGCAGAGGAAGGGCAACAACGCAGTTCGAAGGTTCATCCTGTGCATCATATCGCTTTCTCGCTGCCTCCCGCCGCAGCGTGCTTTACTGGACTACATGAAATCCATCGCAAGCCTTGCGGCAGCCTTTTCGTTTGCCACAATGTTGACGGCGCAGACACCGGCGTATCCGAACTATCCCAGCGAAACGCCGGCGAAGTTTCAGCCCTCCACCAACAGCTTTGACTACGTGAAGCGCGACGAGATTATCGCCATGCGCGATGGCGTAAAACTCCACACCATCATCCTGATTCCGAAGGGCTCGAAGAATGCGCCGATGCTGCTGACGCGCACACCCTACGAGGCGAAGACCCTCACCAGCCATGCGCAGAGCCCGCATCTGGGACCGATTCTGCAGGGTTACGACAATGCTGTGGACGTGATCGTGGATGGCGGCTATATTCGGGTCGTTCAGGACATCCGCGGCAAGTACGGCTCCGAGGGTGATTACATTATGAACCGACCTCTGAGCGGCACGCAGAACCCTACGCCGGTAGACCATTCAACCGACACTTACGACACCATCGACTGGCTGGTGAAGAACGTTCCCGAGAGCAACGGCAAGGTGGGCATCCTCGGTATCTCCTATGACGGTTTCCTGCCTCTGATGGCGCTGGTGAATCCGCACCCGGCACTTAAAGTCTCGGTGCCTATGAACCCCATGGTTGATGGCTGGATGGGCGATGACTGGTTCCACAACGGGGCCTTCCGCCAGCAGAATCTGCCCTATATCTACGAGCAGCAGGCCACGCGCAGCAACGATGAAAAGTGGTGGAGCGGCCATCGGGATGACTACAATCTGTACCTCGAAGCCGGTTCAGCCGGCGAACTGGCCCAGCGTCACGGCATGGAGCAGATCGGCTTCTGGCGCAAGATTCTGGCCCATCCGGCCTATGACTCGTTCTGGCGGGAACAGGCGATGGATAAGATCCTCGCCGCCCACCCTGTCAAGGTTCCGGTGATGCTGGTCCACGGCTTGTGGGATCAGGAGGATATCTACGGCTCGATTGCGGTTTGGAACGCGCTCAAAGACAAACAGGGTGCTGCGGACAAGGTCTTCCTGGTGATGGGGCCCTGGTACCACGGGCAGCAGATCGCCGACGGCAGCACGCTGGGGGCGCTCAACTTCCGGGCCGACACAGCGCTCTACTTCCGGCAGAACGTGCTGCGACCCTTCCTGGATCATTACCTGAAAGACGAAGCGCCCCCGAGCGGAGTCGCCCGCGTCACCGCCTACGAAACCGGCACCAACAAGTGGCTACAGTTGCCCACCTGGCCCGCAGGCTGCGCCGCTGGCTGCGCTATGAAACCCACGCCATTGTATTTGGCAGCAGGAGGCAAGGCCGGGTTCACGGCACCTGCGCCAGGCAATCCGGGGTATGACGAATACATCTCTGACCCTGCAAAACCCGTACCGTTTCGAGCGAGGCCGAGCCAACCCGTAGGCTACGACGGCGAGTTTACCTGGGCGAAATGGCTGGTAGATGACCAGCGTGAAGCATCCGGGCGAACCGATGTTGCGGTCTTCGTTTCCGATATCCTGACGCAGCCCGTCAAGATCAGCGGCCAGCCCCTGGTGAACCTGGTGGCCTCCACTTCCGGCACCGATTCGGACTGGGTCGTCAAGGTGATCGACGTTTACCCCGACCAGGTCGCAGCCGAGCCCGCTATGGGCGGTTACCAGCTGATGGTGTCAGCCGATATTTTCCGAGGCCGCTACCGCGAGAGCATGGAGACGCCGAAAGCGATCACCGCAGGCCAGCCCCTCACTTACAAGTTCGCTCTGCCAACCGCGAACCATGTCTTCCTGCCGGGGCACCGGATGATGGTGCAAATCCAGTCCAGCTGGTTCCCGCTCTATGACCGCAATCCCCAGACCTTCGTACCCAACATCTTCTGGGCGAAGCCGGAGGATTACAAGAAGGCGACCCAGCGGATTTATCATGCGCCGGGTCAGGCCAGCTTCGTCGAACTACCGGTGGTTGCGCGCTAAGCGTCGGGCCAGCATCCCAACACCCACGAGGGCCAGCAACAGGCTGGAAGGCTCGGGTGCGTTATCCGGGATCGGCGGCGCACTCGCGTAGTTAGCCCCGCCGAGAAGAGTCAGATTATCCACAGACATCGAACCGGTTCCGCTGATGGTGGAGCCGGACGAACCACCAACAAGCAACTGAGTTCCGGTATTAGCCAGTGCTGCGCCAGACAACAGGTTCACCCCATCGAGCGCGTAGGTAACGGTGCCGTTTTGCAGCCACATTTCGAAGCTGTGGAACGTGCTGGACAGGTGCTGCCAAATGGGGTGTGGTTAAGCCCGTCGAGTTGCCAGAGGGCAAAGTTGACGGCGATGCGAGAAGCCGGAGACATTCGGCATAGCCGCAGCAGTGTGGTTGATGGACGCACTGAAGAGAAGGGGCGGTCGGGATTACCACGCGGCGAAACAAATTCAGATCCCGGCGTACCAGGCATAACTGCCGCCGGCTCCAAACTTCTTCAGGTCGTCAGTAACGGTGAGTTTTGTGATGTGCTTCACGCTTTTGTAGCCCAACTGGCGGGGGACCCGCAGGCGCAGCGGGCCTCCGTTGCCAACCGGAAGTTCGCCGCCGTTCAGCCCGTAGCTGAGCAGGGTCTGGGGATGGACGGCGTCGTCCATATCGATGCTGCCCCACCACTTCTTGTCCATCGAAAAGTACACCACATACTTCGCCTGCGGGAGAACTCCGACCTCATTGAGGACATGGAGAAGCGGCACGCCCGTCCATTCGGCAATGTACGACCAGCCCTCTTCACAGGCCATGTTGGTAATCTGGCTCCGTGACGGGTAACGCTTCAGGTCGGCCAGGGAGATGGTCCCGGGGTGTGCCACCATGCCGTCTATGGAGAGCTTCCAATCGGCGAACCCGTTGGCTTCCATGGCTTTGAAGGCGGCAGCCTGGAACGGCGGGCCGTTCACAAAGGGGACCTTCGAGATCTGGTCGCGGCGAAATTCCCTCGCGAGGGAATGGCGGGTCAGCAGCTTCTGTGACGCGTAGGTGAGAGCCTCGCCGGGACCGTAGATACCGCCGGAGTCCGGAGCCAGGAGGCCGTATTGATCGGCGAGCTTTCCAGCAGCAGCCAGACCCGTGGCACCGGCTGCCGCGGCCAGGCCGGTCGTAATCAAGTTGCGGCGCGATTGGTTCATTCGGAATCTCCTGTAATCATGGCGCGCGTCCGTTTCCGGAAGCCTGCCAGCCAGACCATTGCTACATGGCCCACCAGGAATCCGACCAAGAGCACGGTTAGGACGAAATGCAGCGTCCGCGCCGATTGCTGGCCGCCCAAGAGGATGACAGCGTCGGGGGCCACCGAGGCAATCGCCGGGGACATGGCGAGGCCGGTCCAGAGAATCAGCGGAAAAGCGACGAAGACAACCCCCAGGTAGGTGAGCCGCTGCAGCACGTTGTAGGATGTGCCTTCGGCTTCCGTTGGCCACTGAAAGCGAGGGATATCGCCCCCGGCCGGCAACAGGTTGCGGCGGAAATGCCGGGTGACCAGCCCGCCAACCAGGTAGATCAGGCCCACGAAGACAACTGCCCAGGCAGCCTGAAAGTGGAGGAAACGACTCCAGCCATTCTGGTCGGGCAGGACGAAGTTGTAGCCGGTAGGGACCGTGGCTCGGGAGGCCGGGATCGGAATGACGAACAGAGGCTGCATCGCCGCGTTGCCCGCTTCACCCCAGTAAAACCGGGGATGCGAGATCAGGATTTCAATGCCGGAAACGAGGAGCGCGAAGAAGCAGAGTACGGTCAACCAGTGCGTCAGACGGACCACATAGTGGTGCCGCAGCTTGTTGGCATCGGCCATTTCGGGATGATACCACCACCGGGGACTATTCTGGTTGGGGAGAAGTGTAAACATGCGGGTTTTGCTCGACGACGGAATTGATGAAATGCTGGGGGACGCGTTAACCGGCCACAAGTGCACCACAGCGGCGGATATGGGCCTGGGTGGCCTCCCGATCGAGGCCCTGCGGGAGAAAATTGGGGAGTCCCAGGAAGCGTGGGATGCCTTTATTACCTTCCACCATGGGCCGCAGGGGAAAAGGGTGATGCCGGAACTTCTTACCCTGGCGATCGATGCTGCGCCGTCGAGTGACGACGACCAGGGCACCTATATGCCTCAGGTAGCGATTGCTCTTGAAACCATGCAGCCGGGCGAGATGGCCCTCATCGGCAAAGACTGGCTTCGAAAGCTGGAAGGTTAACTCTGATGGACACCACGAAAATCACTGCAATTGACGTCGCTGCACTCCCCTGGGAGTCGCGCTGGAACGAGTACCTGGGTAAGACCCTGTTTCGGAAGAACCTGATTGAGGACCCGGAAACCGGTGCTGAGATCCGGATCGTGAAATACCCGGCGGGCGTGATCAATTCACGGCATGTGCATACCTGCGCCCACGGCATGTATGTTCTGGAAGGAACGCTGGTGACGCACGCGGGCAGCTACGGGCCGGGGCACTTTGTGTGGTTCCCTACGGGGATTGAAATGGAACATGGTGCTACGGCTGAAACGGATGTCGTGGTTTTGTTTATTACGAACCGGAAGTTTGATATCCACTATCTGCCTCCGGTTGAGGCGTAGGGGCGGTTCAGTCGAGGATGGTGGTCCCACGGCACTGTCCAACCGCTTCCTTGCGGGCGCGGCTCGGTACGGCTTAGCGTCTTCAGTTGGCGGTGGGCAGTTGCTGGATGTGATCGATATTGAAAACCCTCGCCGTGGCCTGGTCGGCTCGGACCAGCCGCAGACCGAGCTGCGATTGGACGGCGTCTAACAGCGCGGGTCCGGAAACGTCACTGGATTCCCGTCTGCCACCGCCCGGAGCACCACCGCCACCGTGGTCTCCGTGCCCTTCGCCGCCGGGACCCGCCCCACGGTTGGCTTCCTGGCTGTTGCTTCCGCTCCAGTTCAGCGAGATATCGTACTTACCCTTGAGGCCGGTCTGGTCATCGACCGGCAGACCTAACTGATCGGAGAGTACTCGGGCCAGTTCCGCCATGGTTTGGTTGTTGGCTCGGTAACGGGCGTTGCCTCCAAAGGCAATCACGCCGGTATGGCCATGGTCGGCACCTTGCCCACCACCCGGCCCGCCAAAGCCACCATGTTGGGGCGCACTCGCCGGGGGACGCGGGCCACCGGTTGATGCCTCAAGTTTCGCGCCGTTTTTTCCAACCACCAGATGGTAGCCACGCAGCGCCTTCTCACTGAAGTGTCCGGCCAGACCGAAGCGGTCTTTCAGCAGATTCTGCAACATCAGATGGAAGGCCTCGGCAGTGGTGCCTGCGGGGACTCTGGCCATCACTTCAAAAGTATTGCCCGATAGCGAAGCGCGGCCCGGCAGTTGATAGTCCTGCAAATCCCAGGCTTTCGAGATCAGCGTCGCCAGGGTACAGCGGGAGCAGCGAAAGAGCCCCGGATCGCCCGTGCCAGGGCCGCCTGTGCTGGCACCCGAACCGAAGTGAAAACCGCCAGGGTCGCTGACGCGGATCGACGCAGCCTCAAACTCGGGGGCGTTTTGGCCGAATGCAGGAGCAAGCAGGGCGGCAGCAAGAGTCAGGGCGCTAAGAATTGGTCTCACGATGGGTGAGTATACCATCAAAATCGAGCTTGTTACGATTGGCAGAGCCACATGAGATTGCTGATTTTTGCTGTTGCCCTGGTCGCGGGTTGCTGCGTGTTGGCGCAGACCCCGGCCCGGCCCACCGCCAGGCGGAGCGCCGGCATTCCCGTCTATGGCTACCGGGTAGTCCACGCATATCCACATGACCGGGGGGCCTTCACCGAGGGTCTGGAAATCCGCGATGGGTTCCTGTATGAAAGCACTGGTCTGAACGGGCGGTCTTCCCTGCGGAAGGTGAAGCTGGAGACGGGCGAGATCCTGCAGAACATGCCACTCGCTCGCGAGTATTTCGGAGAAGGGATCACGATTGTGGGTGACCGAGTCATCCAGCTCACGTACCAAACCGAGGTCGGTTTTGTGTTCGGGCTGAAGGACTTTCGACAGTTGCAGCGATTCTCCTACGAGGGCGAGGGCTGGGCGCTGACACATAACGCTACCAGCATCTTTATGGACGACGGCACCGATGAAATCCGTGTTTGGGACCCGAAGACTCTTGCCGAAAAGCGCCGCATCAAAGTCCGCGACGGGGGCAAGCCGGTGGACAATCTCAACGAACTGGAATGGGTGGAAGGCGAACTGTTGGCTAATGTTTGGCAAACCGATCGGATCGCGCGAATCTCGCCAACCTCCGGGGCTGTTACCGGCTGGATTGATTTGACGGGCCTGCTGGGCCCGATGTACCGGGACGGGACGGAAGATGTGCTGAATGGCATCGCTTATGATGCCGCGAGGAAACGCCTGTTCGTTACCGGAAAGCTTTGGCCGAAGGTCTTTGAAATCCAGCTTGTGCCGAGGCGCTGAGAGACTTCGGCCGCGCGTGAGCACACTTCGGGTGTGGTGGTTTTGTCGCACGTTCATTGGGTCCCGTTCAGGCGGCTTTTTTTAGTACCGGGTTGAGTACCGGCGGGGCTTCTTTGCCGCAGCAGCGCTTGTATTTTTCCCCTGATTTGCAGGGACAGGGGGCGTTACGGGGGATTACGTTGGTCCGCTGGGCGAATTCGGCCAGTTCGCGGCGTTCCTCGGCTTCGATTTGGGCGTGGAGACGGGATTCGGCGGTTTGGACGGTGTCGGGAATGGGTTCGTTTTTTCGAATTTGGTTATTCTCGGGGCGAATTGGCTTCGCTTTTTCAAATCGCAGAACATCTTTCGCGCTGGCGGGGGCCGGGAGGGCGAGGTTCCAGCGTTCGTTGAGAATTCGGTCGGTCTGGAGTCGGCGCAATTCCTGGGTGTTGCGGCGGACGGCGGTGTTGAGACGGTCGCGGTACTTACTGCGGGTTTCGAGGAAGTCTTCGGAGAAGGTGGATTCGTCGACGGTGGCCATTATGTTCAGGCGCCACGTGTCACGGAAGATTTCGGCGGCGAAGTGGAGTTCGAGGAAGCCTTCGGGACGGAGTTGGGCCTGCGCTTCGGCGGCGAGGGCGAGGAATTCGGCGCGGTCGCCGACTACTTTGTCGTGAGAGAGGAGTTCCGGGAGGGTTCGCATGTTGTGTTTTCCTTTGCTTCTACTTTTTTAGAGCTGAAGTTGCTGAGGGGGTCGAGGGCCTGTTCGAGATCGGGTTCTTTGATATCGGCAAGAGGTGGCCGGGTGCCGCGGCGGGCGGCGAGGAGGAGCCGGAAGGCTCCGCAGAAATGGCGGTAGTAGCGGGTTTCGAGACGTCCGAGGGCGGTTAAGACGATGTGGTCGGCTTCGGGAGAGTGCGGGCTCCCTGCATGAGCGAGGGCCAGGTGGTACATATCCTCGTAAGGCTCGGCGTTTGTGCCGTCGGCGTTTTTCAGATTGCGGGGACGGTAGGTTGTGGCCTGGTGGTCGTACACGGCCTTTTCCATGATTTTGGCGCGGATTCCCCGCCATTTTGAGATGGCCATTTCATCGACGAGGCAGTGTTCGGCGAAGTCGCGGGGGTTGAGACTGCGGCGGGCGGTTTCGATGAGGTCACCGAGACGGTGTTTGATTTCCGGGCCGATGACGAGGTCGCAAAGGTCGGCCTGGAAGGGAATTCCGGAGTATTGGAGCATGATGTTTCCTCGGTTGGGATTTTGCCATGCGGGAGGTGCGGGATGAGGTTTGGGCGGGTGGTTGGATTATGGGTAAGTGTTGTGTTGTGTGTGGCGTAGCGATATTTTTTGTGTGCGTGATCGGATTTTTGGGGGCGGCGAAGCGGGTTGCGGCCTGTAGCTTTCGTTGATACATTGGAATGACGGAGCGCAATATGATCAAGAAGCTGACGAAGCATGGGAATAGTCTGGCGCTGGTGATTGACCGCCCGATCCTGGATCTGCTGCGGATTGAACCGGACACGCCATTGGAAGTGTCTACGGACGGGCGGCAACTATTTGTTTCGCCGGTGGAGCCGTCGGCGCGACGGAAGAAGTTTGATGCGGCACAGGCCCGGGCGCACGACCGATTTGGGAAGGCGTTTCAGGAACTGGCGAAGTAGGGTGTGTGGAGAGGCGATATCACTGCGACAGGCGCTGGAGAAGCTCCGGATGCTGGTCCAGGAACTCGTCCGCAGCGGACAAGAACGGATGGGGGGCTGGCTGCGTCTTCCGGAGGCTTGAGATGGACTCCGGGACGGACTCCTGCTGCCGGGGGTTCGGGGACTTCACGGCATCCAGCAAGCTGTCGGGGGGCGGGTTCATTTGTTTCCATTGTAGCCGCAAAAATCAGTGAGAGTGCAGGAGCCCGTGAACGTTGGAGCCGCGAGGATTTGTGCCGATCAGGGTAAGATCGGACGGGTCTGGCGGAGTTGATTGAGGATGTGAATCAGCAGGTGGCGGCGTAAGGTGCTGTCAGTGGCGGTGCGTGTGACGAAGCAAAACCCTGCGCCTGAAAAGTGCTACGATTTAGTAGCTACGTTATGGTTTTCGTTTGGGATGAACTGAAGAACAGAACGAACCAACGGAAGCACGATGTTGCGTTTGAAACAGCGGCAATTGCCTTTCATGATCCCGGTGCCATCTCGTATCCTGACCGTTTCGTGGATGGCGAGGAACGTTGGCACCTGGTGGGAATTGTCGGCAGTATGACACTCCTGTTAGTCGTTCACACAATCAGAGATGAACATGGCGAAGAAGCAATCCGAATCATTTCCGCAAGAAAAGCGAATCGCCGCGAGCGAGCTCTTTACGACACCGCTGTCTGAAGCCCAGCACAGCGAACTCCGGCGACTGGCGGCCCTTCCTGACGCACAAATCGATTACTCCGACAGCCCTGAGGCTTTTCCGGAGGCCTCGACTATTCAACGGGGCCGGTTCTACCGTCCGATTAAACAACTGGTTAGCCTCCGGGTTGATGCAGAGGTTCTTGCCTGGTTTCGAGGTCGTGGCAAGAAGTATCAGACATACATGAACGAAGTACTGCGCCGGGAAATGATGGCAAACCCGCAAGGCCGTTAGAAACCCGTCTGCCATGTCAACTGCCGACAGCTATGACGCTGGCTGAGTTGCCGCAATTTCTCATTCCCGCATTTCCCTCCGAGGCTGAGGAAGCCGATTGGTTTGACAGCCATCAGGACTTGATCGGCGAGTGGGCCTAATGTCGTCTTCCGGAGACATCCAGCGGCCATCGGAAAGTGTCATATGCGGCTTGCAGCCGAAAGCGGAACCCTCAAATTCGGCGTCTCTGCCTCGCGGGCGAGAACAACGACGCACTCCAAAGACCCAGAGTCCGCATGAAAACCTGCAGCCTGTGGCAACAGTGCCGCGAGCCGCGCGACGAGCCGCAGGACAAGTTGCCGGACGCACCGAGTCGTCGCCCCGTGGGTTGCGGCGGCACGGTGCCGCTTGCTTCGTTGCAGCGCTTGTGAGATGGCCCGCATCGAATGCAGCGCTGCGTCTCGCATTCGGCCCGGTGGCCCTCGCAACGCGGCCCATGCCACTTCCGACACGGGCTGCCAGCGTCGGCCCGACCAAACATCAGACTGAAATCGACAGTCAATTGTCGGTATGGTGGTGTTCCAGAAGGACACCGTGTTCGGTCATTTCTTTAGCCAGGTTTGCGGCGAAGGCGTCGGCCTGATCTTCGAGAACGAGCTTTACGTCTGGTGACCGCCGGAGGATGTTCTGGGCACGATGGAAGGCGGTCTCCAGCCCTTCGCGGTGTGGCGCGCCGAGGAGCAGGTAGATGCTGTAGTCTTCTGAACTCGCGCTGAGGGTCGTCGCCTTACCCAACCATGAGTTGGCCTTTTCGAGGATGGTGCCAGCGTCAGCGAGGTCAAGCGAGATGGGCTCGTAGAGATTCCAGTGGCCGTTCCGCCAAGCGCGATGCGCATGACGTAGCGGTGGTTCTTCCGGCACTGGGCGGGGTTTTCGTTGACGAGGGCCTGGCGCATGCGGGCCGCGTGTTCTTCATCGACGCAGAAGATGATGGTTTTCTGCATCGGGTCGCCGGATTCACGGAGGAATTCGGTGATCTTTTGAGCGACGAGGCGGGTACGGTCATCGATGACAAGGGTGCGGTCGAAGTCGCGCTGGTTGTAGAGGCGGTCTTCGATTTCGAGGCCGTCGCGGTCGGTTTTGCCGGATTCGGGGCGGTAGCCGGAGACGTCGACATCGATGTGAACTTTGATGACTTTGTAGGGGGCGAGGAAGCCGTCGCGGATGCCCTCGCGGAGAGAGTAGGAGTAGACGGGGTCGCCGAAGTAGTGGATGTTGGAGACGTACTTCGTTTCTTTGGGGGTGGCGGTCATGCCGATTTGGGTGGCGGCGGAGAAGTGTTCGAGGATTTCGCGCCAGGCGGAGTCTTCGGCGGCGCTGCCCCGGTGGCATTCGTCGATGACGATGAGATCGAAGAAGCCGGGGGAGAATTCGCGGAAGAGTTTCTGGCGGTCTTCGGGACCGGTGATGGCCTGGTAGAGGCCGAGGTAGATTTCGTAGGACGTATCGATGCGGCGTTTGGAGTCGACAGCTAAGGGCAGGTCAACTGTGGTCCCGTCCTGTTTTTCGATGGTTTTGGCGGAGGTCGAGAGCTTGGCCATGGCTTTGCCGAAGGGGCGAAAATCGTTGACCATGGTCTGGTCGATGAGAACGTTGCGGTCGGCCAGGTAGAGGATGCGCTTTTTGCAGCCGGCTTTCCAGAGACGCCAGATGATCTGGAAGGCGGTGTAGGTTTTGCCGGTGCCGGTGGCCATGACGAGGAGGACGCGGTTTTGGCCTTTCGCAATGGCTTCGATGGTGGCGTTGATGGCGCGGGACTGGTAGTAGCGGGGTTCTTTGCCGGAGCCGTCGTCGTAATAGTCCTGGAGGACGAGGTCGAGTTGGTCGGGGAGGAGGCCTTTCCAGGCGCAATATTTGGCCCAGAGTTGGCCGGGTGAGGGGAATTCGTTGAGGGCGAGGGTGGTTTCCTGTTGGGGGCTTTGGCCTGTGCGGTCGTGGAAGAGGAAGCCGTCGCCGTTGGAGGAGAAGACGAAGGGGAGGTCGAGGGTGGTGGCGTAGTCGAGGGCCTGCTGGATGCCGGAGCCGAGGGAGCAGGTGTTGTCCTTGGCTTCGACGACGGCAAGGGGGATGTTGGGTTTGTAGTAGAGGATGTAGTCGGCGCGTTTGGCCTGGCCACGGGTGACGAGTTTGCCCCGGACGATGATGCGGCCTTTGGTGAAGCCGACTTCTTCGCGAAGTTGGGTGATTTCATCCCAGCCCGCCTGGCGGATGGCGGGGGTAATGAACTTGGTGCAGATGTCGCGTTCGGAGAGGTCGTGTTTGTTCATGGCCGGGGGGATACGGGCTGGTGCGGGGGTGGCCATGAGGGTAAGAGTTTACGGTATCAGATCCCGGCGGTGGGAATTCGGGGATTTCGGCGCAAATGCGGCTAACAAACGCCGCGAGCTTCAGAGATCGGTGGCCCAATCGGCGAGGCCGGGGAGATTGGGGATCTGGTGGAAGGCCTGGTCATGCGTGACCAGGATTGCGCCTAACGAGATGGCGTGGGCGGCGATCAGGAGGTCCAGGTTGCCCAGGGGCTTGCCGAGGCGCTCCTGTTGGGGACGCAGTTCACCGTAGGCCTGGGCAGCTGTGCTGTCCCAGGAGACGGGGTGGACCATGGTTAGAAAACCTTCGAGGGCGGCCCGCTGTTTGGGGGAGGATCCCGCTTTGACGATACCGTAGCGCAGTTCGGCTTCGGTGATGGCGGAGATGCCCGCGGGTTCGTGGTCGGGCAGAGTGGCGAGGCGGGCTCGTGCGGCCGACGAACGGCCTTTCAGAATGTAGCTGACGGTGTTGGTGTCGAGCAGATAATGAGGGGCTTTGCGACCGGTACTCACAGGGTGTCCCGGACCTGCGGAAGGTCCTGATCGCGGATCTCCAGGAAATCGTCAGGAAAACCAGCGCTGTCGAGGGACGCAAATATCTGGTCCCAGTCTCCGGGAGATTGCGAGAGGATCACGTCTCCGGTGCGGGGATCGCGACGAATATAGACCTCGGGGGTTGGAAACCGAAATTCCAGCGGAAGCCTCACTGCCTGGCTGCGACCGGACATGAAGACTCGGGCTTTTTCAATTTTTGGCATCGCGGGAACCTGCTATCTATCATGATATATCTCCGAGCGGTCACGGGGCGGGTGGAAATATTTTTTGATCGGCAAGTAATTAAGGGGGCTATGGTTATTGGTTTTCTGCCTTCCCTTTTGGTCTCGTGTCGTTTGCCTCGGATGCTATCCCGGAGGCAGAGATGGCGGGGGATGACAAATATCGCTGCGGGGTTCTGGGGGAACCGCTGGAGGGCACGGGAGAGGTGCGTCCCTGCGGAGAGTCGGCCTGTGCAAAATAGCCTTGTCGTCCTGATGTTGGGCGTGAGGTTTGGTTGCGTTTGTTCATCGTGTGACCGGGTGCTATCCAGATTACAGAGGGAACATCAGTCGGGGATCCTCAACTTCTGGTGGTGCTTGAAACGGCTCGTTGATCCATGTCCACAGGTCGCGATGGACGAACGGTTGCTGCCGCAACAGGGCGATCAGGTTGGACAGGCTCCAGTTGAAGGTGCTCTTCAGTTGCAGGAATTTCAGAATCAGCATGGCGATCAGAGCAGTCCAGATCTGGATCTGCACGGCGTTTTCTGAGGTACCGACGAAGGTCTTGATCTTCATGCACGGCTTCAAGGCCTTAAAGAAGAGCTCGAGCTGCCAGCGCTCCTTGTAAATTCGGGCAAGGGTCTGCGCCGCCAGTTTCATGTTATTGGTGACGAAGACCATGGTTGTCTGTTTCTCTTCCACCCAGACTTCGATCCGGCGCAGCCGGGCCTCTGGCCCGATTTCCTGCTGGCTCACCAGCACGATCACCTCGTCAAGCAGCACATTGGAAGCCTTTGGCACGGGGCGGCTTTCGACGATCCCGTATGACGCTGTGTCTTTCAGGCGCGTCACAAAGTTCACGCCCCCGCGAGTCAGTTCCAGCCACCAGGTGTAGTCGGCATAGCCCCGGTCAAACACCACCAGCGTGCCCGGCTGGAAGGTCATTTTGCGCCCTTCTGTGATATCCGCCACCTTGCCTTCCGTGATTACCGCGTAACAGGGCAGATAGTCGTCATGATCCAAAACCAGGTGCACGTTCAGCGCTCCTTTGGTCCGCTTGTACTTCGCCCAGGCGAAAGACTCAGCACATAATTCCACCATGCTGGCATCCAGTGACAGCAGCTTGTGTTTGAACCTGAACTTCCGCTTCCCGT
>RGPS01000251.1 GCA_010084195.1 Terriglobia bacterium
GGCCCTCTGCGCCCTCGCTCTCCCGGCTGTCGCCCAACCCCGCCCGTCCCAGCCCCGCAAAGGCCTCGCCCTCACCACACCCCAGCGCCGAGCCCTCGTTATCGGCAACTCCAGCTACCCACGCCAGCCCCTCCTCAACCCCGGCAATGACGCCACCGATCTCGCCGCCACGCTCCCCGACGCAGGCTTCAACGTCACCCTCCGTACCGACCTCGACAACAAAGCCCTCGAACGAGCCCTCATCGACTTCAGCGACACCGTCCAGCCCGGCGACACAGCCCTCTTCTTCTTCTCCGGCCATGGCCTCCAAGTGGAGGGCGGCCAGAACTACCTCCTGCCCCTCGACTTCACCGCCAAAGCCGAGGCCGACGTAAAGTATCAGGCCCTCGCCGCAGGCCCCAACCGCTTCGCAACAGCGCAGCCAATGCGCGCTTTGCCTTGGCAGCTGGCCAGTCTGGCCCTGGTTCGATAGGAGGCAAGAAGTCTCAGGCGGCGATGCCGCTATGGATTGAAAACGAAACATCCATAACCCCTGGAACAGCTTCCCCGTGTTCCAGGCTGTCAGCGATCAAACGCAACGCCAGAGCCTGAACAGCCGCACTAGCCTTCACCCGGCTGCGCCCATAAGCGGTCACACCTGGTAACGCAGGAATATCAGCCAGCCACCGGCCGTCCGGCTCACGATGTTACTCAATCGCCAGCGAAAAATTACTCGCTTGGGGACCCTTCTTCATGGCCATATCGTCTCACCAACCAATCGCGATCACAACCCGCCCAAAAAAATCTTCCCACCGGCGGATTGATCCAGCGGGCAATGAACGATGTATGGGCGGTCGCCACCCTACCGCCCGCTGCCTGTCGCAACTACCACCAGATTTGGAATCAAACGGAAATGTCGCACATTGGCAGTTAGCACAGCGTAGCCCTGTTCAAGGGCTGCAACCGCGATCAAAAGGTCATTGAACGGAATGACATTCCCCCTGGCCGCCTCCTCGCCCTCGATTTGCCCGGCAAGCCAGGCTGACTGCTTTGTCACCGAATGGACCGGAATCAAATCCACTAATTCCTCAATGTAAGCACGTCGTCGCCGCGAGCCCTCAGGTGTCTTTGCACGATAGATGCCGTGAACCAGTTCCGCCACAGTCACCGGCGACAACGATAACTCAACCGGACCATGGGCTCGCAGGCTAGCTCCAATGAACGAGAACACCGACTGCTGCTCTCGCTCTGCTGCGATGACGGCGCTCGAATCCAGCACTAATCCCAGGAGGGCGGGTTCCAAGCTCTTTGATGGGAGGCAATCACCTCGTTCATATCATTGCCAAAGTCGGAATCAAGCGTCACTGCAGAATTTCTCCGCTGAGCCTCCGCCAGGATTTCGGTGCCTGGGCGGCCGCTCCGCTGCTGCGCCTTCAGCACCGCAACAGGCCTGTGGTCCTGTTCAATAACGACCTCAATGCCCTGCTTAACCTTCACAAGGACCGCATGGAGGTCGCGGGCCACGTCGCTCTCGCTCATGTAAACCGTCGCCATAGCCTCTATTGCCGCGCTTTCCCGAGGCGGCTGTCCTGGACAATCACACTTTTTTGCGAAGAATCTTCCCAACCAAATCAACCACTTGCACACCCCAAGGCCAGATCCCGAAAGCTCCTCATGCTGCAATTCAATCGAGATGGACAACGCAATGCACAATCCAGGTCACCCCAATCCACACCAGGAGTTCCTGTCGCACCCCAGCCCGCCGCAAAAATCATTTGTCGCAAACGAACCTGGCCAACCACCAACAAAACAAAAGACTTTAGCCACTTCTGACGCCGGGTTTTCCCGGGTTTTTCAACCCGTTTCCCCGCGTTTCGCCGGGTTTTTACCCCACGTTTCCGGCACCCGAACCCGGCTACTCTCCTGCCGTTCCGCCCGCCTCCGGATTTGTCCCTTCCGCCCCCAACCCCAGCTTCTCCAGCTTCTTGAAAAACTGTTTAACCATCATCTTCGAGGTCGTATCAATCATCCGCTGGCCAACAGTCGCAATCGACCCGCCAATCTGCGCGTCGCCCGCGAACTCAATCCCCGTAGCCGTAATCGCGCTCGTAATGCTAATGCCATCCCCCAGCCCGCTCAGCTTAATCACGCCCTCGCCCTTCACAAACCCAATCTTCCCGGTCCCCTCCACCAACATCTTGAAGGAATACGGCCGATTCGGTTCCGTCAGCGTCACCTTGCCCTCAAACTGCCCCGACAAGCTCGCCAGCGCCATCTTCAGGCTCAGTTTGTACTCGTTATCCCCGGTCTTCTCCAGGCTGTTACACCCCGGAATCGCCAGAGCCAGCATCGCCGGATCCTGCATCAGGTCGTACGCTTTCTCCGGCGGAAACGGTAGCTGAGATGTCCCCGCTATCTTCAAGCCGACCTCGACAGCGCCGCACGCAGCGCCCGAGCCGTGTAGGCCCCCGCCAAATGAGCCCGATACTCGGCCGTCGCATGCAAATCCGACGACGCATCCTGACCGTCTGCCACCAGCGCAGCCGCCGCCTTGATATTCGCGTCCGTCACATCCTGGCCAACCAGAGCGTCTTCCACATTGCGTGCCCGATACCCGTTGCCCGAAAGTCCTGTCACGCCCACCCGAACCATCGTGAACTTGCCGCCCTCCTGCCGCACCCGAGCCGCCGCCCCCACAATGGCGAAACCACTCGCCGGCTGCAGAAACTTCTGGTAGCTCGTACCCGTCAGCCCGGCATCCACCGGAACAATCACTTCGCTCACAATCTCACCCGGGTCCAGAGCCGTCGTGAACGTGTCCAGGAAAAACTCTTCCGTCGACAACGTTCGCGTCCCCTCGCTGCTCGTCAGCACAATCTTCGCGTCCAGAGCATGCAGCGCCGCCGGATAATCGGCCGACGGATCAGCATGTGCCACACTCCCGCCCAGTGTCCCCCGGTTCCGCACCTGAATATCGCCAATATACGCCGCCGTCTCCGCAAGCAGCGGGCACTTGCCCAGCAGCAGCGGCGAACTCTCCACCTCGAAGTGCGTCACGCCCGCCCCAATGTGGATCGCACCCCCTTCTTCGCGGATGTAGTTCAACTCCGGCAACCGGCCAATATCCACCAGGTGTTCCGGATTCGCCAGCCGCAGCTTCATCATCGGGATCAAACTCATCCCGCCGGCCAGAGGCTTCGCGCCCTCGGCCAGCAACGCCAGAGCTTCTTTCAGAGACCCCGGCGCGGAGTATTCAAATGAATTCGCAATCATGCCTTTTTCTCCTGAATCGAGCTGTCCTGCATCAGCTTCCAGATTTTCCCTGCCGTCATCGGCATATCAATGTGGCGAACGCCCAGCGGAGCCAGTGCATCCACCACCGAGTTGACCATCGCGGGTGTCGAACCGATCGTTCCTGCCTCACCCACGCCCTTCGCACCCAGAGGATTCACCGGCGAAGGCGTAATCGTGTGCGCACTCTCAATCCACGGCATCATGCGAGCCCTCGGCATCGCATAATCCATGAACGTGCCCGACACCAGCTGCCCGTCATCGTCATAGACACCGTGTTCCCACAGCGCCTGGCCCAGACCCTGCGCCACGCCGCCATGCAACTGCCCGTCCACCAGCAACGGGTTAATAATATTGCCGATGTCGTCCACCGCCAGATAGCGCTTGATCTCAATCTGGCCCGTTTCCTTGTCCACTTCGCTCACAATGATGTGCGCGCCGTAGGGATACGCGAAGTTCGAGGGTTCCCAGAACCGCGTCGCTACCAGCCCCGGCTCCGAACCCGTCGGAATCACAATGCCGCGATACGCCGCGCCTGCAATCTGCTGGAACGTCACCGAATTGCCGTTGGAATCCGTGCAGTGCCCGTCGGCCAGCACAACCTCGCCGTCCTCTACGCCCAGCATCTTCGCGCCGAAACGCTTCGCCTTCTCTCGGATATCCTGCAGCGCATAGAACAGTGCAGCCCCGCCCACCGCCGTGTTCCGGCTGCCGAAAGTGCCAATGCCGTACTGCACAATCGACGTGTCGCCGTGCAGCACAATCACGTCGTCCAGCGGAACTCCCAGTTCATCGGCAGCAATCTGCGCGAAGCTGGTTTCCTGGCCCTGCCCGTGCGGCGAGCAACCCGTCATCACCGTGACTTTACCCGAAGGCTCCACCTTCACAGTTGCCGATTCCCAGCCGCCTGCCGGAGTCGCGGGCGACGGCCCGAAGCCGCACAACTCGCCATACGTCGAGATGCCGATACCCATCAGCTTGCCCTCGGCGCGTGCCTGCACCTGTTGTTCGCGCAGACCCTTGTAGTCGATCATCTCCAGCGCCTTGTCCAGCGTCGCTGCGTAATCCCCCGAGTCGTAGGTCAGCCCCGCCGCCGTCAGGAACGGGAAATCGTCCTTGCCCGCGAAGTTCTTATATCGGATCTCCGCCGGATCCATCCCGATCTCGGCCGCCAGCATGTCCACCATCCGTTCAATGCCATGCGTCGCTTCCGGACGTCCCGCGCCACGATAAGCATCCGTCGGCACCGCGTTCGTAAACACGCCAATCACCTGTGCGCTGATATTCCGGAACTTGTACAGCCCCGGCATCATCAGCACCGAAAGCGTCGGAATCGCCGGTGTCAGCAGTTGGTGATATGCGCCCAGGTCCTGAATCAGCTTCAGCTTCAGCCCCAGAATCGTGCCGTCCCGCTTCGCCGCAATCTCCAAATAGTCCACATGCCCGCGCCCATGGATCGTCGTCTGGAAATTCTCCCGACGGCTCTCAATCCACTTCACCGGCTTCTGCAGCTTCATCGAAACAAAGCCCATCAAAGCTTCTTCCGGGTAAACGTTCAGCTTCGAACCGAAGCCACCGCCAACCTCAGGCGCAATCAGCCGGACGCGATTCTCATCCAGCCCCAGCTGCCCCGCCAGAATCGACCTTGCAAGGTGAGGAATCTGCGTCGAAGTCCAGATCGTCATCGCCTTATCGGCCTGTTTCCAGTCCGCCACCACACCCCGCGTTTCCATCGGGTTCGGAATCAGGCGCTGGCTCACGATCCTCTGCTTCACCACCACTTCGGCGTCCGCGAAGGCCTGCGCCATATCGCCGCCTTCCTGGTTGTGGATGAACGCCGTGTTGTCAGGCCATTCCGGATGTACCGCCGGAGCGCCCGCAGCCAGAGCCTTTTCGGGATCCGTAACCGCTTGTGTCGGCTGCCAGTCCACTTCAATCAAATCGACGCCGTCGGCCGCCACATACCTGTCTTTCGCGACTACGACCGCAACAGCGTGGCCCACAAAATACGTACGGTCCTGCGCCAGAATATGGTGCACCGGCTTCCGCAGGCCCGGCAAATCGGCCGCGCAAACCACCGAGCCAACGCCCAGGATATCCGCGCCCGTATACACAGCAACCACGCCCGGCAGCGCCGCAGCCTTCGAGATGTCAATCGACTTGATATTCGCCGCACCATGCGGACTTCGCAGAATCGCCGCATGCAGCAGCTCCGGCAGCTTCACGTCCTCCACATAGGTGGCGGTCCCGGTGATCAGCCGCGGATCTTCTTTGCGCTTAATGCGCTTTCCAACCAGTTTTTCGAGTTTCGTCACGGTGGTAGTCATCTTTTATGCCCCCGCCTTCGCTGCCGTTCGGACCGCGTTCACAATATGCTGATACCCCGTGCAGCGGCACAGGTTGCCGTCCAGACCCTCACGAATTTCGTGCTCGGTCGGATTCGGGTTCCGTTCCAGAATCTGCTTTGTAATCATGATCATGCCCGGCGTGCAGAAGCCACACTGCAGAGCATGTTCCGTCCAGTAGGCTTCCTGGATCGGGTGCAGTGTGCCATCGGGTGCCGCCAGACCTTCTACCGTCAGGATCTTCGCCCCGTCGGCCTGAACAGCGAACATCGTGCAGCTTTTCACTGCTTTGCCATCCACTTCGATCGTGCAGGCGCCGCAAAGAGAGGTCTCGCAGCCCATATGAGTTCCGGTGAGTCCGATTACCTCACGAAGGTAATGGATCAGGAGCATCCGCGGCTCCACTTCGTGGGAATACTGCTTCCCGTTCACGGACACGTTAATTGTTCGCATAGATTAGTCCCTGGAAAGTATAACAACGTTCCATCCCAAAGGGTACAATTCAGCGTGATGAATCGCCGAGAATTCCTTTCCGCCGCCGCCACGGCTACTCTCCTCCC
Source organism: Terriglobia bacterium (assembly GCA_010084195.1). Taxonomy (GTDB): domain Bacteria; phylum Acidobacteriota; class Terriglobia; order Bryobacterales; family Bryobacteraceae; genus BOG-234. Next base: position 6,176 of record RGPS01000251.1, read on the forward strand.
TGCTGCCGAGACCTCTCGCCCCAATATCGTCTTCCTCCTCCCGGACCAGCTGCGCGCCCAGGCGCTCGGCTGTATGGGTAATAAAGACGCCATCACTCCTCATTTCGATCGCCTCGCCAGCCAGGGCATCCTGCTGAAGAACACCATCGCCAATACTCCCGTCTGCTGCCCGGCCCGAGCCATCCTCCTCACCGGCAAATACGCCAGCGAGAACGGCATGACCGCCAACGACCTCCGCCTCCGCGAAACTGAGGTCACCGTCCCTGAACTCCTCGCCAAAGCCGGTTACCGCACCGGTTTCATCGGCAAATGGCACCTCGACGGAGGCAAACGCCTCCCCGGCTTCATCCCCCCCGGACCCCGCCGTCAGGGTTTCGAATTCTGGGCCGCCAACCAGTGCAGCCACGCCCACTTCAACACCCAGTACTTCCGCGATTCGCCCGAGCCCATCCCCATGAAGAAATTCGAGGCCGAAGGCTGGACCGACCTCGCCCTCGAATTCCTCGACACCACGA